>JAFLJT010000319.1 GCA_022712855.1 Pseudodesulfovibrio sp. | reverse complement strand
ACTTTCGTGATCCGATCCTTGTGGCAGCGGTGCACTTCACCCTGACCGAGCTTATGATATTTCCAGAGCTTGCGCCGGCAGGCTGCGCATTTGAGGGTGAGCATAAAAGGTGCTTATCCTCGTTCGTATTTCATGGCAGCGACTTCCGGGAAATCTCCCAGACTCTTCGAGATGCCTGCCTGGAGAAATGAATCGACCCACCAATAGATGTTGTTCTTGCGGATCTGATCTCTGAGCTTGGACATGTGGGCACTGCGCTGATCCTTTTCCCAATGGATAGCGCGGTGGAGCGCCTTAGCAATGCCTTCCATGTCGTAGGGATTCACCAGATAGGCCTCCCCTTGCAATTGGGCGGCGGCTCCGGCGAATTCGCTGAGCACGAGCACGCCGTCTTCAGTGACATTGCAAGCACAATACTCTTTGGCGACCAGATTCATGCCGTCACGCAGTGGTGTGATTAACGCGATATCAGCCGCGGAATAGTACGCGACCAGTTCATCGTGAGGGAAACTCTTATAATGATAGTGCACTGGCACCCAGCCCGGAAATGAGAACTCGCCATTAACGCGCCCCACGAGTTGTTCGATCTCGGTCCTCAATTCCTTGTAATCGTCCACTTCCTCGCGACTGGGCACGGCTATCTGGACGAAGTTCACGCGCCCCTTGAGGTCGGGGTAACGCCGAAGCATGGTCTGGATGGAGCGAATACGCTCCGGGATACCTTTGGTGTAATCAAGGCGATCCACGCCAAGGATGATCTTGCGATGGCGAAGCGCTTCCTTGATACTGAACGCCTTTTCCGCCACTTCGGGCCGTTTGGCGATCTCGGAGAACTGATTAAAATCGATAGAGATGGGAAACGCACCGAGACGGAACTGGTGGTTGCCCATATCGACTGTAACAACACCGCCGTCGCCTTCGAACTGCGCCTCGGGCATGAGGCGTCGCAAACATTCAGCAAAATTCTCGCGGTCCTGCAATGTCTGGAATCCCACCAGATCGAACTCGGTGAGCGCCTGAATCAGCTTCCAGCGCCACGGCAGTTTCATAAAAATATCCGGCGGTGGAAATGGGATATGCAGGAAAAATCCGGTCTTGCGTTTGACGCCCATGGACTTGAGGAAAAACGCCTGATGCATGAGGTGGTAGTCCTGAATCCAGACATAATCGTCCGGCGTCGTCTTGCGGGCCACCATTTCGGCGAATTTGAAATTCACATCCAGGTACGTGCGCCAATACTGCGGGTCGAACTTGCAACGGGTTTGCAGATCATGAAAGAGCGGCCAGATAATCTCGTTGGAGAATCCCAAATAATAGCCGTCCACTTCCTCTTTCGTCAGAGGAACCGTGTGCAGATCATACCCCGCCTCATCAGAAAAATCAGACAACAGGGCATCCACATCAATGGTCGGGTCTGACGAGCCAGACCACCCTATCCACACCCCGCCACGGTTCTTGAGCACCGGAGCCATGGCCGTAACCAATCCTCCGGCACCAGCCTTAACTGTCCATTCCCCATCTTCTTTTTTCAAAGTTGCGGGAAGTCTATTTGAAACCACCACCAACCGTTTGGATTCCATCAGATCATCTCCTCGATGCATCGAGTATTTTTTCTACTTCATTAATAGATTGTTACCGCTGTTTTCCACGTAATTCAAGTCTGCGCCGAAAACAGTCTTGTAAAAATATTTCATCGAGGCTGTTGACAAGAAGAACAGGGTTCTTATCCTTCCTCCCAGTCGATATAAATACCCCGCCCATTGGCGGAATTTTTTTTCACATAAGGAGATAAGAAAATGGGTTTGAAACCGCTGAGTGATCGCGTCATCGTCAAGAGAAAAGAAGAGCAGGAAAAGACCGCCGGAGGCATCTACATTCCGGATTCCGCTAAAGAAAAGCCCCAGGGCGGCGAAGTTCTTGCTGCTGGCCCCGAGTGCAAAACTGTCAAAGCTGGCGACTCCGTACTGTTCGCCAAATACGCTGGCAGCGAATTCGCCGTTGACGGTGAAGACCTCGTAGTCATGCGCGAAGACGACATCCTCGGCATCTTCGCATAAACAGCCCATAAAGGCCCGATTGCGTCGTTGCTTCAAGAGATTCAAATCCTAGCGTACAGGAAGTACGCGTCGGCCTTGAATCTCTTTCGCGCCTAGCACTCGAACCTTTCTGGACAGTTTATTTACGGTATATTTCGAAGAAATATGATAAGACAGACAACAAATTTCTAAGGATTGAATACAATGGCAAAAGCTATAGATTACAAATCAGTCGCCCGTGAGGGCATGCAGAACGGCGTGAACATTCTTGCCAACGCTGTTAAGGTTACTCTCGGTCCCAAGGGCCGTAACGTCATGCTGGAAAAAACTTGGGGCGCTCCCCAGGTGACCAAAGATGGCGTTACCGTCGCTGAGATGATCGACCTGGAAGACAAGCTCGAGAACATGGGCGCACAGATGGTCAAGGAAGTTGCTTCCAAGACCAACGACGTCGCTGGTGACGGTACAACTACCGCTACCATCCTCGCTCAGTCCGTGTTCAACGAAGGCGTGAAGCTGCTGGCCGCTGGCCGCAACCCCATGGACGTCAAACGCGGCATCGACCTCGCTGTCGACGCTGTTGTTGCAGAGCTGGACGAGATGGCCAAGCCCGTCAAGAAAAGCTCCGAGATCGCCCAGGTTGGCATGATCTCCTCTAATAACGACGCAGCAATCGGCGCCATTCTGGCCGAAGCTGTCGAGAAAGTCGGCGACAACGGTGTCATCACTGTTGAAGAGTCTCAGGGCGTGAGCATCGAGCTCGACGTCGTTGAGGGTATGCAGTGGGACAACGGTTGGCTCTCCCCCTATTTTGTGACTGACCACGACAAGCAGGAGACGGTTTTCGAAAACCCCTTCATTCTGCTGTCCGAAGGTAAAATCTCCAGCATCAAGCCGCTGGTTCCCATCCTTGAAGCCGTTGCCAAAGCAGAACGCCCGCTGGTGATCATCGCCGAGACCATCGAAAATGATGCTCTTGCCGGTCTGACCATCAACGCCATGCGCGGTTCCCTCAAGATTTGTGCAGTCAAGGCCCCCGGTTTTGGCGAACGTCGCAAGGACATGGTCCGCGACATGGCTATCATGACTGGTGCCAACGTAGTTTCCGAGGACACAGCTGTGACCCTGGAATCCATCAAGCCCGAAGATTTCGGTACTGCCAAGAAAATTGTTGTCGGTAAAAAGAACACCCTCATCATCGGTGGTGCCGGTAACAAAGAAGTCATCGAACGTCGCTGTGACGAGATCATGGGCCACGTCAAGAACGCTGTCAGTGATTACGACCGCGAGAAACTGCAGGAACGTCTGGCCAAGCTGGTCGGCGGTGTTGCAGTCGTCAAGGTCGGTGCTCCCACCGAGATCGAGATGAAAGAGCGTAAGGACCGTGTTGAGGATGCCCTCAACGCCACCCGCGCTGCTGTTGACGAAGGCATCGTGGCTGGCGGCGGAACCGCTCTGGTCCGTGCTGGCAAAGCACTGGCTGACCTCAAAGGTGCGAATGACACCGAGCAGGCTGGCATCAACATCATCGTCCGCGCCATCGAAGAGCCCCTGCGCCAGATCGCCAACAACTGCGGCCTCGAAGGCACCGTTGTGGTCGAGAAAGTCAAGGGCCTCAAAGGCAACAAAGGCTTCAACGCTGCCACCGGCGAGTACGTCGACCTGGTCAAGGAAGGCGTCATCGATCCCAAGAAGGTCACCCGTGTCGCACTGCAGAACGCAGCCAGCGTATCCGGCTTGCTGCTGACCACCGAGTGCGCCATCTCCGAATACGTTGCCGAGACTGAATAGTCATCGACACACCATGATTTGATCAAGGCCGGGCGATTTCGCCCGGCCTTTTTTAGTGCCCCATAAGATGAAACGACTGTTTGCCAAACTCTCTGGATTTTTATGAATAATTTGTGCTAATATTGCGGACAAACCAAGAGACGCAATAGCATGTTCAATTACCTTACGCCCATAACCTACTGGCTCCTGATTCTCATCTGGGGCTCCATCCTGCTGTTTTGCATCAAGCGGCTCCGCCACCGAAAAATAGAATCCGCCCTCTTCGCCACGGTCCTTTTCATCCTGCTCATCGATGCCGCGCGCACCTTGTTCGAATCCATCTATTTCGGCGCGTGGTACACATCGGTAGCAGGACTGTTGCCCAAGTACGTCTTTGAATTCCTCATCCGACCGGAGATGGTCATTATCCCCAAGCTGGTCAATCTTGTTGCC
>JAFLJT010000230.1 GCA_022712855.1 Pseudodesulfovibrio sp. | reverse complement strand
ATTGTGGCGACCCTCATCTATCTTTTCCTGTCCCTTTCCATTGCGGGCCTTCTCAATCTGGTAAACATCAAGCTGAAAATCATGCCCCGCGGACACGAACCGCTGTCTCGCAAGATTGCCGATGTGTTGTTCTACCCGTTTGGGCTGCTGGGTAACACCATGGAATACATCGTGTGGTACTTCCGCAAGGCCCCTGATGCATCCAAGACAGTATCTCCCCTGCGCCGCCTGATGACCATGGCTACCAAAGGGTTTATTCAAGCAACAAAGGCACTCTTTATCGTCGGGCTGTGCATCTTATTGTATAAGATCGCCATGGCCGTGGCCGCTTTCAACTTCGAGATCATCTGGAAAAACATCTACGCATTGACGTTCTGGCGCTTCCCCAATGGCGACGACACTGAATTCTTCATGGGACTTGGCGGCTTGGCTGGCGCAATTGTCATGGCCGTTATCTCTATTTCTGTCAGCTTCGTCTTTGGCCTCTTTATCGGTATGGGACGCACCGCTCGCAACCGGGCAATACGTATCCCCTGCATGATCTATATCGAATTCGTCCGTGCCATCCCGCTGATTCTGGTCATTTTTTGGTTCTACACCGTCGTCCTCAGCATGATCTTCAAAATCGAGATTCACGCTTTTTGGGCCGCAACCATTGCCATGACCTTCTTCTTCGCAGCCTATATCGCGGAGACCGTTCGTGGCGGCATCGAAAATATTCCTGTGGGCCAGGTGGAAGCAGCCAAGGCAACCGGCCTGTCGTACTTCCAGACCATGCGCAAGATCGTCCTGCCACAGGCACTCAAGCAGATGCTCCCGGCTCTGGTCGGCATGTTCATCGCCGCCTTCAAGGACACATCTCTGGCCTACATCATCGGTGTTATGGAGTTGACCCGTGCGGCCTACGCCATCAACAACCGCATCATGATCTACCCATTCGAAATCTACACGGTTATCGCAGTCATGTATTTCACCTTCAGCTACTTCATGAGCCTGTATGCCAAGCGCCTTGAGCGCCGTCTGAGCCCGGAAAATGTGCGTATCGAAATGTAACAATTCCAATTGAAATCACACAATACAAGGGGGAGCTTCTGGCTCCCCCTTTTTTTTATTTCATGATTCAGGTATCGTATTCCAAATGCAAAATCTAACGAGGTCCGCTGATGCTTGATGTCTTTACCACGCCCGAATCCGTTGCCGTCCTCTCACTGCTCATGGTCGGAGCCAATGAAGAGATAAAACTGGAAGAACTGTCCTCCATGATCGACAATCCTTTTTTCGCGGAACACGTCGCTGAAAAGATCGGACCCCACAAGGAATTCCTCAATAAATACAATGAGGTTAAGAAAATTCTCGGGAAAAATGGCTTGGAAAAAAAAGCTACCACTGCACTGAAAGGCGCATTCCCAGCCCTGCAGATCAAGACTGTTGCGATGATGTCCATCATTGCTGGCGCTGACGAGGTCTATGACCAACAGGAAAAAGAACTCCTGGCCCGCGTCGCATCAGAACTCGGCGTTGCCTTGAAAGATGTGGACCCTGAGATGGAAAAAATGCAGGAAGGTATCATCGAGCAAGCTGCCAAGCGGGAAAAGCTTTTCGAAAAGGCGCAAGATGAGGCCAAAGCTGAAGCTGAAGCCAAGCTGGAAGCAGCAATCTCAGAATCGCCTGCAGAGGAAAAAGCGGAAGAGACACCACCTGAACCAAAAGAATAATTCATACCCCAAGCCCCATACGATTACCCAAGCCCTTCCTAGCGGAGGGCTTTTTCTTTACCAAGTGCGCAAAAAACGTACGCGCAAAACGTGCACACTCACTATAAATACAGCTATATCAGCCTACTAACTTTTGGCACGCCCATTGCGTTAGTCTCAGTGTCATTTGATCATCAACTTATTGGAGGATCCTCATGCATCGTTTTATTATGACCACAATGACACTGTGTGTTCTGATTTTGGCAAGCGCACTAGCTTGGGCCGCAGTGGAAGCCCCTGCCGATTTGAAGCTTGGACCGCCCGAAGGCATGAAGGCCTCCAAGACGTTGGTTGACTTCTCTCACGACAAGCACGGCGAGGCAAAGGTCGAGTGCGCCACCTGCCACCACACCTGGAACGGCACGTCCGAAGTCAAGAGCTGCTCATATGCAGGCTGCCATGACCAACCCGGCAAGAAGGGCGAAACCGCATTCTACGTAGCTTTCCACGCCAAGAAGTCCGAAGCCAGTTGTCTCGGTTGCCACAAGATTCTGAAGAAGTCCGGCAATAAGGTCGTTCCCGTGTCCTGCAAGGCCTGCCACCCCAAGTAAACAAACCGACAAGCCATACCCAGTCCTCACCCCCAACAGAAAAGGCCCGCTCATTTGCGGGCCTTTTCGTTTAAACGACTCCTAACAACACAGAGGCTGTTCAAAAAGGGCCAGTTGCTAGGCGCAAAAAAAGATCAAGACCGACGCGTAGTCTTCCTACGCTAGGGTTTGATCTTTTTGCAGCAACGACGCAAATGGTGCTTTTTCAACAGCCGACTTATGAAACTCGAAGTGCCTCTTTCACGGCCTTCAGTGCTTTGATCTGCGACAAAGCGTGATGAAGCTGATTCAGGTCCGTAACCTCTACGGTGAACTCAAGGATAGAAGTCCCGTCCACTCTGGATTCAAAGCTACCGGAATCAATGTTGACCTCAAGGTCGGCGAGCATGGTACAAATTTTACCAAGCATCCCTTTCTTATTGAGACATTTGACTCTGATCTTAGCGGGATATGGCTTGTCTTCCACACCTTCCCAGTTGACTTCGAGCAAGCGTTCATCTTCGAAATTATTGACATTGTGACAGTCGATACGGTGGACAGTCACACCACGACCACGGGTAATATAACCCACGATAGGCTCACCTGGCAGCGGTGTACAACAACTGGCAAAGCGCAACAACACGTTGTCCACACCGGAGATATGCAATCCGTCAGCCTTGGGCTGCTTTTTCTTTGCGTCCGTCTCCGCTTCCTTCTTAGGCTTACGGACATCAAGCGGTTCACCATGGATGACGGCGTACAGCTTCTTAATCACCTTGCGCGGTGTAAACCGGGAGAACCCGACTTGGCTCAACAGGTCGTCCACACTGCCACAATTGAATTCTTCCACCAGCTTGAGGAGCAGCCCTTCTTTCATGGCCTTTTGAACATTGATGCTGGCGCGACGGCCTTCTTTCTCCAAAAGCTCCTTACCAAGCGAAATGGCCCGATCCCGTTCAACTGTGCGGGTGTAATTCTTGATGCGTGTCCGCGCCTTGGCGGTCTTGACGAACTTGAGCCAATCGCGACTGGGCATACGGTTCTTGTCGGTGATGATCTCCACCGAATCGCCGTTCTTCAGTGTGGCGTGCAACGGCACAATGCGGCCATTGATCTTGGCCCCGGCACATTTGTCACCCACTTCGGAGTGAATGGCGTAGGCGAAATCAACGGGCGTGGCCCCTTCGGGCAATTCCTTGATGTCACCATTGGGCGTGAAAACGAAAACTTCTTCCTGAAACATGTCCATTCGAAGGTTAGCCATGAACTCACGCGGGTCGGACAGCTCGCGCTGCCAATCCATGATCTGCTTAAGCCAGGTGTAGCGCTCGGCATCACGAGTACCAGCGGTCTTACCCCTTTGTTGCCCTTTGCCCACTTCCTTATATTGCCAATGAGCAGCCACGCCGTATTCAGCGATCTGGTTCATCTCGGAAGTACGAATCTGAAACTCGATGCGCTCACCATCCGGTCCGATGACCGTGGAGTGCAACGACTGGTACATGTTCGCCTTGGGCATGGAAATATAGTCCTTGAACCGACCGGGCACTGGCCGCCAGATGGCGTGAATAAGCCCGAGGACTGCGTAACAATCCTTCAGTGAATTCAAGATGATGCGGAAAGCAATCAGGTCAAAAATTTCATCGAACGTCAACCCCTGCTGCTCCATCTTTACATGGATGGAATGCAGGTGTTTGGTACGCCCGTAGACATGCCCCTTGATCTTGTTTTTCTTGAGCATTTCATTGATCAGTTCGAGAACCTTATCAATATACGGCTCACCCGCTGCCCGGTGATCAGACACCGCGTCGGTCAACTGACCGAATACATCCGGCTTGAGGTATTGCAGACACAAATCTTCAAGCTCGGTTTTGACACGGTGCAAACCAAGACGATTTGCCAAGGGCGCATAAATATCCTGAGTTTCCCGAGCGATAAGCTGCTGCTTGACCGGCTTCATAAATTCAAGGGTACGCATGTTGTGCAACCTGTCAGCCAGCTTGACCATAAGCACGCGGATATCTTCGGCCATGGCCAAAATGAGCTTGCGGATGTTCTCCGCCTGCTGCACAGCCTTGTCTTCCAAATCCATCTGGGAAATTTTGGTCACGCCATCCACGATATCGGCCACGTCCGAGCCGAAGAGTTCCTCGATCTCATCGACCGTAGTATCGGTGTCCTCCACCGTATCGTGCAGCAGGCCAGCGGCAACCGTGGCCTCATCAAGCTGCATGTCGGCCAGTAAATAGGCGACATTCATGGGATGTGAAATATATGGCTCACCGGAACGACGCACTACGCCGTCATGAGCTTGAGCGGAAAAAACGTATGCCCGCTGGATGAGATCCAGATCGGCGTTTTCAATATATGCCGACACCTTATCGGTGATCTGATTGATGCGAATCATTGAGCCTACTAGCTTTTATGGCTGCCGTTGCAGCGACTTTGGAATCCACCATTTGGTGAAATTATATGCAATACCGGCCGGGGCCGCTGTTATATTCTGCACCCGCGCCTGTACTATTGGCAAGGACTTAGGAATATAAAGAAAACAGTACGGTACCTGTTCGTGTAAAATCTTCTGAACTTCGTCATAAATGGGCTTACGCTTGTCTTGCTCGACGACACCACGCCCCCGTTCCAGCAAAGAATCCAGATCATCATTGGTAAAGCGGGTGAAATTCAACCCACCGTCAACGGCCATGGATGAATGCCAGACATTATAGATATCGGGATCTTGCATGATATTCCAACCGAGAATAATTGCGTCGAAACGACCTTTATCCACAAATTCCTTGATGAACGCCGCCCACTCAACAGTGCGCAGGTCCACAATAATCCCGACGTCCATCAACCGCTGCTGAAGGATAACGCCCGTCTTGATACGCTGGGTATTGCCTTGATTAGTGATGATGGAAAAGACAAAGGGTATGCCGTCTTTATCCAGCACACCGTCGCCGTCGCTATCGGTCCACCCTGCTTCGGCCAGCAGTTCTTTCGCCTTTGTCAGATCATACGGACGCGGTGAAATTTCATCATTGTACTGCCAAGTGCCGGGCTTGTATGGCCCATTGGCAGCCTCGCCCAATCCATAGAGCACACCCTTGACGATCTCACGGCGATCAATGGCATAATCAATGGCCTGACGAACGCGCACGTCCTTAAAGAATTTATGCTTCATATTGAAGCCAAGAAATGTATAACCAGATGATAAGTATTCGAATTTATTAAAGCTACCATCCCAACCCGGCCCGGAGGTCTGATAGAGATACTGCAAGGGTGTCAGGCCCATGGTATCGAGATTACCCGCTTTGAGTTCAAGGAACTGCGTGGAAAGATCAGGGATCATCCGATAGACAACCTTGTCGATCTCAGCCTTCCCTTCGAAGAACTTCGGGTTGGCCTCAAGCACTATCTGGCTA
>JAFLJT010000228.1 GCA_022712855.1 Pseudodesulfovibrio sp. | reverse complement strand
AAATGGACTTTGACATGCTCGGAAAAGCCGAGGTCCGTGAGTTCGGCCACAATGCGGGCGGAGAGCTCTATGGCTGACTTTTTCCGGGCGCGATTGAGGGTCGTTAATATTGCCTTGAGCGCTTTGGCTGCTTTTTCCTCTTCGCGTTTGAGATTCTTCATGTCGAGTGCGCAGACGTCGAGGAAAGAAAGGTTGTCGTCAATTTCTGCCTTGAGACCGACAATTTCATTGAGGTCACGGCGTAATTTGCGCTTGAGTTTTGCTAGCTCGAAGAGCCGCCCCTCGATGTCGTTGAGCGTCATGGGTTCGTCATTGTCGATCTGACCTGCTGGTCCCTTTCGCAGACGAGAATCGAGATCGTGCAGCATCATGCGCAGTTCTTCGATGGCATCGCGGTCGTCATCGAAGCCGGGGAACAGACGGGCGATTATTTCCATCTCGCGAGTGAGCAGGGTCATGGCGTCAAGAAGGCCGACTTCGCCGTTCAGGACGTCGAGGGCATTTTGCAGACATTCGCCTGCGCGCTCGCGGTCCTTGAGAATCTTTTTGCGTTCTTCCAGATCGTCTTCCTCGCCCGGTTGCGGGTCAACTTTGTCGATCTCTTTCTTTTGATATTCCAGAAAATCACGCTGTTTTTCGATGTCGTCGAACTTTGCGACCAATTGCCGCTTTCGTTCCAAAACGTCATTGAGCAGGGCAAAGGCTTCGTTCTTTTTACCCATGAGCGTCTGGTCGGGCAGGAATGAATCAAGCACTTCGGCCTGGAAAGCGGGCGTGAGCAATTTCTGCTGCCCATGCTGGCTGGTATGGATAATAAGCTTGCTCCGCATGTCCCGAATGGTCGGCTGCGACGAGAGGGTGTCGTTGAGAAAAACACGGCTGCGCCCGGTCTCGGCAGAGAGTTCGCGGCGGATGACGGTTTCGCCCTCGGGCAGCACGAAGAGCGCTTCTACCGACGCCTTTGCAGCGCCGGGACGGACCAGTTTTGAGTCCATACGCTCGCCCATGAGGAAGTCCACGGCACGCATGATGAACGACTTACCCGCGCCAGTTTCACCCGTGAGGGTGTTGAGGCCGGGAGAAAATTCTAGTTCCACATCCTCGATTAAAGCGAGATTGCGAATACGAAGCAGTTCGAGCATGGAGGACCAGCCTAATAAAAGAGTTGGGCGCGATCCAGCAGGAGTTTATCCTTGGGCAACGCTTTCAAGTAATCCAAATAGCGATCTTCCTTATACACCATCGCGGCGCGGTGGAAAAGGGGCGTGAACAGAAATGGGTCATATGAGCCGATGCCGCCGAAAGGCCACGGTTCATTCTTGGCGATGTACGGCGCGGCGTAGTCGAAGGCTTTCTTGACGGATGCGCCGGAAGTGTCGGCCCAGTGCCAAATGTCGATGCCAACACGGTCGCCCACAGCGGCGAGGATGAAAAATGCTTCGAGGGCGAAAAAAGTATAATGGCGCGATCTGGTGCGGTCGAGTTCGGCGGGCATGGCACCGTTTCGCTCGATTTGCAGCATGATCCGGTGCGGTACGGTGTTGGCGATGATAGAGCGGGCATAGTTTTTATCGCCGATGAACAGGGTGAAAACGGCGAGTTGCGCGTCGTACCATGTTCCGTGGTTATTCATGGCCCCCGCTTCGAGACGGCCAAATTCGCTCGTTTGCAACCATTCCACGTAATCGGTGAACCACGCCATGACCTTCTTGGTGACAGCTCGGCTCCATGCCTGGGACGGCTCCATGATACGTGCGGCCTCGGCCACTTTAATCAGGTCGCGAGTCTCAATAATACCTGAGGGTGCACCTTCGGCGATGCCGGGCTGTTCATGCGCAAAATCCATGTTCGGGTTGGTGCGCGTAACAGAATCACAACACCACGACCAGATGAGCGCTGTGCCTTTACCCGCGTATTCCTCGTTGCCCGTAAGGTACCAGGCCAGCGCGAGCGTCAGGGCGTCGTTGGACATACGCTGCATTCGGGCTCGGTCGTATTTTGCGGAATCCACTGCGGGATTGCGTTCGCCGTCGCGCCGGATAAATGGCATCTCATTATACGAATCCGGGTTGGGCCAGTAGTACGGCGCGAGGGACCGATAGTCGTGGATATCCCCGCTCGGCGGTGGGCTGGACTTGAAGATGACCGTCTCAGCCGGAGCCTTCATGGCCAGTTCCGCCTGCTCGATGAGCTTCTTGAAGGCGGGCATGACTGTAGGGTCGCGTTCAAGAACACGGCGTTTTGTCTCAACGAGGACTTCTGGGTCGAATATGATGGTGTCCGGGAGCTTTTTCGCTTGCACTTGCCCCGCAAAAAGCAGGGACAGGAAGGCAAGAAAAAAAGCGCGGGCGATCATGGTCACCTCTTCAAATTTTTGACCATCTTGAGCATGTTGTAGACCACAAAGGGGCCGCCCGGATCGTCGTGGGACATGTGCGTCGAGGCACGGCGGCAGCGCATTTGCTTGAAGAAAAGAAGCGCATTGGCGTTGTTCTCGTAACAATACATGGTGATGGTCGGAAATCCGCGTTTGCGGAATTGGCTTTCGACCCATTCAATGAGCGAACGGCCAACGCCTTGCTCTTGATATTTTGGGTCAACCCACAGTTCCGTGATGGTATTATCCATATACATGACAAAGCCAGCAACACGGCCCATGACCTCGGCCACGCCACATCGGCTCTGACCAATGCGGACGGAACGCGCGGCTTCATCATTGTCATACCATTCGCGCACATACTGCTCCGGCATGAAGTGGGCAAAGCTTTCAGCAAAAGCATCGCGCATAATCTGTTCGAGGAGAAAAACGTCGTTCTTGTCGAGAGGACGTGTGTGGTGTTTGCTCATTGTTTTAACCTTGGATCAAGCAAGTCGCGCAACGACTCGCCGAGTAAATTGTACCCGAGTACAGTGAAGAGGATTGCCAAACCGGGGAAGACGGATAGCCACCAGGCTATGCCGAGGACTTCCTTGCCTTCGAGGAGCATGTTGCCCCAGGAGGCGTCGGGCGGTTGAACGCCCAGACCGAGGAATGACAGGGATGATTCAGTCAGGATGGCTCCGGCCACGCCCAGCGTCGCGGACACGAGGACCGGGGCGATGGCGTTGGGCAGGATATGTCGAAATATGATGCGGCCCGGTCCGGCTCCGGAAGCGCGGGCGGCGAGAACGTAATCGCGCTCGCGGATGGTCAGGGTCTCAGCACGCACGAGGCGGGCCACGCCCATCCAGCCGGTCAGGCCGATGACGATCATGATGTTGGTCAGGCTCGGTTCGAGGAACGCGATGACCGCGAGGATGAGGAAAAATGACGGAAAGCAGAGCATGACATCGACGCCGCGCATGAGGATTTCATCCACAAAGCGGCCGAAATATCCGGCCACTAATCCGATGACCAATCCGATGCTGGTAGCGATACCCACAGCCACGAAACCGACCCAGAGAGAGACTCGTCCGCCGAACAGGATGCGTGAGAATACGTCCCGCCCAAGGGCGTCTGTACCCATAAAATGCAGGGCGGACGGCGGTTGGAGCAGTGTGTCTACGTTGATGATGTTGGGATCGAACGGCGCAAGCCATGGTGCGAGGACAGCGCCCACGGACATCAGCCCGACGATGAGACCGCCGAGGACGAGCAGGGCGTGGCGTGCCCATGGTGAAGGGCGTCTGAGCGGTTTGCGTTTCATCGCTCTCTCCCCTGACCAATGCGGATACGCGGGTCGGCGAGGCCGTAGCCCACATCAGCCAGCAGGTTGCCGATGAGCGTCAGCACAGCGCCGAGTACGAGGCTGCCCATGATGAGCGGGTAGTCGCGCGACATGACGGCCTGATAGAAAAGTTGTCCCAATCCCGGCAGGGCGAAGATGGATTCGATGATGACCGAGCCGCCGATGAGTGCGGGCACGGATAGGCCGAGGATGGTGATGACGGGCATGAGCGCGTTGCGCAGGGCATGTTTGAACAGCACGACGTGGCTCGGCAGCCCTTTGGCGCGGGCGGTCATGATGTAGTCCTGACGCAGCACTTCGAGCATGGAAGAGCGCATGAATCGGGACATGCCCGCCCATGAGCCGGAGGTATAGATGAACACTGGCAGGATAAGGTGTTTGGTATAATCCCAGATTTGGGCCGGGCCGGACATGGAGTCGTGGCCGAGGGACGTCAGCCCGGAAATAGGCAGGATCGGCCAGTTGATGCCGAGCCAGAGCATGAGCAGTAGCGCCAGCCAGAAGCCGGGCATGGCAAAGCCGATGAACACAATGACCGTGGACACTTTATCAAACGTACCACCACGCCACCACGCCGCAGCCACGCCTACGGGCACGGCAATGAGCAGAGTGAGGATCATGGAGGCGACGTTCATGCCAAAGGTGAGCGGCAGGCGTTCCTTGATCTTGTCCCATACCGGACGGTGATCGCCGGACATGGATTGGCCGAAGTCGAGATGCACGAGCCTGTCGAGCCATTTAATGTATTGTATATGGAGCGGCTGATCGAGGCCGTAGAGCTTTTCGAGCTGGGCACGGGCTTCGACCCCGGCGTCGGGATTGAGCGTGGTTTGCAGGTCGGTTGGCGAGCCGGGCGCAAGGTGAATAACCCAAAAACTGATGACCGTGATGCCGAGAAACACCACGCCCACCCATATGAGCTTAATCAGAATTCGTTTGAGAACTTGGGCCATTGATACTCCGTTTAATCCAACCGTCCGTATTTCTTACTGCAAGACGATGGGCGAAGCAATGGACACGACAAACAAATTTTCACCCCCGAGTATAATTTTCAGTTGACTTCCTGGCTCCCCTTAGATAATTACCGTTTTCCCAACAGCGTGGGGCTGTAGCTCAGTTGGGAGAGCACTTGAATGGCATTCAAGGGGTCGTGGGTTCGATTCCCTCCAGCTCCACCACAAGAAAGTTAAGGACTTCAGAT
>JAFLJT010000058.1 GCA_022712855.1 Pseudodesulfovibrio sp. | reverse complement strand
CCAACCCCATCTCCCTTCCTAAACTTTTTGTAGGCGCAGTCGCGCGGGCATTCGTTTGCCCAAAATTGCGATTCAAAGCGGGAAAGTGTGTTGGGATGTGTGATTTGGAAAGAGAAAAAGTAAAGATTTTTTTACGGAACGATAACAGTCCCGGCTCTTCCCTTTACTGCGGTTTCTATCTCATCCATGGGGCAGATGACGGCTCGTTTTCCGCCGTCTTTGATGAAATTGATGCATGCCTGGATTTTTGGTCCCATACTGCCGTCGGGGAAGGCTCCGGTGGAGAGGTAATTCTCGGCCTCTGTTACTGAAATGTGAGTGAGAAGCTCTTGGTCGGGCGTGCCATAATTGAGGTATGCGCCTGCGACGTCGGTGACGATGGCGAAGACGTCCACGCCGACTTCATGGGCGAGACAGGCGCTTGCCAGATCTTTGTCGATAACCGCGTCTACGCCGCAAAATTTTCTTCCTTCACGCACCACGGGAATGCCGCCACCGCCGCAGCAGATGACGATGAAATCTTGCTCGATGAGTTTCTTGATCTCACGCTTCTCCACTATGGTCAGTGGTGTTGGTGAGGCCACCACTCGGCGCATGCCTTTGGCAGTCTTTTTTACAGGGTAGGGCGCACTCATGGCTTGATTCTCAGTCAGTATTGGCCCGATTGGCTTGGTCGGTGTAAGGAACGCAGGGTCGTTTTTATCCACGACTGCGTAACTGATGAGGCTGACCAAGGACTTTTGTGGCGAAGCATCGAGAGCCATTAGTTCGGTGTCCAGTGTGGACTCTATCATGTATCCAATCTGCCCCTGTGTCTGAGCGACCAAAATCTCAAGCGGTAACGGTGCGGCGCCTGGGCAACATTCCTGCCGATTGAGTAAATCTCCCACCTGCGGCCCGTTTCCGTGGGTAATGATAAGGCGGTATTCCCTGGCAAGTCGCGCCACCTGTCGCATGGGGAGAGTGAGGTTTTCCAGTTGCTCGTCAATGGTTCCGGCCTGGCCTTTGCGAATAAGGGCGTTGCCGCCAAAGGCGAGAAGGAGCGTGTCGTGGGTGGGCATGATTGTGTCTCTTACTTGTTGAGCATAAGCCAGTCTTTTGCGTTGTGGTTGAAAAACCCGCTTTGACTGTAAGCTTTGCTCAGGGTGCCTTTGCTTTTCATTGTGGCAAGCCCCTTCTGCAAGGCTTTGAAAATTTGGTCGCTGTTGGGACGCGGCTTGGAAATGACGAAGTGGCGGCTGCCGTGCAGTCCAACTTTGACGCCGGGGATAGGAGTGAGAGTCATGTTGTCCACAAAGAGGAGCATGCCGTCGGTTTGTTGAAATGGAGCGAGTAGAAAGTCCGCTCGCTGATTAAAGACCATGCGCACCATGGTCGTCCATTTCTGGATATGGGTCAGGGTATCTAAGTTGAGAGCCCTCAGCGTTGTCCAGTCAGGAATCCAGTATTTGTTACTGGCAGCAGAAAGCGTTTGTATCTTCGCAAGCGTGTTGGCATCCATAGCTCGGGCGTTGTCAGTATTGGTATACAGGCCAGCCTCGAACTGTCCATTCTCAATAACAGCTTTACTTATTCGGTAGAGTTCCAGGTCCTCTTCAAGGTCGTTCAGCCAGAATGAGGTCGCGGCCCCTGTAATGATTCCTTCTCGGAGTTCTGCGCCGAGTCGTCTGTATGTTGGAACAGCTTTGAAGCGAATGGGTGTCGGCAGACCGCCGAGAGCGAGTGCTTGTTGGAAAAGGACAACTTCCACCACATCCCGTCGGGAATGTGGGCCGCTGTAGTCAGTAATGGAGAGCGGGGCTCTCCCGGCGAGGAATAGATGATAGTCCGCAAGTACATCGTCCGACACTCCGAGAATGATTTCTTTCTCAGGGAACGGGGCTCTCTTTTTGCTCTCCCCCAAGGCAAAGCCGGGGTGGCAAAAGATGAGGAGTGCGAGGATTAAGGTAATGTATTTCTTCATGGTGGTGTACTATACAGTGCCGCCACACAAATGTCAGTTATATGATTGTTTTCACAAGTGTAACGAAAAGGGCTCCGGCAAATATGCCGGAGCCCGTATCCTTTTTGGAGTTGGTTACGATCTATAGGAGATAGTAAGTGGCGGCGAGGCCAGCCAGGGACATGGTGATGGTATAAGGCAGCGCCAGGACGACCATGCGGCCGTAGGAGAGCCTGATGACCGGAGCCAGGGCCGAGGTCAGCAGGAACAGGAAGGCAGCCTGACCGTTGGGGGTGGCTATAGACGGGATGTTGGTACCGGTGTTGATGGATACGGCCAGCTTTTCGAACTGAATCATCAGATCTCCAACCTGGGCGGCGGCAGCCTGGGGCAGGGTGGCGAGTACATCGGCCCGGACCGCGTTGGCATCGGTCAGCTTATCCATGAGAGCTTCTCCGGTCATGCCGATGCCGGGGACGGCGTGCAGCAATGCCTCGAAGTGCATCTTGGTTTCGGAGACATACACGGTTGCTACAAACACGTTGTCCGAGATCATGGAGAGTACGCCGTTGGCAACATAGTATGCGACCAACTGCATCTGGCCTTCGAAGCCCAGAACGTAACTCATGACCGGGGCGAACAGGTGCTGGTCGTGGATGACGCCGACGATGGCGAAGAAAACGACCAACAAGGCGGTGAAGGGCAGTGCTTCTTCAAAAGCCGGGCCGAGCTGATGCTCGTCGATGAAGCCGTTGAAGGCAGTCAACAGGACGATAACGGACAGGCCGATCATGCCGACGGCTGCTACGTGGAAGCCCAAGGCGAGGATCAACCAGACCCCGACCCATCCTTGGACAACGAGCTTGGCTCTGCCGCGTTTTCCGCGTTTTGCTTCCATTTTCATGGCAGTTTCCAGCAGATGGGAGCGAATGTTGCCAGGCATTTCAACGCCGTAGCCGAACAGTTTGAATTTCTCGACCAGAATACATGTCAGCATGCCTGTGGCCAGAACTGGCAGGGATACCGGAAGCACTTTGAGGAAAAAGTCCATAAAGTGCCAACCCAGCTCAGAGCCGATAAGTAGGTTCTGGGGCTCGCCGACGATGGTGCAGACGCCGCCAAGAGCGGTGCCGATTGCGCCATGCATCATAAGGTTACGCAGGAATGCGCGGAACTGCTGGAGCTCTTCGCGCTGCTTGTCCTTGACCGGTTTGTCGGAGCACAGGTCGTGATCACACTGCATGGTCTTGCCGGAGGCATAGCGGTGGTAAACGTTGTAGAAACTATAGGCTACCGCGATGATGACGGCGGTGACGGTCAGTGCGTCCAGGAAGGCGGACAGGAATGCACCCGCAAAACTGAAAAGCAGTGAGATGATGATCTTGGAGCGAACCTTGGTCAGGATACGTGTGAACGCAAACTGCAGCAGGTCCTTCATAAAGTAGATGCCTGCGACCATGAAGATCAGGAGCAGAATAACTTCGAAGTTGGCATGGGCTTCGTGGTAGACGGTCTCGGGCTTCGTCAATCCAATGATGACAGCCTCCATGGCGAGCAGGCCGCCTGCGGGAAGCGGGTAGCATTTGAGCGCCATGGCCAAAGTGAAAATAAATTGACCGATCAGCACCCAACCCGTGACGAACGGGCCGACTGTGTACATCAGGATCGGGTTGAGAACAAGAAAGGCGAGAATCGTTAGCTTGTACCAGTTCGGCGCATTGCCAAGAAAGTTCTTGCCGTAGGCTTGGACTAGTTTCATATCCATTGTAGATGTCTCCTCAACTCAAATTGAAAGTAAAAGCTACAGGGCGTTGTGCGTCCTATTCGCCGATTGTCATGGTCGGGTACATGCCTTTCTCCGGGCCTGATTGGAATGGCTGGAGAATGTTGAAGCAAGCATCTTGGGTCTTTTGCGCATGGCCACGAGTCTTTTCGGAGCCATCAAAGTATGCCCCGTTTTCCTCGCGGATATGCTCAATGCGGTGTCTGAAAGCATCAACAAAAGCTTTGCCGTCACCCGTGAAGGTGGCGTTGCCAAGGGTTACATCAGTGGCTTTCGACAAGTCATCCAAGCTGACGCACTGGGTTTCCAGGTCGGACTTCTTGGTGACATAACCCCAGACTGCTGAGTTCTCAGGTATCTCAATAGGCTCTTCGGCGTCAATTATTGTATGCGGCATGACGATGGAATCTTTGCCGACGGTGATCGGGTATTCCTCGGTTCCGTGGAGGAATGAGTTGAAGCCGACGAATACGTTTTTACCAGCATGGGTGTGGATAACCTTGCCGCCGTGGGCGGTGACGTTGAAGCCGTCGTAGGTGGAGTTCTTGATGTAGCAGTTCTCCTGGGCGTTGGCGCCTTCGCCGATGAATGAGTCTTCAACGTGTGCACGCTGTGCGATCAGGGCATTTTTGCCGATCTTGCACTCGCCTTTGATGACGGCGTAGGGGCTGACGTATGCGCCTTCGGGGATGCCATCCAGCTGTTCGGGCTGGACTGTGGAGTAGATGGGGATGAAGTCATCCTTGAAATCGTCGACATATTCGATGAATTTGCCGGTGAGTTTACCGTTTTCATCGAGCTTGACGTATTTTTCGACCACGCCTTCGGGATAGGTGTAGTTGAATTCAAAGATATCGGACTTGACCCAGACGCGGCCCGGCTCGATGGTGACACGGGAAAGGTCGCCAGCCTGGACGTAAGAGAAGTCGCCGACCACGCAGTTGTGCATGACAGAGAGATCAACCGTTGCAAAGGGGCCGAGGTAGACGCCTTCACAGGTGGTGCCGTGGATGTTGGAAAAATGCATGGCCACAGTATTGAGAATCCTGAAAACCTCGGGAATTTCCGGGTTCTTGGAGTGGTTGTGGACCAGAGTTTTGACGAGGAAGCTGTTGATGACGCGGATGACCTCGTCATAGAAGAGCTTGGTTTTGACGCCATTGAATTCAACGATGTCGCCTTTGCTCTTCAGTTCGTCACCACGCAGGTCGGACTTGTAGAGGACGGAGCGATCTACTGAGGTTTTACCCAGGAAGTAGGTGCCTGCGAGGTTGGAGTTGGTAAATTTGAAACTGAGCGGATGGTCCGTGGTCAGTGCATAGAACGCATAGTAGAGCATATGGCGCTCTCTGGGGATGGCATTCTCGAGCAGGGGGCGGACATCAATACCCATGGGTTTCAAGTTGACGTTGACCCTCGATGCAATATGCTCAAACAGTTCTTCTAGCTTTTCCATAATTATATTCTCCCTCTATGTGTTTACACTACGGACGGCTGCCATGCGCGTAAGCATGGCAGCCGTTGTACTTACTGTTATTGTGTGGGTTCGTCCAGTTATCCTGCAACGGGCACGGTGATGGGCATGCCCATGAGCGGCCAGATGACGTAGACGGCGAGGCCGGTCACGACCATCAGCAGGATGGAAGCGGGGACACCCCAGCCGAAGAACTCACCAGTGGTGAACTGTCCGGAGTCGTAAGCGATGGCGTTGGGAGCCGCGCCGACGAGGAGCAGGAAGGGCATGCCAGCCACAACCAGAGATGTGTACAGAATGACTTCGGGAGACACGCCAAGGTACGGCGCGATGACCAGTGCCACGGGCAGTGATATGGCTATTGCCGCTACGTTCATGATGAAGTTTGTCATCATCATGACGAAGAAGGCGATGGACATGACGAAGACGAACCAATGCGCTTCCTGGAACATGACCAGCCAGTTAACGGCCATCCACTTGGCTGCACCAGTTTCCCAGAGGCAGAAGCCGATGGACATGGCACCAGCGAAGAGCAGAATGATATTCCACGGAATGTCTTCAAGGTCTTTGAGATCGAGGATTTTGAAGACAAAGAAGAGGACGGAGGAACAAAGGATGATGGCGGTCTTGTCAACGGCCTGGAGTGCGGGCACGAAGGAGCGCAGGGACATAATGATGATCGTGAGGCCGACGATGGATGCAGCCATGATCTCATCGCGAGTCAGGCTACCCATCTTGGCGTTGAGTTCACGGGCTTTCTCACGCAGACCGGGAATGCGATCCTTTTCAGGCTTGCACACGATCATGAAGAAGCCCCAGAGCAGGAAGGTCATAGCCCAGCCGATGGGGAACATATAGTAGGTCAGCTCAAAGAAACCGATGTCTACATTGACGATTTCTTTGTAGAAACCGAGTGCCACCGCGCCACGAGCAGCACCGAGCAGGGTGACGATGGAACCTGCGCCAGCAACGTACGCCATACCAATGAATAGGCCTTTACCGAACTTGGTAGGTTTGTCGCCTTCGCCGTAGAGGGCGTAGATGGCGAGGAGCAGGGGGTAGATGGTTGCGGCAACTGCGGTATGAGCCATGATGTGTGTCAGTGCTGCGGTAACAACAAAGACACCTAGGTAGATCATACTTGTGCGTTCACCAACGATGTCGAGCATCTTGTACGCCAGCCGTTTGGTCAGGCCCGTCTTGGTAAAGACAAGGCCGATCATGATGGAAGCGAAGATGAACAGGACGGACGGGTCCATGAAATCCTTGAACGCAACCTTGGCGGGGCGAATAAGGAACATGACCTGTAAAATACCTATCATCAGGGAAGTAACACCGATGGGGACGACTTCGAAAACCCACCATGTTCCAGCCAGCAGGAATACCGCGATGGCTCCCTTGGCTTCAGTGGACAGGGGGAAGCGTGAGCCCATGGGGTCAATGGCGTCGGGCCATGCCGGGGCGAAATATACAAATGCAAAAAGGGCGACACCGGTGAGCATGAACACGAGGCGTGCCCACTCAAACGGGGCTTTGGGTGCTTGGGCTGTTTTCATTATTATCTCCTCCATGAAGCGCAGGCTTAGTCAGTGCAGGTGGAACCGCAGCTGTTCATACGTGTAATGACTTCTTCAAAAACGTCCGCCATGCGAAGGACGCCAGTGATGTTTCCATTGTCGCGGACAATAACTGGTTGGTGTGTACCAACAACGTAAAGATGTACTCCGTGTTCCAGATCGGCATCCTGTTCCAGGTATTCCTCTTTGGGGGGAGTATACATGGCGTCTGCTACTGTGATGCTGCACCCCTTCTTGCACAGGCCGGGCAGGGTGTCAGTCCACAGATCAAATTCCTTAAATATGTCTGCTACAAACCGCTTGGATAAAACGTCGGAACTGAGTTCTTTCTTTCCAAGTTTCTTGTAGTTGGGTTCCAGTGCCATGATGATGTCTTTCATTGTAAGAACACCAACGAATGCGTCGTTTTCATCCACAACCAGAAGGTCTCTGCGTGAGCTGTCATCAAGCGCCACAACGACATCGGCGAGAACAGCGTCCTTGCTTATCGTTTTGTACTCTTCGACCGGCGTCATCAAATCTTTGACTTTCATATAATCCTTCCTCCAAAGAAGTGTGGTTTATACATGGGCAAGACGCGTACATATTCCTTAAAGGAAATCGAAGCGTCGAGTTATCGTAGTTGAATCCTGAATTTTTATCAAAGCTGATCGGCTATCAGGACTGGACAGTCAGGGTATCTCTTTCAAAGAGAGGGGGCCTATACGTCCGAGTTTTTATAGATATTAATTGATAGTTTGCGTCAAGCGTCGGCTATGAAAAAAAGTGCGCCAAACAAAATGAAACGTTTTGGGACGTAATTTTATGGATGAAACGTCTCAATATGAAACGTTTAGAAACGCTTTTGGGGCTAGTAGTAGCTCTGCCCAGGAGATATTTTGCCCATAAAATGGGCTTCAAGTATGGCGTCGACCGGGCCGCAGATATCGTCCAATACACGAATTCCCTTCCATTCGAGGAAGTCGAAGAACTCTTTTTCGATACCTGCGCAGATGACGGTCTGTATATTTTCTGCCAGTGCGAGACGGCACATGGCTTCCGGCGATGGTGTGTCAAGAACAACGACTTTTTCATCGATTTTACCCATGGCACTTGTTTCTCGCGTGACGGACACGATGAGCACGTCCGAGGCGAGGTCGAAGCGGGGGGCAAGGTCGTTGTCCAAGATAGGTATGAGTGTTGTTTCCATAATGTACCTCTATTCGATGCCGAAATTTTTCATTTTACGCCACAGCGTGGAACGGCCCCAGCCCAGAAGTTCGGCGGCCTGTTTCTTTTTGCCACCAGTCTTGACCAGCGCGTCGAGGATCATGGTTCGCTGGACATCTTCCCATCGCTCTGGGGGCGCATTGCGAACAACATCCGTGTCCATTGCGGACGTGCGGACGGGGTGGTTTGCTGTTGCTGGGGTATGATTGTTCGGGAGTCCCGGGCCCTGAAGCATGTAGCCGGGCAGGTGGCGCATCCGTACAACCGTGGAGTCACAAAAGCTGACCGCATATTCGATGAGGTTGCGCAATTCGCGAATATTTCCGGGGTATGCGTATGAGTTGAGCAACTTCTCCGCGTTCTTGGAGAAACCATCGAGTGTCTTGCCAAAGCGGGTCTGGAACATCTTCATGAAATGGTCCTGAAGCAGGAGGATGTCTTCACCACGTTCCCGGAGGGGGGGCAGGTTAAGTTGGATGACGTTGAGTCGGTAGAGGAGGTCTTGGCGGAAGCTCTTTTGCTTAACCATCCCATCGAGGTTGTGATGGCTGGCGACCATGATACGGACATCAGTACGCACGCCGCGCGTTGATCCAACCGGGTAGACGACGTGGTCGTCCATGTAGGCGAGCAGCTTGGTTTGAAGCTGCATGGGCAGATCGCTGATTTCGGTAATGAAAAGGGTGCCGCCGTGGGCCATGCGCAATCGGCCCGGCTTGGCGTGGTCTGCGCCGGGCAGGGCGTTCTTGGTGTGGCCGAAAAGTTCGGATTCGAGAAGCTTTTCAGGCAGTGCGCCACAATTGACCTTGATGAACGGGCCATCGTTGCGGTCGGATTCGTTGTGAATCTCCTCGGCCAGCATATCCTTACCTGTCCCCGTTTCTCCTGTGATGAGCACTGGGGAATCGGTCTGGGCGATGGACGGCGTCATGGAAAATATCTTTCTTATCTGCGGGCTTCGACCGACGAGTTCGCCAAGGCCGAAGGTGCCGCCCATGGCTTCATCCAAAGAGTGAGAGCTGCCGGGGGTCACGGTTTCGATGATGCCGCGTATATTTCCGGCTTCGTTCAGGAGGGGGGCAACAGTGAGGCGAACAAAAATCTTCTCCCGTGATCGGCTGATGATGTTTGCTTCGGACTTGTGGCCTTTTTTTTGATCCCATCCAAACATGACCGGGCAGCCTTTGACACAATAATCGCAGCGCAGGGCGTGCAGACATTTGAGTCCAACAGCGTGCTCCCTGCCGACACCGGTCAGTGTCTCATAGGCCTTGTTGATCATGAGCACCGTGCCGTGCGGGTCCATCACGGCCACGCCAAGGGGCAGTTCGTCAAAAAGCCCGGACAGGCTGTCCTTGTCGTTGATCAAACTTGCGAGCTGAGCGGGGTTCACAGAGTGCATCACGCGACCAGAGTCCTTCTTTGGTAAGAGCATATGGGGCAGTGTAACGAATCAATGTGAACCATAATGAAACGTTTTGAGAATGGCAAGGTTTGCGGTTTGCGTGAGTCTAATAATTGCGGAGTGTCCCTCTCGGGACGCTTGGGTGATTTCTTCCCTATTGCTTTGGTGCGCGGGGATCGACCTTTGTTTCGCGATTATTGATATCTTCAAGTGTCGCAATAACGGCCGTTGGATTTTTTCCGGCGGTGACAGGATTGAAGATGACGCGAAGGTTGACGCTCCGTTTTCCGGTGACTGAAGTGTATTCGCCTTCATACACAGAAATAGAGCCAGCCAAGGCTCGTTGAATGGCGTATCGCATTTTGGGCGAGCTGTTTTCGGCCGTATTAAAACCGAGGAGTTGTTCTTTTGTAGCACCCATGAGAGCGACAAAGTTGTCATTGCAATCCACAATCTCCCCCTGAGCGTCGAAAAGAATCATGCCTAATGGGGATTTCTCGAAAATGATCCGATGGCGACGCTCGCTTTCCTCAAGTGCTGCTCTGGATTTTTTCAGTGTATAGAGCGCCACGAGAAGGATGACCACGATGATGCACAGTGCCGTGATTCCCACGATGATGGCCAACATTTCCGCATTGTACAGTTCGAAGATCGAAATAGGTTTGTTCAGTACTTTTGTACCCAGGGGTAACTTCTCTGTGGGAATGCCAAAGCGTGTGAGCTGGGTCTGATCTACAATGTATTGGTTTGCCCTGTCTCCGCCGAGCACAGGTATCTCAGCGACTGGTTTGCCATTGATGACATCCATAGCTACCACAGCTGCGAGGCGTCCTTGTTCAAAATGCGAAACGATTTTTCCACCCAAAATGCCGTCGCCCATGCCATGTTCCCACAGGTGGAATATGGGAGATCGGGCGTGGGCTGTGATCAAAGAGAGGCTTTCATTAAAGAGCTTGTTGATCGACTGGTTGTCTCTGTAGGCCGAGAGAATGAGAAGTGCGTCGTTGGGATAGAATTGTGACAAATTGCCGGATAATTCATCCCAACTTTGGTCGGCTAGGGAGAGGGTGTCGAAATTTTGCAGGGGATACAGTGTTTTCATCCTGCGGAATTCCTGGAGATCGCCCTGACCACTCGGCGTTGAGTCGACAATGGCGTATATGGTCCCAATTCCGGGGATGAGCTGTTTGATCATTGCAATGGTCGCTTCCATTGAAACGGACTCAATTACCCCAGTGAAATTCGGGTTTGCGCTCAGGGAAAGGGCCAGGATCTGATTATTGACACCACAGAAAACCACTGGCGTTTCCGGGAAAAGCTTCTTTCGATGGCGTAAGGCGAAGTTGAGTGCGTTGTCATCGGAAGTGATGATCACATCATAGGGGGGCATTGTATCGAGCTTGGATTTCAAAAGATCGCGGAATTGTGCGAACGCTTTTGGCGAGAAGAACCGTTTGCTGTCCATGAACTCAACATCAAGGCTGACTCCCTGCGCGTTCAATACCGATTTGATGCCGTCAATTTGCTGGAAAAATGTCGGGAATCCGGGGTGGTATGAGCTGATAAGAAGAGCTCTTTTGTGATGAGCCAGCGCAGGGCACGCGAAAAGGCAGAGCAGTGCGATTGCCATTAGCGTGGTGATAGTGCGTTTCATATTCTCCCCGGCTCGATTTTGTTTGCAAAGGATTTCGTCTCGAACTGTGACACATGTTGCGAGAATAATCATGTATATCTTTATACGATATTTTTGAGTGCAGAAGAAAGGGGAGCTTTGCATTAAAAGCAGGGATATTCTCTTTGGTTTCGTACTGAAAGAAAAGGGGTGTAGCTCGTAAGCTACACCCCTTTCTGTTTGGTTATTTATAAGAAGACTTGGAAATTCCCAGCCTTCGAAAGAGCAGCTGGTTGTTAGAGTGTCGCTGAAATTTCTGCTTCCGGTAGTGGGGCGTTTATGTCTGCTTCCGGCAAGCCCTTAGCCATGGTGTTTGAACGGGTATTAAGAGGCATGATATTTGTGATGTCTGATCGGGGGAGGCTATTCTTGTCAGCTTGTATCTACGGTGCAGAGAGCGCCGAAGAGCTCTGGGAAGGGTGCGTTCCAGAAAAGAAAAAGGGTTGCAGCTATTAGCTACAACCCTTGTTCTTTACTGGTGCCGAAGAGAAGACTCGAACTTCCACGGTATTGCTACCACATGGTCCTGAACCATGCGTGTCTACCAATT
>JAFLJT010000096.1 GCA_022712855.1 Pseudodesulfovibrio sp. | reverse complement strand
CCGTCCCACCGACCCGCGCTTGGGTTTTGGCATCATCGCCGTACTCAAGGACGAATCCATCGAAGTGAAGCCCGGCGACATCGTCCTCTGCGCCCCCGGCAAAAAGATCGATCCCAACATGTGGGAAGGCGAGATCACCGCGTACCTCGGGTTAGAAGCAGACGTTTCCGTGCAGGAAGCGTTGGTCAAATCCAACCACAATATCCGACTGCGTTTCCCCTCAGGTTCCATGAGCCAGGCCGAAAAGCTACCCCAGGTGCCATCTGAAAAGGACCTCGCCAACCGCAAGGACCTCACGGACAAACAATTCATCACCATCGATGGCTCCACCGCCCGCGATTTTGACGACGCCATCCTCGTGGAGCGCATGCCCAAGGGCTACCGTCTCTGGGTCGCCATTGCCGATGTGTCCCACTACGTCCCCGAAGGGTCGCCGCTGGACCGCGAGGCCCTGGAACGCGGCAACTCATACTATTTCCCGCGATCCGTGGAACCCATGTTCCCGGAACGTCTGTCCAACGGCCTCTGTTCGCTCAATCCGAACGTAAAGAGACTCGTCATGGTCGCCCGTATGGACATGGATGCCCAAGGTGTCACACGCGGCGCAACAATGTTCCCTGCTGTCATCGAGAGCCACGCCCGACTCACTTACGGCCAAGTAAAAAAGGCGATCCTCGACCGGGACGAAGCCGAGCGAAAGAAGATCGAACCCGTGCTGCCCATGCTCGAGCTGGCCGAAGAATTGGCCCGAAAGATCAACATCATCCGCAAGGTACGCGGCACCATCGATTTCGATCTGCCCGAAGCGGAAATCCTGTTCGACGCAGACGGCCAAGTCGCCGACATCCGTCCCAAGGATCGCCATTTCGGCAACCAGCTTATCGAAGAATTCATGATCGCGGCCAACGAAGCCGTGGCCCATTTTCTCATCGAGCAGAACATGCCCTGTCTGTTCCGCATCCACCCGCACGCCGACGAAGAGAAGCTCAAGAACCTCTTCCGACTCCTCGGCCAGACAGACAAAAGCATCGTCACACCCAAGGAAATTACGCCCGCTTCCCTGCAAAAACTCATCGCCTCCCAACGAGGCACGGACAAGGAATACATCGTCAACCGCATGTTGCTCCGGTCCATGAAACAAGCCAAATATTCCCCCGAGAACGAAGGTCATTTCGGTCTCGCATCCGAGGAATACTGCCATTTCACATCACCAATCCGGCGCTACGCAGATCTCGTCATCCACCGTCTGGTCAAGGCAACCATCGCCCAAGCAGACAAGGACGCTACACCGCAAGCAATCCCCGGCCAAAAGAAGCTCTACAACATCGCAGGGCAACTCTCCGGTCGCGAACGGGCCGCCATGGATGCCGAACGAGAAATCCGCAAACGCGTCACGGTCCTCTTCATGCGCGACAAGGTCGGCCAAACCTTCAGCGGTGTCATCTCACACATCACCGACTACGGTTTCTACGTCGAACTCCGCGACGTCATGGCCGAAGGCATGGTCCGACTCTCCACCATGGATGACGACTACTACACCTACTGGCCACACCGAGAAATGCTCATGGGAGAACGCACCGGAAAAGGCTTCAAACTCGGCCAATCCGTCGAGATCGTCCTCGACGACGTAAGCTTGGACAGACTGGAACTAAACCTCTCCCTAAAGTCAGCGACAACAGCTGCGATGGATTACGACGAACTGGTGTAAGAATGCCTCCGGCGGCCCTTCGGGGACGCTTTCAGCGGAACAAAGCCCCCCTTTAAGAAAGGCGGCCTTAAGAAAAATAATGTGGTGGCTATGCAGTCGAAAATATTGTGGTGGTGGTTGCATGTTTTCATGCAAAAGATAGGACTGGTGCGCCATTCGACTCAGAAAGCCAAAGGATTGTATATTGAGAAACAGTTTTCAATATTAAAATACAGGCCAACAGTTCGTATTGAGCTGACTCGAGAATCTGTCTGCGCTGGAGATGATTGTGATACTCCACATACAAAAAACATTTCACAGCCATCCTATACAGAGCCCATTCCTTTTATACATTCTTTAGCATCAGGATATTTACCCACGGCTAGTTATCAAAAAAATGAGGTTTTGATTCCTAGTCATAGGCCCACATGGGACTGTTTTTTCAATGGAATTCAAGTTGGAACGGTTTTAACAACAGGGATTATAGTACTCAGATCTGAAATAAAATACGAAAAGACAAATAAGGCTTATTTTAGGTATAATTCTGGAGGAGTAGTAGAACCTATCTATCTTTAACGGTGGGCACTGAGCACCACCCCAGCCCTTTTTAGCAAGGCTTAGAAGCTGACAACGCAGTGGAGGCGGCTCCCTTACCGAAACACGTACGACCTTGGACGGCCAACAATTGTATTGATTTGCACAACGTCCCACACTCCGAAGATGGAGCCTCCGCTGCTTTGATCAGATTCTTGATCTGCTAAAACGGGGCGGCTAAGCTCTACGTCTTAAAAGCCGACATTTTTTCGTCTATTTTTTGTGGCGGCTCAGCCAAAAAATGGACCGCCGTCCGTGACCGAAGGGAATCCAGCTTTGCACGAAGTGCATCTGCCCGTAAGGGCAGAAAGACGCGAAGCGGCTATAGCG
>JAFLJT010000146.1 GCA_022712855.1 Pseudodesulfovibrio sp. | reverse complement strand
ACCGGCACATGCGCCGGAGAATTCCATGAGCGACTGCCTGAACTGGCTGCCTTTCACGGTATCGCGCTTGAACGCATCTTTATATGTAACGGTGTCAGAGAAATCGAAGTTGGGAATCTGCACTGCGGTCTGGGAAGCGATGGGCTTCATGACCAGTGCCTTTTCCTTGGCCGGGCAGATGTCGGCACAGTTGCCGCAACCCAGACAATCCAGAGCGGAGACCTGAAGGCGGTAGTTCATGCCCTTCACGTCTTTGCCCTTGGCTTCCAGTGTGGTGAACTCGGCAGGTGCGCCGTTCAGCTCATCATCAGTGGCGAGAACGGAGCGGAGTGCGGAGTGCGGGCAAACAAATGCGCACTGGTTACACTGAATACAGTTCTCGCTGAGCCATTCAGGCACGTTGATGGCAACACCACGTTTTTCGTATTTGGCAGTGGAGAGCGGCATGGTGCCGTCCACGGAGAAGGCGGAAACCGGGAGGTCATCGCCCTTCTGTGCCAGAACCGGGCGCATGACGTTTTTGACGTATGCTGGCTCATTAACTTCGGCTGCGGCATCATCAGCCAGATCAGCCCAAGCGGCCGGAACGGCGATAGGAATGATGGCGTTGATGGCGTTATCCACTGCGGCGTTGTTCATGTTGACGATCTTCTCGCCCTTCTTGCCGTATGCGGTCTGGATGCCTTCTTTGAGCAGGCGGACAGCTTCGTCGAAATCGACGACGTCTGCGAGTTTGAAGAAGGCGGTCTGCATGATCATGTTGATGCGTCCGCCCAGCCCGATGTCGCCAGCGATCTTCACTGCGTCGACAGTATAGAAATTGAGGTTCTTCTCAGCGATGGTGCGGCGCATGGATGCGGGCAGCTTCTCGTCCATCTCGTCAGCGGTCCAGGCGCAGTTCAGGACGAAGTTTCCGCCGTCCTTGATACCGTCGAGGACATCATAGAGATTCACGTAACTGGGGTTGTGACACGCGATGTAATCGGCGGCAGTGACCAGATACGTGGACTGAATGGGGCTGTCACCGAAACGCAGGTGGGAGATTGTGATGCCGCCGGACTTCTTGGAGTCGTAGGCAAAGTAGCCCTGCGCATACATGTCGGTGTTGTCACCGATGATTTTGATAGCCTGTTTGTTGGCTCCGACTGTTCCGTCGGAACCGAGGCCCCAGAACTTGCACTGTACGGTGCCTTTGGGGGTGGTATCCAGGACCTCGGTAACGACTAAGGAGGTGTTGGTGACGTCGTCGTTAATACCCACGGTGAAGTGGGTACGGGGGCTCGACTCGGTCATGTTATCGAAAACTGATTTGGCCATTGCCGGGGTGAATTCCTTGGAACCCAAACCGTAACGACCGCCGACGATCTTCGGTCCGTCGCCCTTCTCCTGGAAGACGGTGCAGATGTCCAGATACAGCGGATCGCCCAGAGCGCCAGGCTCCATGGTGCGATCCAGAACGGACACGATCTTGGCAGATTCAGGCAGCACGGCCAGGAAATGTTTGGCAGAGAAAGGACGGTACAGACGAACCTTGAGCAGGCCGACCTTCTCGCCCTTGGCGATAAGATGGTTAACCACTTCTTCCAGCGTTTCGCAGGAAGAACCCATGGCGATGACAACACGTTCTGCATCGGGTGCGCCAACGTAGTCGAAGGGTTTGTACTCACGGCCAGTCAGGGCGGAGACCTTACCCATGTACTCTTCAACGATACCGGGGATGGCGTCATAATATGTATTGGATGCTGCGCGACCCTGGAAGTAGATGTCCGGGTTCTGCGCGGTACCGCGAATGTCGGCGTGTTCCGGGTTCATGGAGCGGGCGCGGAAATCGGCCAGCTTGTCCATGTTCAGGAGCGGCTTCATGTCAGCGTAGTCGATGACTTCGACTTTCTGGATTTCGTGGGATGTTCTGAAACCATCAAAGATGGACATGAACGGCACGCTGGCCTCAACAGTGGCGAGATGCGCGACCAACGATAGATCCATAACTTCCTGCACGCTCGCTGCCGCAAGCATGGCGAAACCAGTCTGGCGACACGCCATGACATCCTGATGATCGCCAAAGATGGAGAGGGCATGGGCAGCGAGGGCGCGTGCAGAAACGTGAAAAACGGACGGCAATAATTCGCCAGCGATCTTGTACATATTAGGGATCATGAGCAGCAGCCCCTGCGAGGCTGTGAAGGTGGTGGTCAGTGCGCCACCGGCCAGGGAGCCGTGAGCTGCACCGGCTGCTCCGGCTTCACTCTGGAGCTGGCGGACCTCGACGGTCTGCCCGAAAATATTCTTGCGGCCCTGAGCGGCCCATTCATCAGCGATCTCACCCATGGTGGACGAGGGGGTGATGGGATAAATGGCGGCGGTCTCACTCATTGCATACGCCACCCAGGCGGCGGCGGTGTTACCATCCATGGTTTTCATGGTCTTGGACATGTACTGTTCTCCTCAATATTCGGTATTTTTTGGCCCGATTTTTCGGACGCTTGTTTTCGTGCGGTTAGCTTCCCGTACTCAACATCCGTGCCAAAGGTTGATAGTGAGTTTTTATGTTTTTAATTCAATTACTTATTGGTGCATCATGCCTTTTATGAACAAGTGTCCAAAACCTGTTTCAGTCCACAAAAAAAGACGGCAAAAGCCGTCCTAATTTGGGAGAAACCGTGAGAAAGTCCCGGTTTATGGGGATTGAGTGGGTAAAACTCTTGTTTGATGGAAAAGAAGACGAGTCTGAAAAATCAGACTGGTCTTCTTTGTGGGATTGGGAGGGGAAGGGAAAGAGGAGAAGATGGAGAAGAGAGAAGGGAGCCGCCTGTCGGCGGGATGAAAAATAGGTGAAAGCTCCAGGACGGAGCAACTCCAGTCGAAGACTCCCTCCATGGCCTGCCAGCCGGGCCGACTTTTTTTGGCTGAGCCGCCACAAAAAAAGTAGCAAAAAAATGTCGGCTTTTAAGACGTAGAGCTTGGCCGCCCCGCATTAGCAGATCAAGAATCTGATCAAAGCAGCGGAGGCTC
>JAFLJT010000296.1 GCA_022712855.1 Pseudodesulfovibrio sp. | reverse complement strand
GGAGCGTTACAAAAACGAAGTCATGAGCCTGCTGGAATCCGGCGAGCTCGAAGATCTTTGTATCTCCCGGCCCAAGTCCCGCCTGACCTGGGGTATCGAGCTGCCGTTCGATAAGGATTTCGTCACCTACGTTTGGTTTGATGCGCTCATCAACTATGTCTCCGCTCTGGGGTATCCCGGTGGTGGCAAGTTCAAGGATTTCTGGCCCACTACTAATCACCTGATCGCCAAGGATATTCTCAAACCTCACGCGATTTTCTGGCCGACCATGCTCAAGGCTGCGGGTATCGAACCGTACCAGTCCCTGAACGTACATGGTTACTGGCTGGTCAAGGACACCAAGATGTCCAAGTCCATTGGTAATGTGGTTGAACCCCTTGCCATGAAAGACACCTATGGGCTGGATGCTTTCCGTTATTTCCTGCTCAGAGATATGTCTTTCGGTCAGGATTCCAGCTTTTCCGAGGAAGCGCTGGTTGGCCGACTCAATGCCGAACTCGCCAACGATCTCGGCAATTTGTTCAGTCGTACTCTGTCCATGACCCACAAATATTTCGAGGGCAAAATTCCCCGTCCCGACGTGGAAGACATCATCGATGCCGAGATCAAGAAGCTCGGTCAGGATGCCATGCAATCGTTTCAGGATAACTACAGCGATTACAAATTCTCACGCGGTCTGGAAGGACTCTGGGAATTGGTTCGCGGCCTGAATAAGTATATCGACGCCTCCGCGCCATGGACCCTTTTCAAGGAAAAGGACATGGACCGACTTTCTACAGTCATCTATGTCTTGCTTGAGAACATGCGTAAAATCGCGGTTCATCTCTGGCCGGTCATGCCTGATTCCAGCGAAAAAATGCTCGAACAGCTCGGCATCAATTTCGACCCGGAAAAGGTCAACCTGCCCAAGGAACTTGATGTCTGGGGCTTGTTGGAATCTGGCGTTATGGTCGCTGACAAATCCAACCTGTTCCCCCGTGTTGAACTGCCTGAACCCAAGATGGAAGATCAGGCAGCCAGACCGAAAAAGAGCAAGGGCAAGAAAGAGAAGAAGCAGGACAAGAAGGCCGAGCCAGCAGGCGACGGCACTATCGAGTTCGAGGATTTCCAGAAACTCGACCTGCGTGTCGGCACAGTCAAGGAAGTCGAGAAGCATCCTGATGCAGACCGATTGCTGCTGGTCCGCGTAGACACTGGTGAAGCTGAGCTTCGTCAAGTAGTCGCAGGCATTGCGGACTTTTTCTCTCCCGATGACCTCATCGGCAAACAGGTTGTGGTTGTTGCCAACCTCAAACCGCGAAAACTCCGTAAACAGTTGTCGCAGGGCATGATTCTCGCCGTGAAAAACGGTGATGAAATGCAGCTGCTGACACCGACCGGCGAAGTTGATCCGGGAAGCCAGGTCAGCTAACGCGCGTTCATATTCACGAATACGGAAGGGGAAGCTTTTAGGAGCTTCCCCTTCTCTTTTGCCCGGCAATCAAATCAAGAAAAGCCTCTCTGGCAAACTCTTTGCAATATTCCCCCTGAACACGTCCAAACGCCAAAAAACGGACGGTTCGGGGTGAACTATGTATATTGAGAATTTGATGGCAGTGCCTCTTGGGAAAGACGGGCACACCGCTGAGTTTGAACACGGCGTGGTCCGCTGGACCGCTGATGGTTCTGTCGCGGATATTGTGTCCGAGATTAAGGATCGCGATCTTCAGTCGCTCGTTTTCATTGATAAAGAATTTTTTTCTGACCATCATGCCGCCTTGGCTATGTGCCGGGAGATGCGCGTTTTGGACATGAATGTTCTGTGGACCGCCTATGTTGGTTCCATGCTTTCGAGTGAACTGCTTCGAGAAATGCGGCTGGCTGGCTGTCAACGGTTAGAGCTTTTTCTGGAACCGGATGAGGCTGTCATTGCTCTGGCTGTGGCGCGTGAATATGGTTTTGCGGTCTGCATTCGTAATGTGGATGGAACGCCGTATGCCTCTGATCGCACTCAGTATACCGTGGCCGAACGCGAGGATATCGCGGAAAGGCTGGCGGGTTTACATTCCGTACAGTTTGATCTGGCGGTGGCGTATTACAAAGCGCGTCGGTTCCGTGAAGTGATGCTGCCGCTCGGTAAGGCCATGACGCTTCGCTTCCCGATGAATGAGTTGTGTCTCAATCTGTTGGCGTGCTTAGGCGCGGCAAAGCATTACCCGGATATGGCCGCAGGGTTACTCGATCAGGCACGGCACGGATGTCCGCACCCGGTGGTTTTTCGCAACCGGGCGTTGCTCAAGTCATGGCTTGAGAGTGGCGGTGATGTGAAGGGCGTCAGGCTGATGCTCGAACCGGAAAACGCTCCGAGCGCACAGGCCTAGTGCATTTTTCTCTTGAAGCAAGATGAAGCATTGAAAAAATACAATATTATTTCAATACAAAGCATCAAAGCATCAAAGCATCAAAGCATCTAAAACGTTTCACGTTGAAGATGTTCTAGACGTGATACAGCATCTTCAACTCAGCCGGATTCGGGTTGAGGAAGAACTGTAACTGCAAGTAAGTTTTTTCATATTTCCGTGCATGATGATTGATCATGGTCACTGGCACAAGAAGCGGCGTCTTGCCGCTTTTGTACGTGTTGATCATGGTCGAAAGCTCAGACTTGTCATCGCTGGAGAGTTCATCCTTGAAATATCCCATGGCGTGCATGAGTACGTCTGAATTCTTCCTCGGCGTTGAAGTGAGCAGCAGGGATTTGAAGAGCATCTCTCCATACGTGTCGAATATCTCTTCGTTATTGAAGATTGAACTCTCTCCCAAAAGCTTGCCCAACTGGCGATACCCGTTCAGGTCGTGGGCGCGGATGAGCATCTTGTGGCGGGTATGGAAATCCACCAACTGGCCAATCTGCATGCCTTTTTCCAGAAGCTCGCACCATCGCTTGTACACGAAGATACGACGGATGAAATTTTCTCTGATGATCGGATTCTGCAACCGTTGGTTGGCTTCCAGCGGGAGCAATGGGAAGCGTTGCATTAAGCGTTGGGTAAAAAATCCCGGCCCGAGGCGGGGCGCTTTTCCCTTGGTGGAGTGAATCTTTCCCTGTGACAATGCACACGATGTGGCTTCACGCTTGAGAATGAAACCGTCCAGTTTTTCCTCGCCAAGGCTATCCAGCAACACATCATTGGATGCGTGCATACGGTCGGTCCAATCCTCGGCTGATTGTGCAGTGATGAGCCGAACGTCATCAGCACAATCCACCTGCCGCAGTCGTTCCCTCGGGATATTCATACCACAGGCCACCTCCGGGCAAGCTGGGGTAAATTTGACGTATTTAGCAAGTGTTTCAGTGAGATATGTGTCGAGCGAGTGGGTACCGTTACAGCGTACCTTTTCCCCTAATGTACATGCGCTGACACCGATATTAATGGTTTCCGACATAGTTGTCCCTCCCATGGACTTATAAGCCACAGTAGCACCACGCAGATATCAAATACAAGTATAATCCTGCAATGTTGTGCTGGTGATGAGTGCCAGTTGGCTTTGAAAAGAACAGGGCAGGGCGCACGGCAAATAAAAAAGCCACCCGAAGGTGGCTTGAATAATCTCTATGGATATGAAGGCTATGACGCTTTGGCCTGCGTCTCCGGGCAACAATCACAATGCGGCCCTTCGTTGGAATCATTTTCCACGGCCAGAATCTTTCCGGCCAGTCCGCAGCACAACACAACTTCCGATCCACGAACCCGAACACGGCATCCGGTCGGCCCGCCAGACAGCACTTCAACAGGGCAGCCCGGCGTCATACCCATGGCGAGCATACGCGAGCGCGCTTTCTGGCCACCATCAATGTCGGCCACACGGACAATCGTTCCACTCGGATATTCGGTCAAAGGCTTGCTAGTCATTAATTCCCTCTAAAGTGTCTCGTTGAGGTTGAGAATAAGTATCAACCTCGATTGTGTCAATGTGTTTTACGCCACGGCTTCCGATAGCGGCGCATCTGCTGCGTTGCCGGGTACAAAGCTATCCTCAGCGTAGGAAGACTACGCCTGCGGTATCTTTGCACCCGTCGCCTTACAGCTGCACCACTCTCGAAAGCCTCACGGCGACAGGGGTGACAAGAAAAAGATCAAACAAAGGCGGTAGGATTGGATGGTGGTATTAGAGGTCGGCTAGGTCGTATTTTAAAAACTAGCAAACCAATCTTGGTCAATTTTCACAATAACTCTTGAAATTGTTTTAAGTTTGACCCCAAGTTCGAGGTCTTTCATGAGATCGCACAAACTGTTTCCATCGATCAGGTCGATTGCAGGGGCACCATCTCTTGTTGCTTCGCGGCGTGCTTCTGTAGTGAAGGTTCCAGTTGTGATAAATAAGCCTTTGTCACTTCTGCCCATCATCGCCCCCCTGAAGTCTCGAATTTCTCCGGGGCCAACTGATCCTTTATATCTTTTGCACTGGAATAGAACTTGGAATGACAGCAAGTTGATTCTCAATACTCCTGTTCCGTCAATCCCGCCATCGCCACTTTTCCCTGTCACTTGTACTTTTACAAATCCCGACTCACGAAGCAATCTTTGGGAAAGCCTTTCAAAATCGGATGGACTTAACTTACGAATTTCACCAAGTAGTTCATCTTTCCAATTGTTAGTGTCCGCCGAGTTGCTTGAATCTTGCGGTTTAATTGGAAGTGTTTTTTGCTGGTATTTTTCTTTGTTTTTTATTGATGTGAGATAGTTCTGGTAGACAGTCTTGGCATCGGCTTTATTGAGTCTTTCTCCTTTGGGAGTAATCGACCACACTCCACGCATGCTGTTCTCAATAGCCTCACCTGATTTCAGAAAAGTTCGTGCCCATGCCAAGTTGTAGTTTAAGCGAGTTTGTCTACCATCTGTATGGAGAGCTGCAGAGATTTTATCAGTATATTGCTCTAATTCGATAGTCTTGTTCAATAACTCTTCGTTAGACGCAGAGCCGCCTAATTCTTTCAAAGCATTTATAGTAGGCCACATGAGAGCATCAGGACTTGGAACATCTTTTATGGGCATAATTGTTGTCGCTCGTTTAGTTTAGATGGATGTTATTTGATAGTCTATCGTAGAAAAAGAGTAAAGTTGTGATTGACCGCGCGCAGCGCATACAAAAAGTTTAGGAGGGTTAGAGGGGATGGGGTCTGGGGAAGGGGAGAGAGGGAAGCCCTTTTCATAAATCCGCAGGACAGCGGATTTGGACGTCGGCTCCTGCCGACGCCCCAAAGGGGTGAGCCCCAGGACGGGGAGAATCAAAGGGTTCCCTCTCTCCCCTTCTCCAGCCGCCGGAGGCGCACAAAAACATTGCTTTTCGGGGGGGGAATCGGTAAGAAAAGTAGCTTGTTCGGTAGGTGGCGGCGTTGCCTGGCTGGACGGGAGATCGTACTGTTTTTCCTTATCTGAAAAAATGCCGTAACTTCAACTACTTCAATAAGAATGCCCAAACGCACAGATATCAAAAAAATCATGCTGATCGGGTCTGGTCCAATTGTTATTGGCCAGGCTTGTGAGTTCGACTATTCCGGCACACAGGCGCTTAAAGCGCTGAAAGAGGAAGGGTACGAGGTTGTATTAGTCAACTCGAACCCCGCTTCAATCATGACTGACCCGGAATTAGCGGATGCTACCTACATCGAGCCTATTGAGCCCGAAACCGTTGCCCGAATCATCGAAAAAGAGCGTCCTGACGCTCTTTTGCCGACTTTGGGAGGACAAACTGGTCTTAATACTGCACTCGCAATCGCCGAAATGGGTGTGCTGGAAAAGTACAACGTCGAGCTTATCGGCGCTGATATTCCGGTCATCAATAAGGCTGAGAGCCGCGAAGAATTTCGTGTAGCCATGGAGAAGATCGGCCTCGGCATGCCGCAGGCTGGCACGTGTCGCACCATGGACGATGTGCGTGAATGGGGGCAGAAAATCCCGTTCCCGATCATCGTACGTCCAGCATATACGCTGGGTGGCGCTGGCGGTGGTGTTGCTTACAACATGGAAGAACTGGAAGAGATCTGTGCAAACGGTCTTGCCCTGTCCATGAAAAGCGAGATCATGATCGAGCGCTCCATCATTGGCTGGAAAGAGTATGAGCTTGAGGTCATGCGCGATAAGAAAGACAATTGCGTCATTATCTGCGTCATTGAAAATATTGATCCTATGGGCGTGCATACCGGCGACTCCATAACAGTCGCTCCTGCTCAGACGCTGACCGATGACGAATACCAGAATCTGCGTAATGCATCGCTGGCCGTCATGCGCGAGATCGGCGTTGAAACGGGTGGATCGAACGTCCAGTTCGCCATCAATCCTGAAGACGGCGAGGTTATCATCATCGAGATGAACCCCCGTGTTTCGCGCTCATCGGCACTGGCCTCCAAGGCCACCGGATTTCCCATTGCGAAAATCGCGGCCAAGCTGGCTGTCGGCTACACGCTGGATGAGATTCCCAACGACATCACTCGCGAGACAATGGCCTCTTTTGAGCCGTCCATTGACTACTGCGTTGTCAAGATCCCCCGGTTCACTTTCGAGAAGTTCCCCGGTGCTGAGGATTACCTGACCACGGCCATGAAATCCGTTGGTGAGACCATGGCTATCGGCCGGACATTCAAGGAAGCATTCCAGAAAGGGCTGCGTTCGCTGGAGACCGGACATATCGGCTTCGGCAAGCGGTTTGATAACTGTGATATCGATAAGAATGAAGTTTTACGCCTCCTTCGCAAGCCGAACTCCCAGCGTATTTACGCTGTGCGTAACGCGTTACGTTGCGGGATGACCGAGGACGAAGTCTTCGAGGCCACCAAGATCGATCCGTGGTACCTGCGCCAGTTCGTCGAGATCTTCGAAATGGAGAAAACGCTCATCGAATTCGGTAAGAAGCAAGGCATCTCTGCCGAGACCGAGGGCATGGAAGAAATTCTCAGGAAAGCCAAGGAATATGGCTATTCCGATCCGCAGCTCGCCGCCATGTGGCATATGAGTGATGATGAAATCCGCATTTTGCGTAAAGAGCTGGATGTTATCCCGACCTATTATCTGGTCGACACCTGTGCCGCCGAGTTCGAGGCGTATACGCCGTACTATTATTCAACGTACGAGACCGGCCAAGAGAATGTGCGCGACGATGTGAAGAAAGTCGTCATCCTGGGTGGCGGTCCCAACCGTATCGGTCAGGGCATTGAGTTCGACTACTGCTGCTGTCATTCCTCTTTCACATTGAAAGAGATGGGCGTGCAGTCGATCATGGTCAACTCCAACCCGGAGACCGTTTCCACTGACTACGACACGTCCGACAAGCTCTACTTTGAGCCGCTGACTTTCGAGGACGTGATGAATATTCTCGAATTCGAGAAGCCCGATGGCGTTATCGTCCAGTTCGGTGGCCAGACGCCGCTGAATCTGGCTATTCGCCTGATGAATGCGGGCGTGCCGCTTATCGGTACCAGCCCGGACGCCATTGACCGCGCCGAAGATCGTGAGCGCTTCAAGCAGTTCCTTAACAAGCTGCACCTCAAGCAGCCCGCTAACGGCACGGCCATGAGCCTGTCCGAAGCCGAGAAGGTTGCCGAGAGCCTTGAATTCCCGGTTGTCCTTCGTCCTTCCTATGTTCTGGGCGGACGTGGCATGGATATCGTTTACTCCATGGATGAATTCGAAAGCTACTTCCGCGAGTGTGCGCGTGTCTCTCCCGAGCACCCGGTACTCATTGACAAATTCCTGGAAAACGCCATCGAAGTTGATGTGGACGCGCTGTGTGACGGCGAAGAAGTCTACATCGGCGGTGTCATGGAGCATATCGAGGAAGCTGGTATTCACTCCGGCGACTCGGCTTCCGTGCTGCCTCCGTACAGCCTGAGTTCGGAAATGGTCCGCGAGATCGAACGCCAGACCATCGCCATGGCTCTTGAGCTTGGCGTTGTCGGCCTGATGAATGTGCAGTTCGCCATCAAGGACGGCGAGGTGTATATCATTGAGGTCAATCCGCGTGCGTCTCGTACCGTACCGTTCGTGTCGAAAGCCACGGGCGTTCCTCTTGCCAAGCTCGCTACCCGCGTCATGCTCGGTGAGAAGCTGAAAGATTTGAAACCGAAGGCTATGCGCAAGAAAGGGCATATTTCGGTCAAGGAATCGGTCTTCCCGTTCAACCGCTTCCCCAATGTCGATGTGCTTCTCGGACCCGAGATGCGTTCCACTGGCGAAGTCATGGGCATCGACCCGAGTTTCGGTCTGGCTTACATGAAAGCACAGCTCGCGGCAGGACAGGTCTTGCCCACCGAGGGTAATGTTTTTATCTCGGTCAATGACTGGGATAAGTCCAAACTGGTGCTGGCTGCCAAGGATTTCGAGGCCATGGGCTTCGGTGTCTGGGCGACTGGTGGTACGGCGGACTACCTGATGGAGAAGGGCATTAATGTCACTAAGGTCAACAAAGTGCACGAGGGCCAACGCCCGCACATTGTCGATCATATCAAGAACGGTGAAGTTGCGCTGGTTATCAATACCCCGTCTGGCAAAAAGACCGTGGGTGATGCCAAAATGATTCGTCAGAATACATTGTTGTACAATGTTCCCTACACCACCACGGTGTCGGGAGCCCGGGCGGTTGCTCAGGCTATTCATGAAATGAAAGAAACCGGATTGCAGGTGAAGAGCCTGCAAGAATATTACGGCGCATAGCCGGGGACGACGAGCAATTCCATGAAAAAAGAATACTGCGGACTTTTCGGTATATACGGCAACAAAGAAGCTGCCAGAATGACGTACTTCGGGCTTTACGCCCTGCAGCATCGCGGGCAGGAGTCCGCGGGCATCGTCACCTGGGACGGCGAGAAAATTCGTGAGCAGAAAGGCATGGGCCTTGTGGCTGACGTATTTAACGAGCGTCACCTGAGTAAAGAACTGCGTGGCGATATAGCCATGGGACACATTCGGTATTCCACCACAGGCGCGTCGCTTATTCGTAACGCTCAGCCGTTCATCGTCCGTCATGGCAACCTGCGGTTGGCCGTGGCGCATAATGGTAATCTGGTCAATACGTTTGAACTGCGTACAGAGCTTGAGAATAACGGTTCCATCTTCCAGACCACCATGGACACCGAGGTGTTTGCGCACCTGATCATCAAGTACCTGCATGAGTCCGAGAGCATCGAGGAAGCTGTCGCCAAAGCAGCCCAACGCGTACGCGGTGCATTCTCCATGCTCATTCTCGCCAATGACAAGCTCATCGCCATCAAAGATCCCAACGGCGTTCGTCCGTTGTCTCTGGGCCGCGTGGGTGACAAGTATGTCTTTGCATCCGAGACCTGTGCTTTTGATCTCATCGAAGCCGAGTATCTTCGTCCGCTGAATCCGGGTGAGATGGTCGTCATCCATAAGAACAATATGAAATCCACTCACTATTGCGAGCCGCAGCCCAAGCGCCAGTGCATCTTTGAGATGATATATTTTGCTCGTCCCGACTCCGTTGTGTTCGGCGATGTCGTCTATGAACGCCGCAAGGCAATGGGTGCCATGCTTGCCAAGGAAGCCCCGGTAGATGCCGACTTTGTCATGCCGTTCCCGGATTCCGGTAACTATGCCGCAGTCGGTTATTCTCAGGAATCCGGCCTGCCTCTTGAGCTTGCCATGATCCGTAATCACTACGTGGGCCGTACATTTATTCAGCCGTCACAGGACATGCGTGACTTCTCGGTGCGAGTGAAGCTCAACCCGGTCAAGTCCATGGTTCAGGGCAAACGTATCATTATCGTGGAAGATTCTATCGTGCGTGGCACCACCATCCGTGCCCGTGTGAAGAAGCTGCGTGAACTGGGTGCGCGTGAGATTCACCTGCGTGTGAGCTGTCCGCCTATCCAGCATCCGTGTTTCTATGGCATCGATTTCTCGTCCAAGGGCGAACTTATCGCGGCCAATCATACACCGGAAGACATCTGCCGCTTCCTCGGCATCGAGTCCCTGCACTACCTGTCCATTCCCGGTCTGGTCGATTCCGTCACCGAAGATGACGCCTGGTGTCTGGCCTGTTTCGACGGCAACTATCCGATCCCTCTGGCCGATAAGATGGGCAAGGATTGTTTGGAAGCCGTACCCGGTATTGTTAAGGAATTTTGCAAGTAGGAGCGGTACGCGCATGGTATGTACCTCCGGAAGAACTGACTGGCTGAATCTGGCCCGCGAAGTGCTCGACACTGAGATCGAGGGCTTGGCTGCGGTCAAGGGGCAGCTTGATGGAGCGTTTGAGGAAGCTGTCAAAGCCATGGCCGAATGCACTGGTCGCGTGGTCATCACTGGCGTTGGCAAATCCGGCTTGGTTGGTCGCAAGATTGCGGCAACCCTGTCGAGCACCGGAACCCCATCGTTTTTCCTGCACCCCGTTGAGGGCGCACATGGTGACATGGGCATGTTGCGTGGCGAGGATGTGATCCTCGCGCTGTCCAATTCTGGTGGCACCGATGAAGTCAACGCCATCATTCCCACGCTCAAATCACTGGGTGCCACGGTCATTTGTATGACCGGAAACACGGCGTCAGCCATGGCGCAGGCCAGTGATATCACCATCAAGGTTGCTGTGCCCAAAGAGGCATGCCCCATTGGACTTGCACCCACATCATCCACCACGGCGCAATTGGCTGTGGGTGATGCTTTGGCGGTCTGTCTCATGGAATGGAAGTCCTTTGATCAGGATGATTTCAAGAAATTTCACCCGGGCGGTTCGCTGGGCCAACGGCTTGCTACTTGCGTTGACCAGCTTATGCACGTGAATAACCTGCCCGTTGTTCAGGAAGATGCAACCCTCAAGGCTGCTCTTGAAGTGCTCAATTCCGGCGGACTTGGTTTGGTTGGTATTGTCGATTCGGACACCATGCTCAAGGGCGTTCTGTCGGATGGCGACGTACGTCGCGAAGTGTGCTGCGGGCCGTTCGAACTTGATCAGCCTGTGATTAATGTCATGACCGAGTCACCCAAGCGGGCCATTGTTGGAGATTCTTCCGCACAGGTTCTCGATGTCATGGAACAGAATGAAATCACCGTGCTGCCAGTGGTCCGTGAAAACGGCCAACTCGCTGGCATGGTCCATCTCCATGATCTGCTCGGCAAGGGCGCACTGCGCTTCTCTGGGAGTGCCGGATAACCGGCTATTGCCATGACGCAGACGTATACCGGCGACAGCGATGTTTGCAGGCGGTGTTCCAATCAGGGGCCGACCTGCTGCCGCATTGCCAGAGGACAGGAAGAGTTCTGTTTTCCGCTCTCGCAGATCGAGAAAGAACGCATTCAGGAACACGTTCCGCATACGGGCGGCTTCGAAATCTCGCCAAATTCCGAAGCTTTTGTGGACCATGTTTGTCGTCTCTTTCCCGGTGAAGACGATGACGTTCGCACGCTATTTCCCAAGGGTAAGGAACACTTTCGACTGGCTGTTGATTCTATGGGCGCGTGTCGTTTTCTCGGCCCGGAAGGGTGTGAAATTCCTCAGGAAGCTCGGCCATATTATTGCCGTCTGTACCCGTTCTGGATGGCCGGAACTGATGTAATATTTTTTGATTCCCCCACCTGCCTTGTTCGGCGGGAGGAGCGGACGTTGACACGGATGCTGAAATCCCTTGATACCAACAAGGCCACAGCCAAAGATCTCTACGGGCGGCTTCGCCTTGTATGGGGACTGCCGCCCAGAAAGGGCGCAAGCAAGGTTAAAAAAGGTTTTTAATACATATGAAAGTTCTGAAAATTCTTCTCGTCATATTTCTTCTCTGCCTCATGGCTGGTGTCGGCGGCGGTTTCTGGTTGTACAACTGGGCCGCGAAAGATTTACCCGGTTTCAAAAATATCACCGACTACAATCCGCCCTTGGTGACCACAGTCTATGCCAAGAATAACGAGGTTCTCGGCTATTTCTATAAGGAAAAACGTTTCCTCGTAACGCTGGACCAAATGAGCGGTTGGGTGCCCAAGGCATTCCTTGCAGCGGAAGATGCGAGTTTTTATCAGCATGATGGCGTTGATCTCACCGCCATCACCCGCGCATTTGTGGCGAACATGAAAGCAGGACGCACCAAGCAGGGTGGGTCTACCATCACGCAGCAGATCATTAAACGATTGCTCCTGACGCCTGAGAAAAGTTATAAACGTAAGCTCAAAGAGGCGATCCTCGCCTTCCGGTTGGAGAACTATCTGACCAAGGAAGAAATCCTCACTATATATCTCAATCAGATTTTTCTGGGTGCACATTCCTATGGTGTCGAGGCCGCAGCTCGGACCTATTTTGCAAAACATGCCAGTGAGTTGACTATAGCAGAAGCTGCCATGCTTGCCGGGTTGCCCCAGGCCCCGACGCGATACAATCCCTACAAGAATTTCGAACTTGCCAAGCAGCGTCAGCGTTATGTGCTGGAGCAGCTTCGTTCGCTGAAATGGATTACCACGGCGCAGTATCAGGAAGCCATGGCCGAAGAGATTGAGCTTAAATCCATGCCCGATCCGTCATGGAAAATAGGTGCCTATTACCTCGAAGAAGTACGTCGCTGGCTGGTCACCGAATACGGTGAAGACGCCGTATATAATGGCGGTCTGACTGTGACCACACCCTGCGATATCAAGCACCAGGCCGCTGCGGAAAAATCTCTGCGGCGCGGTTTGCTCGACTCTGCCAAACGACGTGGCTGGCTCGGTCCGGTGGAAAATGTCAATCCCGGTGATGTTAGTCGTGTCTTGAAAGCAGGTCCGCAAGATACCGAAAATATACTGGAAAAGGATAAGCCCTTTAAGGTGTGGATCGCCAAGGTTGAGAAAGACAGAGCATTCGTCCGCTTTGGAAAATATCAGGGCACTATTTCCATCAAAGCCATGTGGTGGGTGCGCGAGCCGAATATCAAGAAGAGCCATGAAGATGTTCCCGACCCAAAAGATGCCCGCAAAATTTTGAAGAAGGGTGACGTGGTCTGGGCCACGGTTGCCAAGGCCCCCGAAGCGCCCGAGGGTGTGTGGGAACTGGACATGGAGCGCAAGCCGCTGGTGGAAGGCGCCATTGTCTCTATTCTGCCTGAAACAGGTGAAGTGTTAGCGTTGGTTGGTGGCTATTCCTTCAATAAAAGTCAGTTCAACCGCGCCACACAGGCCAAACGTCAGCCCGGTTCGGCGTTCAAGCCCATCGTCTACTCCACGGCCATTGATAACGGTTATACACCCGCGACCACCATTTTGGATGCGCCCATCGTTTACTCCAACGATGCTCAGGGCAAATTGTGGCGACCTGAGAATTTTGAAGGTACCTACGAAGGTCCGACCCTGCTTCGGACCGCACTGGTCAAGTCCAAGAACCTTGTGACTATTCGTATCGCTCAGAGGATCGGCATCAGCAAGATCATCCAGCGTGCCAAGGATATGGGCCTGAGGACTGACTTTCCGCGAGACCTTTCTGTGTCGCTCGGCTCTGCCGTGGTCACGCTCATTAATTTATGCGAAGCATACACTGCCTTCGCGCGTGGCGGCTCATACATCAAGCCACGCACCGTTTTGTCCGTGCATTCCGCATGGGGCGACGAAATGTTTTCCTCCGTACCCGAAGCTGTTGACGCTATCAGCCCGCAGACCGCCTACATTATGGCGAGTCTCATGAAGCATGTGGTTGCGCATGGCACTGGTTGGCGCGCCCGTGTTTTGAAGCGGCCTCTGGCAGGTAAGACTGGTACTTCCAACAACGAGCATGATGCCTGGTACATGGGCTACTCGCCGTATCTGATGACGGGTGTCTATGTTGGGTTCGATGAACTCAAGCCTATGGGCAAGTGGGAAACTGGTTCGCGCGCGGCCAGCCCGATCTGGGTTGGGTACCGCAAAGCAGTGGAAGAAGATTATCCATATGAGGACTTCACCCAGCCGCCAGGAATTGTTATGGTCAGGGTGGATGGAACTTCCGGCAAGCTCGCTTCGCCCAGTTCCAAGAAGGAATTCTTCCTGCCGTTCAAGGCGGGGACAGAGCCGACGGAGATGTCTACCAATGGCGGTCCCGATGGCAATGGCCCGGCTTCGGCCGACGATTTGTTCAAGCAGACTTTCTAGCCAAGGACAGTCCTATGGAACTTGATATTTACCAAGTTGATGCCTTTGCAGATGATGTTTTCAACGGTAATCCCGCAGCAGTCATTCCGCTGTTCGAGTGGCTTTCCGATGAGCTGATGCAGTCCATTGCTGAAGAAAATAATCTGGCTGAGACCGCATTTTTTGTGCGTAAGGGTGAATACTTTGAGCTTCGCTGGTTCACGCCTGAAGCCGAGGTTGATCTGTGCGGTCACGCGACTCTCGCCAGCGCCTATGTACTGTATGAATACCTGGAATACACCGACCCTGTTGTGGTTTTCGAAACCAAGAGTGGGCGTTTGTTTGTGGACCGTGAAGACGGCACGTATTCCATGGATTTTCCGGCATGGGGAGTCCGTGAGATTCAGGTGACCGAGCGTGTTTCCGCCGCTCTTGGCGAGCGCCCCGTAGAACTCTACATGGGCGAGCGCGACATGATGGCGGTCTTTGAGAACGAAGAGCAGATTCGCGCATTGAATCCCGATTTCCGGCTCGTTTCACAGCTTGATGGCATGTGCATGATCTGCACGGCTCCCGGACTGGATTACGACTTTGTTTCCCGCACTTTTGTTCCTGAACTTGGTATTCCCGAAGATCCGGTTACAGGATCGGCCCATTGTGCCCTTGTTCCTTTCTGGGCCGAACGGCTCGGCAAGAGCGAACTGACTGCCTTTCAAGCCTCCAAGCGTGGTGGCGTCGTCGGTTGCCAGAACCTTGGTGATCGCGTGAAGATTTCGGGCAAGGCTGTGACGTACATGAAGGGTTCCATACTTCTCTAGAGCATATTGAGCTTGAAAAGCGTTAGATGCTCTGATGCATTTTATTGAAAAAAATGTGTCATTATTTCAATGCTTCATCTTGCTTCAAGATGAAAATGCGCTAGGAGGCACGATGCCGTTCATTAAGGTCGAGACCAATGTTGCCATGTCAGCGTCCAAGGCTGCGGATACGGGCAAAGCGTTGTCCGCTCTGGCGGCAGATATGCTGGGCAAACCGGAAACCTCCGTGCTTACCATCTTGGAAGAAGGCAAAACACTCATCTTTGGCGGAGAAGATGGTCCAGCAGCCTATGTGACGCTGGATTCCATTGGAATGCCTGAAGATCGAACTCCAGAACTTTCAGCCTCAATATGCAGCTTTCTTGAGAGCGCATTGGGCATACCCGGCAACCGAGTGTATATCGCCTTTGGCGATATTAAACGTTCAATGTTTGGCTGGGATGGAAAGACTTTTTGATTTCTTCTTGAAGAACCTATTTGTCAATGGAAAAGCCTGCGCGTCAAAGTGCAGGCTTTTCCATTGTGTGCTTTCTCGTCAGAGGGAGATTTGGGAATTCTGAAAGGGACAGAGGAGCAGGTCATATTCTTCGCCGAGAATTCCTTAGAGTGGACAATTACGTCCGAGGAGCGACGCAGTCGCACTGCTGATCTGTTTGTATGGTTCGACGATGAGTGGCATTTAAGCCGCAGTCTTTTGGGGTTGCGCTGCGCAGAGGGGTTCCTTTACTTGGAGCAGATCGCTGAAAGCTTGAAGGCGCATATGGGATGCTTCGCTGACAGCATCTCCCTTGTGCAGGAGAACCACGCCGCTTTGGGTGACCATATCCCTTTGCATAATCATGCCGGGTTCCAGTTCTGCAATGGTGATAGGATCGCATGCCAGATCTTTGTTTTTGCCCTGATATCGTTCTATGGAATTGATAACATCTGGATCGTACATATCTGGCTTGCTGCGTAAGTATTCCATAGCCTTATCCCGCGAAACATCGATCAACTGCATTTGATCCAAATCGATGCATACCTTGAGGATGCGTGCCCCTAAAGGTGGATTCTGGGAGTATGGAGTGTTCTGGTGGCGAATGATATCAGCAACCTTGTTCATCTTTGGAACATTTTCCAGCAACACTCCGGCTATCTCTGGATGAGTTCGAAATGTCTTCATATCTTCTTTGCTGATATTCTTTCCGATTTCCATCTTTTTGAGCAAGCTGCTAGGCAGTCCCACGCAACCGATATTGGAAAGAAGGACAACAATATCCATCTGCTGAGATGGCATGGCCTTGAGGTCCTTGCAGATATGTTGAGCGCGTCTGCGGATACGTTTGCATTGCCGCACTGCTGCCGGATGAGTATGTTCAAGAATGTCTCCAAGCATTCGAACGCAGCCGAGCAGCGTGTCTTTCATGGCGATGGATTTAGCTTCGATTCGGCTATATTCCGCAACTGCTTTGAGAGCGGTATCCTTTAATAAATCCGGAGATATTGGTTTTGTCAGGATGTGTGAAATCTGCGCTGAATTCACAGCCTTTACAGCCATTTCAAGGTCGCAGGTGCCTGATGCCAAGATGAGAAATATTTTCTTAAAATTCGTATGCAGGGTTGTCAGAAATTCCCCTCCATCCATGCCAGGCAGCGTAAGGCCTGAAATCACGACCATGAAGTGAGAATCTTTGGCCAGAACAGCCAAGGCCTCTTCTGCGCTGCCCAGGCAGGTCAGTTCGAACTCTTCGCCCAATTCGGCTTGGCTGGTTTTCGTCAGTTCATGATCCGTTGTGACGAGCATTATTTTGGGTTTTGCCATATGGTACGCTCCTCAGTTTTATAGTCCGGTAATGGCGATGCCGTTTTCTTCAGCATTCCAATGGAATTTGGAAAATTGTTCCGCTTTATGCAGGGTAATGGATTTGTCGGCAATGGTTATTGTGACGCCTGCGTGAACCGTTTTACGCGCTTTAAGGACCATCTTGGCAAGCTCCTCACCGCCATCCTCCCGCGTATTTTGTTTGTTCTCTTCCAGTTTCGTCTTTTTTTGAAGAAGCGCTTTTTTTATCTTGAAGAGTTCTCTCAAAATATCACGGTCTTCCTTGGGGGCCAGCAGCAAAGTACTCTTCGTGTCGCTGGTGCCAATATATTTATCCAAGAGTTCTAACTTGTCCTGAATACTGGTTATTTGAGTGTCCATCTTCGCCCCTTCGTCTTCGGGCAGGGCAAGAGTCACGAATGTTTGCGTACCTATGTCGGTTCCAACCTCTGACACATCCATGCCGGAACAAACGTACGTGCCGCCGTTGACGTTCCCTTTGTCAGACTCGGCAATGATACGCCCACCAGCGATAATATCGCAGTTGACGAAGTCCACTTCCGAAATGACGTCACCGCCTGCTCGAATAGTTGCGTTGCGCATGAATTTGGCAGTGACGTTTCCAGTTGCCTCGATGAGTCCACCTTCTTCCATGAGAATGCCGGCGTTGATAACAATATCGGCACCGGCTTTGACTGTGGCATTTTCCACCACATTATCGATATACACACTTTCTTTGGCAGAGACCGTCGCACCAGTGGTCACAGTCCCTTTGATAAATATGGATCCCTTTTCTGTGTGGATATTGCCGGAAGTCATGTCCACGTCGCTATTCACTTCCACTACATCAGAGATGGAAAGGGTGCCGTCTTTGTGTGTGAGCATCCCTGGAGATGTCGCAGTGTAGGTGATGACTCCATCACTTCCTTCGCTAAAGGCTATGCCCGTACCGGGTTTGATCGTCAGTGGTTGGCCGTCCTGAGCGGGGAGCTCATTACCCAACACATTGAAGCCGGCCTTCCCCTTTGTCGGCGGAATAATGGCAGCAACTTTTTCACCTTCTGACACAGTGTTCATGCTGCCGCGTTCCCGGAAGTCAATGTTTCCGTTGTCCTTAATAGCACCAGCTTCGTTGCTTTCGTCAAAGTTGAGCTGAAGCTGAGCAGGCTCGCCGTCCTTGGGGGCGCGCCCCTGAGCGATTACTACGCCTTTGGCAGGGCTATTCTTAGCCATAGCCTGCTTCAACGCCTCATCGTCGACTCCCTTGCATCCATCAGGTAAGCCTGCTTTGTATGCGTCTTGGGGAATAACGTCGTTGAAGCAATCGTTGGGGGAGAAATTCATGGTCATCGTCATATTCTCGTCTGACAAAGACCAGAGAGGTGTTATGGACATGCCCTGTTTAGAAAATGTGAGCATGCCTAGAGCAGAGGCGGTGAGAGTCCCCGCTTCAGAATCAAAGAGTATGGATGCATCCGGATAGGATGCATCCAATTTGTGGTCGGGCTGTGGTTCGTCTGACTTCAGCTTGGCAAAAGCCTTGTTGGGCAGCACAGGATAATTGAAGTCGCCAAGAGGTTCGATCTCTTTTTGGCTCAATGGGCAGACTGCGTCACTCGTCTTGGAGGCCATTCCGTCTCCTTCGCTGGGTTCAAATACACATCCCGATGATGAAACAATACAAACCTATGTGCATCATAGCGTTGCCACTATATCTGCCGTAAAGCATGATATCAATCGATTCTTATGTATTTTCAGCTGAAACAGGAAAGGACTGCAAGTCCTTTCGGTTACAGAAGATCCAGTTTCCAGTTGAAGGTACTGGTTCTCCGCGGCTTGGGCACGTCTTTTGGCCATGGTTCATTGATAGTAATGAAGCTCTTGAATGCGAGTCGGTCGAGGTCTTTGTACTCGTCTGACAGGTCGAGTTCCCAAGCGGGATATATCCAACTATTTTGGCCGTATTGGCGGACAAAGGATACTTCGTGCATGGGGCTCTTAATAGGTTCGTCAAACTTGAGGGACTCGGACCGGAAGCGGGCGATGCCGAACGGCCAAAGACCTTTGATGACAAATCCGAGTGACAATGGCGGGTTCTGGGCGATAGCAAAGACGTCTTCGGCTGGCAGCTCCGGGGAGATGATGGCCGAGGAACATCCGAGATCCTTGAGAACCTTGAGAGACAAACGGTTGGCAGCGTTGCAGAACGGGCCTGCCACGAGGGTCGCTTTTTTGCGGTCCGTGAAGTAGGCGGCCTGCCATGGTGCGTTGATGACGAACTCGCGTGCGCCTTTGTTGACGGCTTCCTTGATGAGGGAGCGGTACATCTTGTCTTCGTCAGGCCAGATGACAGGCGGCAGCCACCACTGGGAGCGGCTTACGGTCGCAAATGGCACCTTGCTGATGATGGAACGTTCCAGCCAGAAGGCCGTCTTGCCGTGCGTTTTTCCACGCGGGACATTGCGGAAGAGCGTGACGTTCTCCGGGCGGCCCTTGCTGCGTGCAGCTGTATTGGGCCACTTGGGTGTGAAACGCGATTCCTTTTGTTCGGGTGCCGGGAACATTTCGAGCTCTTTCTGCAAGCCTTTGACGAGCTTCACGAGTTCGGGTTCGCGGCGATCAATAAGGAAAATCTTGGTGCCGGGATAAAGCGGCGTGCCCTGCAACTTTTTGTTGAAGGGAATGTCCATACGCCCACGTTTGGGTATGCGGCGCTTGATGGACAGCGTGCGGTGACCGGGTTGGTCTTCGTAACCCACACGGATACGGTCTCCGGCGTGGAGAACCTCACGCGGTTCGAAATAGAGTTTTTTCTGGTCGCGCTTGATCTCGCCAACGAGCCTGCCGGAACTGGTCTCCGCTTTGGGCTGGATGGGCATGAACGGACGCTGGGGCAGGAATGTCGAGTGGCTGGTCGGTCGGCCGAGAGCCTGTTCGAGCAGGTCCTGAGCCGCCTTCTTGGCCTGTGCATCCTTGGGATTGTCGCGGATCATTTGATAGGCGCGGACCGTGTAGTACACGTAATGAGGCCCTTTTTTACGGCCTTCAATCTTCCATGCGGCAACCTTGGGCATGTCGAGCAGCGGCTTGGTCAGTACGTCGAGTGAAAGATCGGTGCAGGAGAAAAGGCGTTCGGCATCTGCCTTGCCCTGCTTGTACATGCGGCGGCACGGCTGGACACAACGGCCACGAAGGCTGGATTTGCCGCCGAGGTAGCTGGACCAATAGCAGCGGCCGGACACGCAGTTACAGAGTGCGCCATGCACGAAAAGTTCGAGGTCCATGTCTTTGGGACAGGCTTCGGCCATGGTCTTTACTTCGTCGAGATTGAGTTCGCGCGGTACAACCACTCGGTTGACACCGAGCTTTTTGGCGATTTCGAGACCGGATGGGTGGCTCAGGTTCGCCAAGGTGGAAAGATGTATTTCGCCTTTGAAGCCAGCCTGTTTGGCCAGTTCGATCAATGCCAGATCCTGGACAATGAGGGCGTTGGGCTTGACGGATTTCTGTAACCGATCAATGAGTCGGCCAGCAGATTCAACATCGTTTGGCTTGACCATGGTGTTCATGGCAACGTAGGTCTTTGTGCCGCGGTCGCGCCCAAGGCTTGCCAGTTGCGCAAGCTCGCTGATAGAGAAGTTGGTGGCTTGCATGCGGGCTGAAAAATGTTTCAGTCCCACATAAATGGCGTCCGCGCCCGCTGCCACGGCAGCGAGGTAGGAAGGTGCGTCCCCTGCGGGGGCCATAATCTCTGGAATATGTATTTTGCTCATAAGGGTTGTGCTCAATGTCGTTGAGGAATTGCCAGAATGTAAAGGTATTGGAAGTTACCCCGGTCGGTCAATTGAAAAGGCCGGACGAATTTTTCGAGATCAAACTCGAATACCCGGATTGGGATAGATGGAAGCCTGGTCAGTTTGTCATGATCCGGCCCACCGGTTGGGAATTGGACCTACTCTGGGCACGGCCTTTTTCCATCTGTTCGGTTGACGACGACACTCTGACACTCTTTGTTCAGAAAGTTGGTCGCGGTACTGCTCGCATCACTGCGCTCAAGCCCGGCGACGATGTTGCCATATGGGGGCCGCTCGGCAATTCATTTGCCGTGGAGCCTGAAACACCCACGTTACTTTTGTCCGGGGGCATCGGCATCGCACCTTTTCGAGGTTATGTCGAGCAACATCCGCACCCGGAAAATTTGAATTTATTTCTGGCTCACCGTCTGCCGTTGGAATGTTACCCCTTTGGTAAGCTCTCCGAGAAGATAAATGGCCAGTGCATGATCGAGGAAAAGCCCGACGATTTGCAACAGATCATCGCATCAATGCGGGAACTGATCAAGGAATACGCCGACAAAGACGGATTGATCCTTTCCTGCGGTCCCACGCCATTTATGCGCACTGTGCAACAGTTTGCCAACGAGTTCGGCGCACGCGCACAGGTGTCGCTTGAAAATCGCATGGCCTGCGGCGTTGGTGCATGTCTTGGTTGTGTGACCAAAGACGGCAATGATCATCATGTTCAGGTTTGTACGAAAGGCCCAGTCTTCTGGACCGACAAAGTGGAATTGTAGGGAGCATATATAAATGAATATGAACGTTTCATTCGGCGGTCTGGATTTGAAAAATCCGATCATGACTGCATCCGGCACCTTCGGGTTCGGCCTCGAGTTCGCGCCCTATGGTGATCTGGAGAAGCTTGGCGGCATCGTTGCCAAGGGAATTTCGCTCAAGCCGCGTGAGGGCAACCCCATGCCGCGTATCGCTGAGACGCCGTGCGGTATGCTCAACGCTATCGGCATCCAGAATCCCGGCGTGGAAGAATTTGTCACCAAGGCGCTGCCTGCGTTGGCGAATAAAAATGTCGCGATTGTTGCAAATCTTTACGCTTGTGACGCCGCAGAATTCGGCGAACTCGCCAGTGTGCTGGCGGGTGAGGATTCTCTTGCAGCGCTCGAAGTGAATGTGTCCTGCCCCAACGTTAAAGAGGGCGGTTCCGCTTTTGGGGCGGATCCCATACAGATTCGCAAGGTCACTGAAGCCGTGAAAAAGAATGCCGGGAACAAACCGGTCATCGTCAAACTTTCACCGAACGTCACGGACATCGCTGTCTGTGCTCGGGCCGCAGCCGATGGTGGCGCAGACTCGCTGTCCCTCATCAATACGCTGATGGGTATGGCCGTGGATATTCGTAATCGGAAACCGCGCATCGCCAATGTTGTTGCAGGTCTGTCCGGTCCGGCTATCAAGCCTGTGGCACTCAGATGCGTGCATCAGGTCGTTCAGGCCGTGGACATCCCGGTGATAGGCATCGGCGGCATTACGTCGGCTGAAGACGCCCTTGAGTTCATTCTGGTGGGTGCTCATGCCGTTCAGGTGGGCACAGCCAACTTCCTGCGCCCCGACTTCGCATTTACCCTTGTAGACGAGCTGGAAGCGCTGCTCGTGGAGATCGGCGCGAAGAGTCTTGAGGAATTTAGGGGGAGTTTGGAGTTGCCGCTGTAAGAAATAGGACAATTTGTTCTACTTTTCTCTTGCCAACGCACTCTATATTCGCTAGTTACTGCCTTCTCAACGCGGAGAGGTGTCCGAGTCCGGCTTAAGGAGCACGCCTGGAAAGCGTGTGTGGGCTAACGTCTACCGGAGGTTCGAATCCTCCTCTCTCCGCCAGCGAATCCAAGGGCTTACAACCACTGTTGTAAGCCCTTTTGCTGTGGTTTTATGAGCTTTGTGCGCCACTTTGTGCGCCATTTTGTTTTGTGTTTGATTTATCGAGCAGGTCGTCATTGTCCAGAATTGACGCGGCTTTTCGGGTGTCTCCGCGCAATCCTTTCAAATACGTGTCGGTGGTGGCGTTTTCGTGGCCGAGAATCTTTTGAATGTCGGTCAAGCTGGCCTTGCGCGACTTCTTGAATGGAATTTTGTTCATACGGTCAGAGCGTACTCCTGGCAAAAAGAAGGGACATGATTTATTGATTGAAAAGTGGAACGACTAACTAAATGCTCTTCCAGATCATAAATAATCGCCCACTTAGATATTTCAAAAATCCACGTCTTCACCGGAAAAAGGAAAAGACTTCAAGATAACATCTTGAAGTCTTTTCCATTGAATCGTCGAGCTACTGATTGCAGATCAGAACTGACATGCTATCGTTTGCCATCATGATCGTCTTTGTTCTTGTCTACTTCATCGACAACTGTTTCACGGACTCGCTTCGCCCAGATCATGCCAACCTATCCCGGGCTTCTCTCAAATTCACCTCCGGGCCGGCAATTCTTTCATGGCTTCGTTACTCATAACGGACACACTGTAGCTCTGCTCATTGTTGGTCTTGAAGAAGGACATGGTCTGTATGAGGTCCTGCGCCTGCGAAGCCAGAGCTTCCGAAGTGGACGACATTTCATCCGCAATTGAAGCATTGTGCTGGATCGTGTCATCTAGCAAACCGATCGCCCTCTTGATCTCCTCCGCCCCCACATTCTGTTCACTGCTCGCCGCACTGATTTCGTTGATTAATTCTGCCGTATGCTCGATTTCCGGCACGAGCTTGATAAGCAATTGACCGGCTTCATCCGAAATATTCGCTGTGCTGGCAGAAAGATCGCTGATCTCTCTTGCCGCATCCCCGCTTCGTTCTGCGAGTTTACGAACTTCGGCGGCAACAACGGCAAAACCCTTGCCATGTTCGCCTGCCCGTGCAGCCTCAATTGCTGCATTGAGTGCGAGAAGGTTTGTCTGGCGGGCAATATCTTCAACGATTGTGATCTTTTCAGCAATCGTCTTGATGGATTCAAGTGCCAGAGTAACAGACTCGCCACCCAGCTTTGCATCCTTGGCCGCCTTCAACGCGATGCCCTGCGTCTCCCTTGATCGGTCCGCCGTGTTGCCGATATTCGCGACCATCTGCACCATCGACGCAGAGACCTCCTGAATGGATGCCGCCTGCTCAGTTGTGCCTTGTGCAAGAGTTTGTGCCGTTGCGGACATCTCGGTACTACCGGAGGCTACGTTGTTGGCAGTCCCCTGCACGTTGCCCACGACGTGCGTTAAACTCGCTTCCATCCTGGTCAGAGCTTTGGCTACCTTGCCAATCTCATCGTCGCGCTTGGTTGTGAATTCCTTGGTCAAATCGCCATCGCAAATATCGGAAACAACGCATTGGAAGTTCTCCAGCAGATCAATAATGTTCTTTTGAATCACTACCCCGAGCGATATGGCAATAATAGCCATGAAGCCGATGCCGATTATCTGGCTCATCAACAGAACCGACACGCGATTTTCCGACTCTGCCTGCATCATGCCGACGGCCTTGTTCATGTTGCCGAGGACGCCCTGGCTTTTCTCAATGAAATCCGGTTTTAACTCTTGTTGGTTGACAATATTCTCAATGCTGGCTCGATACGCTGCCCAAAGGCCCTCGACAACTTTCAACTGACTCGAAACCATTGCCGAAGCTGCAGGAATATACTCGGTCTTCCCATTGGGATCGGCCCCGACTGGTGCCTCTCCTGAATTAATCAGCGCATTGAGCGTCTTTTCGAACAACGCTGTAGTGGACACTACCTGTTCCCGCAGTTTCTGATTATCCCGCCCGGCTTGTTTCTCTTCAAGGTACACAAGCGCTTCTTTGGCCAGTTTCTGGCTCAACATCCGCTGTCGCCCAGCCAGGTTGATCACCAGCCCATCACTTTTCTGCGCCGAAGTGATGACCGTAGTGGCGATAAACATGGACAGACCGATCAAAAACAAAACACCTAAAGACAGATAGAGTGTGTTCCTTATGCTCATCAGACTCCCCCTCCCCTACATGATTGACGGTTTTTGAAAACGAGACGTGATTCTGCATAGAACACGTTCTTGTCGGATCCCTCTGGACGGCAAACAAAAAATCTATTCTTAGTATAAGCAGGAGAAAGTGCATCAGTGTACATTATAATCTCTTTGACCTGCCCATTCGAAAACTGGGCCAGCCTGATGGTTCGAGGGGAAGGGCCTGACCGAGTCCATTTTAGGAACACCCCCTTCGGTCATCATAAGTAAATATCTTGAGCTTGCCCTTCATCAAGGAGCAGTTCAGATGGCTTTCGTTTGATGAGAGGTGGTGAAGTCTCGATTATAATACTCCTCCACTTTGTCTATATGTAATTTGGATCATGCTGTGGGTATTCTGCTACAGCAACAGGATGTCAGATGAAGTGCTTGAGATGCTATCCTGTATCGTATTAGGATATTGTGTAATCTGTATCAAATGAGCCCGAATTTGTGGCGCACGCGTGGGGGCATTGTTGAAGGTCAAGGTTTTCGCCGACTACATGTGTGATGCGAAGGGGCTATTGAGATCAGGAGGAGTGTGTTGTTTCAATACCGGAAGCATCTACTTTTGGGATTCATATTCAGCGTCCTTTGGGGGGCAGTTGTTGTGTCTTTGTTCAACAACTCCATTGAAGACCATGAGGCTAGTACCTATGCACAGGCGTTGATTGAAGCCCGTATTGCCTACAACAAAGACATGACGAATCGGCGGTGGGCAGCCATGCTTGGGGGGGTGTATGCCCAAATTTCTGACAAACTTCAGCCCAATCCCTATCTTGATGTTCCAGATCGGGATGTTGTTACGGGATCAGGCAAGAAGCTCACATTGATCAATCCGGCATACATGTTGCGGTTGATCCATGGCCTCATGTCGGAGGAGGCTGGTCTCAAGGCTCATATAACCAGTCTTATTCCTCTCAGTCCCGGGAATGCCCCAGATGAGTGGGAAACCAGTACTCTGAAAAAGTTTCAGCTAGGTATGGATGAACTTCATGAAGAAGGCATTGTTAAGGGAGAACCTGTATTACGCTATATGCGGGCCATGGTCACCGAGAAGGCCTGTCTGAGATGCCATGGGAAGCAAGGGTATAAAGAGGGAGACATTCGGGGAGGGATCAGCGTTACGGTCCCCATGAGTCGGTATTATGAGACGTTAGGGGTGCTTCAGGCAAACTCTGCTCAACGTTATGCGATGATCGGTTTGAGTGGATTTGGATTCTTATGGGTTGCTATTCTTTTGCTGCTTCGCCATGAAAAACTCCGCGATGAATCAGATGCCAAGCAAAAAACAGTTGAAGACAAATTTAGGCGATTGGTAGAGCATTCTCCTGACATAGTGTATAGTTATGCTCTGCCCGATGGCGGCGGCTACTACTCTAAACGTGTTGAGGGAGTGCTTGGCTATTCCCCTGAATATCTTCAAGCTCGTAGCATGTTGTGGCACGATTCCATCCACCCCGAAGATGTCTCCCGTGTGGATCAAGCCATTGCCGATGCTGAGGAGGGACGAAAGTTCGATTTGGAATACCGCATTCGTACCGCTACAGGCGAATGGCGCTGGCTGCATGACAGATGCATGCACCTTTATAATGAAAACAATGAACTCTTCGTCGAGGGCCTGGCCATGGATATTACCAGGCGCAAGCGAACTGATTCAATTTTTCAAGCTCGACTCCGACTGATGGAATTTTCCACAACTCGTTCGCTTGATGAATTGTTGATCAAGACACTCGATGAAGTGGAATGTTTAACGGATAGTCAAATTGGATTTTACCATTTTCTTGAAGAAGATCAGGAAACACTTTCGCTTCAGGCGTGGTCAACGCGCACACTTCGAGAGACCTGCAAAGCCACGGGAAAAGGCATGCACTATGCCCTGTCCGATGCCGGTATCTGGGTAGATTGCATAAAACAACGTCAAGCCGTCATCCACAATGATTATGAGTCGGTGCCCCACAAAAAAGGATTGCCTTCCGGGCATGCTCCAATCGTTCGTCAATTGGTTGTTCCAGTGTTTCGGCGTGGTAAGATCACGGCTATTTTGGGCGTGGGCAATAAGCAAAGCGATTATGTGAACGTCGACGTCGATACCGTCACCCTTTTAGCCGACATGGCGTGGGATATCGCTGAGCGTAAGCTGTCCGAGGATGAGCTGAGAAGAAGCGAACAGAAGTTGCAGGAGGTTGTAGCCAAAGCCCCAGTCCCTATGGTCGTTGTTCAGGCCAGTGGGGATATCGAGCTTTTTAACGAGTCATTCTCCACTGCTTTCGGTTATACAATCAATGACGCCCGTACTGGCGAGGAGTGGTGGCAGACTGCTTATCCTGATGTTGAATACCGCCAGCGAGTCCAAAAGTCTTGGGAACAGGCCGTAGTGGATGCCCAATCTTCGGGACAAGAGATCAAGCCTCAGATCTGGGATTTTTGTCGCAAGGACGGTGAGATGAGAACCGTGGAGTTCAAGCTGGTGCCGCTCGGTGAGATTTCAGTCATCACAATGCTCGACCTGACCGATCATTTGCTTTTGGTGAATGATCTGACTGCATCCAAGGAACAGGCCGAAACCGCTAACTTGGCAAAGACCGAGTTCCTGGCCAATATGAGTCATGAGATTCGTACCCCGCTTAACGGCATCATGGGCATGTTGCAGCTCATGAAAACTACCAGTCTGGATGCAGATCAAGATGAGTTTGCAGACATCGCCCTTCAATCGAGCAAACGCCTGACTAATCTGCTGTCAGACATACTGGACCTTTCCATGGTGGAGACGGACAGGGTTGAGATTCGACGCGAACCAATGGATCTGACATTTGTAATAGATCATGTGCGCGACCTGTTCCAGGTCTCCTCTCGGCAGTCGGACTTGGAGCTGATCTACAATGTAGATCCGGACATGCCGCCGCAGGTTTTGGGGGACTCTGTTCGCTTGCAGCAGGTACTCACCAATCTGGTAGGGAACGCCATTAAATTCACCAATTCTGGGAGTGTGACGGTTGATGTCTATCAATTGTCCGCACAGCATCCGGATCAATGCAGAGTCCTCTTTTCTGTTTCGGATACAGGGATCGGCATCTCCGACAATATCGTTAATAGAATGTTTGAGCCTTTTGTTCAGGCTAGCGAGGGATTCAATCGAAACTATCAGGGTGCCGGACTCGGGCTGTCCATCTGCAAGCGTTTGGTAGAGATTATGGGGGGCACCATGGCCGTTTCTAGTGAAGTCGATGTGGGCACGAGCGTCCACTTTTGTATTACCTTTGATCGAGATGACTCACTTGATCGAGATGACTTACTCTCCCTGAAGCCCCCTGCAGTCGACGGGGATGAAGGGGGGGTATCCGTGCCTCTCAAAATCCTTGTTGCCGAGGATGAACGAGTCAACAGATTGACCGCGAAGAAATTGCTGGAAAAGGCTGGGTGCAAGGTCACAACTGTTGTGGACGGGCAGCAGGCTCTTGAGGCTGTGCGCGGAGAACACTTCGACGCAGTTGTTATGGACGTGCAGATGCCTGTAATGGACGGCGCGGAAGCAACCAAAGCTATTCGCAGGGGCGAAGCGGGGGATGACAAGGCCGGAATCCTCATCATCGCCATGACGGCATATGCCATGACTGGCGACGAAGGGAAATTCTTGGAAATGGGCATGGACGGGTACGTGCCCAAGCCCTTTGAGATTGATGTGCTTATGGAGCAGTTGAAACGAAGCATTGCCCATAAGCGTGATGCCGGAGGGAAGCGATGACTCAGAGCACTTCGCTGATGGCAAGGGTTGTTGTAGACAAACGCTTTAAGGCGGTTTCCTTGAAGCATCCGATAAATGCCATGCTCTACAACTTGGCAATGAAAAGGGAGGAAAGCTGTTCAGAGGATCAGGACTTTGCCGCGGACATGCATACCCCTATTCCAGATGCGGTCCAGTTAATGGAAATGCAGAGCAAAGTGAGCCTGCTTCCCTTGGACACCATCAAGGACAGAATGAAGCTGCCAACGGTTCCTGGGATTGTTTTTCGTTTACAGAAGGCCTTGGAGGAAGGAGCTCCATCTAAAGAATTGGCAGAGATCGTCCGTCATGACCTTAAATTGACTACGGCCATTATGAGCTTGGTTAATAGTCCTATTTACCCTCATCCATATGAAGTGGAAACCCTTGGTCGAGCCATAACTATCATGGGCACTAAAGAGATATCCTCCCTGGCCCTCGGTGCACGCTTGCTGGCCATGTTCGATGACACGCCCCCGGAGGGCATGCCTCTGCAGGCTTTCTGGAAGCACTCCATAGCTTGCGCTATTTTTGCCAACGACATCGCAGTGCTCCTAGGAAAGCCTGACCCAGACAAGTTCCTTGTGGCGGGGCTCCTGCACGACCTGGGGCATGTCATGCTTTTCAGCTGTTATCCTGATCTAGCCAAAGTGGCCCTGGCTCTGCAGCAGGAGAAGAGCATGCCATTACATGATGCGGAATTGGCGGTATTTGATGTAGACCATTGCATGGTGGGCGGGCTTTTCTTTTCGGAATGGAATCTGCCCATGGGAATCGTAAAAGCAGCCTTGTATCACCACAATCCGAGCAGGTGCGTTGGCAATGAAGTGTCAGAGATAGTCTATGCGGCCAACCAGATTGTCACGGCATTGGGGCTCGACTTTCAAGGCACCTATACCATGGACCCGGGGGAGGAGGTTTGGGAACGTTTGAATATCGGCGAAGCAGAGTTGCATACCCTGGTTGAAAATGTGGATAAGCGGTTGTGGGCATTGCTCTGCTCTATTTTTCCATCTTCAAAGGGCTGCCAGCTATAATATCTGAAAAATACTTATACAGAAATGAATGCTCTTGGGTGTTATTCAAGAGCTCGTGGGGTCGATCATCCCCCTCCAGCTCACCCGGTCAGATTCTGTACAAGGACTGTACAAGGATTCAACGCGACAGAGAGAGATTTCGTGTGTTTATTAATGACTTAGAAATCCGAAATTAATCACACTGTTCAAACTTTTTGTAAGTTATTTATGAAACCATGTGATTGTGCATGAAAGCTACAATTTTCCACTGAAAATCCCCGTGTCATTGCTAGTTCTGTTTCATTCTCAGTACACTTTATAAATGACGACACAATGCGTGCCTCATGCGTGCTGAACTCTTCAGGAGTAGCGATTTTAGCTCAGTCGCACGCATTAGACGTTCGTCAAGCCTTTAATATATTTAAATATTTGGATAATTGTTGAAGGGGAAGCTTCCTGGATAGTGTGTGTGGCTAACGTCTACCGGAGGTTCGAATCCTCTCCTCTCCGCCAGCGAAAAGCAAAGGCTTACCGAAAATTTCGGTAAGCCTTTTTTCGTGGCATACGCTCATTTGTATGGTTGTCTTTCGGTCTTGTTGCGAGGGGAAGGGCGCATCAGTGTCGTACTATTATGGAGAATGGATAAATATGAAGTCTTTAGTTATTGTTTGACTGGACAACTCTATGTTAGCAATCAATGCTGGATTTGATGAATAAAGTCAGTGTTTCTCTTTGTATATTAAACTAATATTATTTGTTTGGAGGGGTTGTGGAGTACTTGAAGAAATTTTCACCGATCATTGTTGCCATTTTGATGGCTCTGATCCCTGCGCCTGAGG
>JAFLJT010000187.1 GCA_022712855.1 Pseudodesulfovibrio sp. | reverse complement strand
CGCATCCGTCTCTACTTCACTTTTCTTGTGAATATACACTGTCTCGCCTGTGTCAGGGCGAACCACTCTATACTCCAAGGAGAAGGAGAGTCCCTGTTCAACAGACTTGGAAATAGCCGTACTTATTGACTGCAGGTCATCTGGATGCGCAATTTCAAGGACTTCATCAAGGGACAAATTTGGATTTGATAATCCATGTATTCGCAACCAATTGTCGGAACAGATCCAAGCATCGCTTTGAATATCCCAGTCCCATGCGCCCAGGTCGGCGAGCCTCTCTGCTTCCAACAGCATTGCCTTGCTTTGTGTGATATCTGTTTCTCTGAGTTGAATATCCCTCATCATTTCTTCTAAACTACGAGCCAGAACCCCCAACTCATCCCTTGATCGGACGCCAATGCTTGTAAGAGAAGTCCCTGCTGCAATCTTCTTGGCCGAACGCTCCAATAGACCAATGGGGTTCGTTATTAATCTTCGTGTCAGTATGCCAATCAGAAGGGTGAGAATAAATGCCACAACAATAACAGCGAGCACGGTTGCCTGATAGATTGGCTCTAGAAACTGTAGCGTTGTTTTCTCAGGAATAACATAACCCACCACCCAATCCCATTCTCTAAAAAAGCGGGCTTCGCATAACAACAGAGTTGGACCTTCCAAAGTCCCTTCAAACCGCATGTCCTCAGACTTTTTCAGGCTCTCCATTATTATTCGTGTCTGTGCATTAGTCAGAGGACAATCTGCATTGTGATCTTTACCGGTAGACACATCAGACGGCGAAAAAACAAAGAAATCACCTTGAACCCGCTGACTTGAAGCCAGAACGTTCTTGCGAGCTTCATTTTTATACTTCTCCACAAAGTATTTGATTCCCTGCATATCCGCTTTAATAACAAGATCGCTTCTACGCTTAACCTGCTCTAAAAACACATCATCAAGTGCCAAGCGCATATACCTGAAGTTAAAAAAGAGTAACCCCTGTTTGGCCTCCAAATAAGTCCATCCCCCCAACCCTACTATGGCGAAGAGAATTATGGGCAGAATGAATACTATGAGTTTTGGTCCCAGTCTCATACAGACCTCATTGAACGAAGTTATCTTTTGCGAGTTCCATGATATCAGATGGTATCACAAGTTCCAGTTTTCTCGCCGTGTTCAAATTCAGCCCGACCTCCATGTCTCCGGGCACCATCACAGGCAATGAACCAGGATCGGCGCCATTCAGGATGGAATTAGTATATTCCGCAACGGCGATTGAGGCCATCATAGAATCCGGCGCAACACGCAGCAGAGCCCCTTCTTTTAGCATGCTTTTGACACGGGAGAACGCAAAAGGAACTGGAGATGCTTCGACAAATATCTCCGTAGACTGGGGTAATACAGACAAATAATCCACAGGCTGCCACATGAAGTCTACCTGACCATTCAAAGAGCGCAATGCTTGAGCTAAGTCCTTCAGCATTGGTATCTCACCCTCCTTTCCTGGGCGGAAAGGGATTTTTTTATATATGAATTGAATCTCTGGGTTCCCTTTGGCAGCTCTTTTCAGGCGACTGATGTCACCCAATGCTGCTGGGTACGATGAGTAAACAACGCCAAAACGTAATGGCCTTTCCTTTTTGTAACTTGAAAGAACCTTCAACATCATGTCGATGGTTGCGCGTTGGGTTACAGAATGAACAACACCGGTCACATTGGTGCCCGAGGGCTGACCAATGTGCGAGACAATTCCTGAACCGACAGGATCCGAGACCTGCATAAAAACGATAGGTACATCTGTGCCGCCAAGCAACTCAACCGCAGCTTTAGTCGCGTACGTTGCCACAGTCACAATAAGATCCGGCATTCCTTTTTCGAGCTCTTTTTTGAGAATCTTAACCGCGTTATGATAATCTCCTTCCGCATTCATTCGGGTGATGACTAATTCATCACTGTGTTTGTGTTGAAGCGATTCAAGATGATTCAAGAAAACATCTGTCGCCTCTTGCAATGAGGGGGCTGTCATTGTCTCAAGCACGATTATTCGTTGGTGATCGGCATACCCAACGCCGCCCAACAGGATTACAAAAAACCCCGATATTAGTAACCTTTGCATAATACGCATACAAATACCCTCACTGAACGTAATTATCTTTCGCAAGTTCCATTATCTCAATAGGAATTACGAGCTGTAGTTTCTTCGCTGTTTTCAAGTTCAAACCGATATCCATTTTTTCTGGCGGTAACACTGGGATAGCTCCGGGAGCAGCTCCGTGCAAAATGGCATCAACAGATTTGGCGGCGGCGATCCCGCTCCCCTCGGCACTGGGTGCGATGCGAAGCAGAGCTCCTAGCTCCAAAGTGTTTTCGTAACGTGTGAACCCTACAGGAACTGGAGACGCTTTCACAAACTCCTCAGAGTATTGTGGCAGGACACCCAAGTAGTCTGAGTCTTGCCACATATAATCTACCTGGTCTTTCAAGGAACGCACAGCTTGAGCCGCATCCTGAATCATAGGGGCTTCGCCTTCCTTCCCTGGGCGGAATGGAATTTCTCTGAATACAAACTGAATTTGGGAGTTGCCTCGTGCGGCATTTTTCAAACGTCGAGCGGCGCCTACTGCAGAAGGATAACCTGAATACACTACGCCAAAACGCAATGGTCTTTTGGCAGGAGGATTAGAAATAGTTTGTAGTATTAATTTAATTGCGATTTCCCTGGGAACTGAAAAGACCACACCCGTCAAGTTCCTTTTATTAGGCTCACCAACCTTAGCAACAATCCCTGCACTCACAGGGTCTGAGACACCCAAAAAGACAATGGGGATATCTGTGTTCCCAAGGAGTTTATTCGCCGCCTTGGTCGCAAAAGTTGAAACGGTTACGACAATGTCAGGGCGACCTTTTTCGAGCTCACCTTTCAAAAGACTTACGGCTTTATCCGAATCACCTTCCGCATTCATCCGGACAAGATTGAAATCTTTTCCATCTTGATATCCAAGTGATCCCAAATGAGTCAGAAATGATTCGGCCATACTCGTCACCAAAGGCGCGCACATGGTTTCGAGCAAAATCAGCTTTTTAGGTTGTGCATGACCAATCCCACACAATAGAAAGAGAAAAACACACTGCAATAGCAGTATTTTCAAAAGAGTCATCGGTTCTCCCCAGGCTCGAAAAAATTGATCCAGCATGAAGATATCATGCTTGAACAAAACATATTAGCCATTTCGTATTATTATCTTTACGGAGACGATACCATCGCGGTTGGGAATCATGCCCGTCCAAGGCCTTGCATCTTTTGGCAGTCACAACCGCTTATTTCGCTATTGAGATAATAGCACTCTAGTGCTACTTTTCCTCTTCAAAATTGTACAAAGTACAGCAGGGAACCGCCCTGCATCGCCCCTATTTTTTTCAACATTCGGCAAGTAAGGAAATTCTCCATGAAGTGCATATTTATCGCCATCAGCTTGTGGCTGCTTCTGGCATCTCCAGCCTTAGCCGACTACCAGTATGGGCTCGATGCCTTCAACAAGGGCGAGTACGAGGTTGCCTATACACGCTGGCGAAAAGCCGCCATGGCTGGTGACAAACAAGCACAGCACCATTTGGCAGGCCTCTATCAGGAGGGGCTCGGCGCACCTAAGAGTCCTAAACTTGCCTACATATGGTACACCCTAGCAGCTCAATCCGGGGGCGAAGAAGCCATAGAAGCCGGAAAAGCCAGCAACGACATGAAAAGGATACTCACCTCTGTAGACCTCGCGGAAGCGGACTTGATGCTGCAGGAATACATAAAGGCTCAAACCCCACTTTCTGCCAGGACGGCCCAAATACCAACGCCAAAAAAATCAGTATTGAGCCAGCCCAAACCCCCTCTCCCCGGAAAGGGTACGGATGCAGACCATGTCCGTGAAGTGCAGGAAATGCTCGCCAGACTTGGTTACCGACCAGGGGCGCCCGATGGAAAGCCGGGAAGGCGCACAATACAAGCCATCAAGGTATTCCAGAAACGGAACGGTTTACCTTCCAACGGAGAAATCTCCGCCCAACTGCACGCCACACTGAAACAGGTCGTCCCCCCTGCCACCGCCAAGACATTATTTGAAGCCGCCCGAACAGGAAACCCTACGGCAGTCATAGCCATCCTCAGGCAAGGAATCGACATCAATAGCCACGATGCGGACGGCCTGACCGCCCTGCACTACGCATGTGCCAACTCTCACCCCATGACCGCCGGCATCCTGCTTGACGCCGGAGCCGACATCAACGCCCAGACACAATCCGGAGACAGTCCATTGGCTCTGGCCTACCCCACAAACAATCATGAATTAATCCAACTCCTGAAA
>JAFLJT010000148.1 GCA_022712855.1 Pseudodesulfovibrio sp. | reverse complement strand
AAATGGCAACGCTTTCCGGCCATTCTCTCCATGAGTAATTTTTCCTGCCATCTTGCTTGTATTTTTTGAGAATGCTAATATTAAATATTATGTATAAGAACTTGCGATGAAACGGCACTCCTCCCCCAGACATCTCTACCTATGAAGCACCATGACAATAGATACACAAAGAGCACTCAAAAAGATTCTTACCCTACACGGTGATTTGGATAAACCAATCCCACTTGGGGCTACTTTTGCCACGCTCCTCCCCAAAGAGGAGTATGATACCGTTGAAGAACTTTCTGGCCTCCCATACCCTCCCTTAGATGCCACCAATCCGTGGTGTGAATTTGATCCGGTGACACATACCTTAAAAGCACTCGTTTGGGGGAGGGCGACCTTCTCAGAGGAAGGTATCCGAATTACTCCAGCCTGGAATATCTCCATAGACAACATGCTCGTCACTGTTGAAGTTCACCAGACAGATTTCAAAGACATACCCATTTCAATGGATTACATAATCGATCAAGTTCCCAAGGAACTTAGAGAGGTTTCGGCTGGATGGGACTTGATCCCTCTTTCAGAAGCATTGAAAGAATCCGCTGGATCCAACCAAGGGCATACAGTCATAGTAAGCCAGGGAATATTCCCCGACCAAGGGCACGACGCGCACCTTGCGTTGACTTTCAGCATCGGAGAATCAGCGGGAACTCTCCGCGAAGATGGAAGCATGGATTTCAGAGAACGTTCTGCCTTGCATTCGGTTACCGAAGGCGAAATTCTCGGCGTATTGCACCCCCCCATCCCTGGCCCCGACGGAGAAGACGTATTCGGCCAACTCATCCCATCTCAAGAACTCCACCAGCTCAAAATCAACACAGGCCAAGGGGTGGATGCATCCACGGCCGAAGATGACATGATCACGTATACTGCGACCCAAGACGGTGTGACGCGATTTCGCGACAACACCCTCGAAGTCGTGGAGCTTCTGGAAATACCCGGAGATGTCGATTTCAGTACCGGAAACATTCACACCGAGCACGGCTCGGTTCATATCAAAGGTGATGTCAAATGTGGCTTCACTGTGGAATCCCCAAACGACATCATCATCGATGGTGTTGTGGAAGAAGCCGACATCGTAGCCGGTGGAATCGTTATTGCCGGAGGAGTCATCATGAACGGTAACAACAAAGTGGTTGCCAAAGGGGATGTCTCCGCCCACTTCTTCCGTAATGCGATCATTGAAGCCGGAGGGAACGTTAATGCCGACCAAGAGCTCTCTCATTGCCAGGTGACTGCCAAAGGGAAGATCACCGTGCTAGGAGCCATGGGCATCATCTACGGCGGACACATTATAAGCGGCGACGATATCCACGCTACAGTTATTGGCAACAAGGCCCACATTAGAACATGTGTGGAAATACGTACCCGAAATGCTACAGAAGAAAAATTCATAACGATGCGAGAACTGGTGGAAAAAGAAATCGTACAACTTGATGAGGCCATCGGCGTGGACTACGACCTCACCTCCATCATGAGCGCCCCCGAAGAAGATCGCCGCATCCTGGCAGAACTCATCAAAATCCGCAGCAGGATGCAGGCCAAGATTCATCGCATTGATGAATCAGAAGAGCTGCAGGCAGCCAATACGAACGATCAAGCCCCCTCCAAACGTATCAAGGCCGATCAAAAAGTCTTTCGCGGTACAGAGGTCATAATCAACGACAAGGCCTTGAAACCAAAGGCCGATATGGACGCCCCGACCTACTTCATTGACTTTGAATCCCAACAGATCGCCTTCACTTGATAGGGAGCGAAAAATGTCCAAAACCATACTTTTAGTCGACGCTGATGGCTCCATCCTGGCGGGCCTTCCTGAGTCGCTCCAGAGACAATACTCCTTTCAATGGGCCTCTTCATATCATAGCGCTCTGACCAGATTGGAAAGCGCAGACGAATGCTGTCTGATAATCGCCGAATTAGGGCTCGACAACCAAAATGGCATCACTTTCCTGAACCGCGTTCGAAAGGACTTTCCCAAAACAGTTCGCATGGTGATGACAGCGCACAATGATTTTTCAGACGTGTACGATGCTCTGAACACTGCAGAAGCCTATCGTTTCATAAAAAAACCATGCCCCCCTGACGCCTTGGCAAAACTGATCCGCAAAGGTCTGCGCAAGTATAAATCTGACAAGGAAAAACAACAAGCCATGCGCAAGGCTCTGCTCGGAAGCGTCAAGGCGATGGTGGATATTCTGGACATGGTCAACCCTGAAGCTATGGGCTTTGCCACGCGCATCCGGAAACGAGTCATAAAAACAGGCCGTACGCTGAAATTCAGGCCTCTATGGCAGCTGGAATTGGCCGTGCAGCTCTCCCATATCGGCTGTGTGGCGCTGCCCTCAGAAGTCTTGATGAAGGTTGATACCGGAGACAAACTCTCCCCGGAAGAGGAAAAATTGTTTGGAATGCATCCCCAAATTGCATCCAACCTGCTCGCCAACATCAATCAGATGGCCCCTGTTGCAGAGATCGTCCGCCAGCAACACGACTTCTTGAACGGTGACCAACCACTTGGTTCAAGAATAATCAAGGTCGCTCTTGATTTGGACCGACTAGAACGCGCAGGCAATAATCCGCTCACAATTCTCGACTCAATGGCTGCCGAAGAGACAAAGTACGATCTCCAAGTGGTGGAAGCCATGCGTACGTTCATCTGCCCTACGGAAGATAACCCCATTAGCAAACTCGACGTGGGAGAACTGCATGAAGGGATGGTCATCGCCAAAGATCTCGTCAACAACGATGGGACAAAGCTGCTTCTGCGCGGGCAATCCATCAGCAAGGCCTCGCTGGCGCGCCTCAAAACCTTCCATAGATTATTGGGCATAACGGCCCCAATCCATGTCACGGCTGAGTCTGAAAACACATGTACTTCAGACGATGTGATCCCCACCGTTTAAAACGCTCTGAGGCCACCTGAGATCAATGATCCGAGGGGAGTTAGGCTAAAACGAGGACTCGATCACTCCACCGCCAAGTACTGCACCATCTTCGGTATAGACGGCGGCAACCTGGCCCGGTGTGGGACGAGCGTTGGATTCGATGAAATGAAAGATGAGTTTGCCGCCAGTAAACTCATAGCGACTCGGCATGGCTTGCTGACGGTAGCGTGTCTGGAGCAGAATGACCTCCGGCCATTCGCTGAGGTCGGCCATCAGATTGACGTGTCCGGCAATGCAACCTCTTGATTCGAGTTCGCTCTTCGGACCGACGATGAGTGCATTATTTTCGGTATCTTTATCAATGACATACAACGCTTCTTTCCATGGAATGCCGAGGCCGCGTCGCTGACCTTGGGTGTGTCGCCACAATCCCATGTGCTTGCCGACAACCGTGCCATCAGAGAGCATTGCCTGCCCGCCGCCCGGCATGGTTTCGCGGTCGAGGAGGAATGCTTGATAATCATCCCCGGGAACGAAGCAGATTTCCTGACTCTCGCTTGAAATGGGCGGCTCAAGGCCATGGTCAGCCAACAAGGTGAGGACGTCTTTTTTATACGTCTCGGCGAGGGGGAAATGGGCCAGTCGCAATGTCTCAAGAGGGACCAGTGCAAGGAAATAACTTTGATCTTTGTTCAAATCTGCGCCGCGAACAAGTATTCGACCGAGACCGTCACGCTCTTCAAAACGCACATAATGGCCCGTAGCAATTTGGTCTGCGCCAAGCTTCCGGGCCGCGTCGAAAAGCACCCCAAACTTCATACGCGGATTGCATACCGCGCACGGATTCGGTGTCAACCCGCCATGGTAATCACCCACAAATGGTGCTACTACCTGTTTGTCGAATTCTTCATGCAAATCAAGAGCATGAAACGGAACGCCCAACGTTTTGCACGCCGCAGTCAGCCCATCAGCTACCCGTTGCCAGTCTGGACTGGGGGGCAAAAAATGGCCGTGCACAGCCAGAACATCGTGCCCCTGCTCCTTCAAGAGGACCAGAGAAAGCAGGCTGTCCATGCCTCCGCTGACGGCTACGGCTATTGTCATAGGTACGAATCTCCGACGTTTAAAAACTGATTATGGGTCACGGCCACACAAGAACGCATGGTAATTGAGCATGCTCTTGAAGGAAAGTCTTTATCGCCCAATGGTTTAATATTGTGTTATGCAGAAGCAAGAAATCAATTTTGAGAATAAGGAGAAAATATGAAATCTTTACGCACTTTTTTGTGCATCACCCTTCTGGCTGTGGCGCTATTTTCCTCACAAGCTATCGCCTGCACCACCATGATAGTCACTCCCGGTGCGACGACAGATGGCTCCATGTTGGTGGCCCACTCAGACGATGACGAGCTTGGTGATCAGCGACTCGTCTACGTTCCGGCCAAAAAACAGGAAGGCGCGCGGACTATCTACTCCGATTTTCTCAATTATCCACGGATCGTTACCGACGATCGCGGCCCGGCCTACAACACCCCGGGGCATGAACCGACATCCGCCCTCGCCGAGATTCCCTATAAGGAAATATGGAAATTGCTTGGCCGCGAGCAACTGACATCATTCTCATATTTTGATGGCAACTATGGGATAATGAACGAGAAAAACCTGATGATGGGCGAATGCACCAACGGTGCGAACTTTGAGCCTGACCCGAACCCCAAGCGCAGTTCCGGCAAACCGCAGCGTCTTTTCTACAGCTCAGAACTGTCCCGCATCGCGCTGGAGAACTGCACCACCGCCCGCGAAGCCGTTAAGCTCATGGGCGCACTCATCGACAAGTACGGCTACTTCTCTACAGGCGAAACCCTGTTGGTCGGCGATGAAAAAGAAGCATGGGTTTTCGAAATGTGCGCCCTGCCCGATTCGACCTACCACTCGGCATGGGTTGCCAAACGCGTCCCTGATGGCGAATATTTTGTGGCCGCCAACACCTTCCGTATTCGCGACGTTATCAAGAACGATCCCGACAACTTCCAGTATTCAAAGCACCTCCTCCCCGGTCTGAAAAAACTCAAATGGTGGGACGAGAAAAAACAAGGCACAGTGGATTGGCTCCGTGCAATCAGCCCCGGCGAATACAATCACCCGTACTATTCCCTGCGCCGCATCTGGCGAAACATGGATCGCGTGAATCCCGACCTCGGCTTATCCCCTTGGGTCAATAATACATACACCCGCGACTACCCGTTCTCTATTCCGCCGAGTAAGAAACTTTCGCCGCTGGATGTTTTTGCGCTCTATCGCGATCATTATGAAGGCACGGAATTCGACCTGACCAAAGGCGTGGCTGCCGGACCGTATGGCGACCCGCATCGGTTTGTCGGACCATATGACGGCAATCAGAACAATGTGGATACGGAAAAGAAATTCTACGGAGCATGGGAGCGTGCCATATCGGTCTTCTACCAAGGTTACACCTTTGTCTGCCAGACCCGCCCCAACGCCCCAGAATACACCAAGGGCGTGCTCTGGTTCGGCCCGGATGTTTCCGCCACAACCTGCTTTACGCCGTTTTTTTCCAAGATGGCGCAACTGCCCAAACCTTACCAGAGTGGCGATCCACAGAAGTTTGACCCCTCCTCTGCATGGTGGCATTTCGACCTGCTCGCCAACTGGTCACGCCTCAACTTCCAGCGCATGACCACGGTTGATATCCAGCCCGTCCAACGCGAACTGGAACTCAAGGCCCTCAAAGGCGTCCACGCCATGGACATGGTGGTTGCCAAACAAACACCCGAACAAGCCCGCCAACTAGTAACCGAGTTCTCATACAACAATGCAGGCAAAGTCCTTGACCGATGGCGCGACTTGACCTTCGAACTCATCGCCAAATATTCAGATGGATACATCAATGCCCCAGGCCAGCCAGTGAAAGTCCTCGGCTATCCGGCACCGTGGTTGAATGAGACGCAATACCACAATGGGCCAACGACGTATGAGATGAAGTAGATCAATCCACAATAAAAAAGGCCGGTTGCAAACACATGTTTGCAACCGGCCTTTGATTTGATCAGGTGGAAGAACTACAGCTTGGCCAGAGGCATCGGATCGAGATTTCTCTCCAGACAATCGGCCACGGAAAGCATCTCTGCTTCGCCAAAAGCTGGGCCCATGAGCTGGAGTCCGACTGGCATGTTGGAGTCTTTACCAAGTCCGACGGGCAGGCTCATGCCGGGCAGGCCTGCGAGGTTGGCAGAGATGGTGAAGATATCGATGAGGTACATCTGCAACGGATCGACCTTGTCGCCCACCTTAAAAGCGGTGGTCGGCAGGACCGGACCTGCTATGAGATCACATTGCTCGAATGCCTTCTCGAAATCCTCGCGCAACAGGCGGCGAACCTTGGCAGCCTTATTGTAATATGCATCGTAATAGCCGGATGACAAAACGTACGTTCCCATGATGATACGACGCTGCACTTCATCGCCAAACCCTTCGGTACGGCTTG
>JAFLJT010000128.1 GCA_022712855.1 Pseudodesulfovibrio sp. | reverse complement strand
ACCATTTCTTTATTCACGTTAGCGGCTTCTGCCGGGAAGATATGCTTGTTTAACCATTCGCCAAGTTCAAGGTCGTCAGCAAGTCCGCGAAAAAGGGTCATCGCACAGTGATTGTGTGCGTTAATCAGACCGGGCATAAGCCTTTGAAAAACATATTCTTATCTGCAACGGCGGGCAATTGTAGAACCTGAAAATGGTAGCCACGCCCGTTGAGTTTGCGCATCTCAACATCGAGCAGATCGAGCTCACCCATTTCCATTTCGAGGCCACGCATGGTCTCAATGATTGCCAGGTCAGCTTGTTTGACCATGTCCTCCATCTCGAAGGCCGTGTCTTCTTCATAGACTTTGGCCACGGGGGGAGCAGGGGGCGTTTGGGCAATGATAGCTGGGGGTGGCGTCTCTTCTGTGAGCAGAAAATAGCCGAGTGATAGCAGCCCGATAAAGGCTACTGAGAAGAGGAAAATAAGAGGACCGGGCCGATACAGCTTCTGTATGAAGCTGCTCGTCCCGGTCTGTTCTTCCGTGATTTCTTCCTGGGAGTGTTCGTCCATGGGAAGATGATTCCTTATCTGATTTCTTTCAGCTTGGGCAGGCTCTTTACGAGTTCCAGAGCCATTCTAAGCTGGTTGTCACGTTCCAGGCGTTCCTTGGCCTTCTCTGCGTCCTTGTCTGTGCCTTTCTTGGCTTCGCTGCCGTTCTCAAGGTGACGACTCAAATCCTTTTCACGAACCGTGAAGCGGTCGCGCATGGCTTTGTCTTCATCCTTGACCGGGGCCACGAAGGGAATATTCAGGTCAGGCTCAATACCCTTGGCCTGAATGGAGCGTCCATTAGGTGTGTAGTACAGCGCAGTGGTCAGCTTAATACCAGAACCGTCGGTCATGGGGATAATGGTCTGGACAGAGCCCTTACCAAAGGAGCGTTCGCCAATGATGAGTCCGCGTTTGTGATCCTGCAGTGCACCAGCAACGATTTCCGAAGCAGAGGCAGAGCCTGCGTTGATCAAGGTGACCAGCGGTACAGTGACTTCATTGGCATTCTTGGATGCGAAGAAGTCCTTGCGGCTCGATTTGTCCTTGCCCTGAATGTATACGATGGTGCCTTCGCTGATGAAGGTATCTGCTACGGATACAGCCTGGCCGAGCAGGCCGCCGGGGTTATTGCGTAGATCGAGAATGATACCCTTAAGGGTGTGTTCTTTCTGGTATTCAGCAATCTTCTCACGCATGTTCTTGGTGGAAGATTCATGGAACTTGGTAAGTCTCAAGTAGAGATAGCCATCTTCCAGAGACTGCGTTTTTACGCTGACGATGGGGATGGTGCCGCGAACGATGGGGACTTCGATGGGCTTGTTGGTATCCTTGTGCAGGATCAACAGGTTGACGGTAGTCCCTTTCTTGCCGCGAATGAGTTTGACTGCATCCATCAGAGTCATGTCCTGAGTGGACGCGTCATTAATTTCGAGAATGAGGTCTCCAGACAGCAGGCCCGCTTTGTAAGCCGGAGTGTCTTCAATGGGTGAGACAACAATCAGGCGGCCCTGTTCAAGGCTGATTTCGATACCGATTCCGCTGAATTTACCAGCGGTATCTATCTGCATATCCTTATAATCTTCAGGGGTCAGGTACGTGGAGTGGGGATCAAGCTGCTCGATCATTCCTTTGATGGAATTGTCGATGAGTTCCTTACGGGTGACAGGCTCAACATAATAACTTTCAACCATGTCGAGGACTTGCGAAAAGCGTTTAAGCGCCTCGAAGTGATCGCCATTATTGGCCTGAATGGGGCCAGGGGCGACTGTCAGAGTGAAAAGAAGAACAAATGTGACGATCCAAAGCGTGATACGCATGTATGCCTCCCGTAAAAACGGCGTCGAAGTATCTATCAAAAACGAATTATTTCTGTGCAGTTAACCAAAGATTTGGGTTAATTGGTTTTTGGTGAAAACGCAATTCAAAATACAGTCCCGGGCCGTCCGCTTTTGGGTTGTGACCGACCACACCGAGCGGTTCATCCTTTTCAACTTCCTGACCATTGCGGACATGAGTGTCTGACAAGTAGGCGTAAAGACTGTAATAATCATAACCATGGTATACAATGACAACATGGCCAAAGCCACGCAAAGTATCATTATGGACAACTTTGCCCCAAAAAACGGATTGAACGACTGCGCCTTCCGAGGTGCCCATAATCAGACCACGAACAGGTGGCGACGCTTTGGGTTTAAACCCGGAGACGAGACGACCTTCCACAGGCCAGGGAAGGGTGCGTTTATACAGTGAAAACCGCTTGGTCTTCTGTGATTGCAGTTGATATTTCAGATCTTCAATGGATGAAAGGATATCGTTCAGCTCAGACTCAATTCCCTTCCGTTGTTTCCGTACTCTTTTCAAGTTCTTACGAAGAGAATATTTACTGCTGAGCAGGCTGTCCTTGTTCTTGTTGATATGCCCAAGTTGAGACTCTGCCTCTTTTTCCAAAAGGCGTTGCCGCTCAAGGTTTCTGGTTATTCTTTCAGAATTGAGACGGGCTTCATCAAGTTTGTCGCTGGTGGCAGCGTAAATGTCGGAAAGCCAGTTGAAGCGTCGGTCAAACATATCCCAGCTATCAACGCCGGAGAACCGTGCTCGGACATTTTGCAGATGCACTGGCCACAACGCCTGCATCAGGCCCGAAAGCTCCAGTGCTATACGCTGTTTTTCTTCCTCAAGAGAAAAGTGGTCCAGACGAGCCTTACGCTCGTTCTTCTTGATTTCATTGAGAATATTTTCCTGAGCGCCAATTTTGTTTTTGAGAATCTTGATATCGTGTTCAATATCAGAAAGCTGTGTTGATATGCGCCCGGCTTTTTTTGCCAGCTCACGGACTTTCATCTCTTTGTCGTCGGCGCGCTGATGCTCCTCTTCCAAAGTATTGTGCAATGCATCGCCTTCCTCCTGAGCCATTGATAAGCCCGGAATGAGAAGAGAGCAGAGAACAATGAGGACTAATATTCTATTCATCAGCATTAATTATCGAGAAATGATTTGAGCGGACATGTTTCGCACAATCCAGCTTTTTTCTTACACCAATCTTTACCCACACGAACTATAAGCGCGTGGTACTCGTTGTAGAGTGCCACATCTTCGGGCATTGCGTCCATGAAAAGGGTTTGCAGATCGTGATAATCGATCTCTTCCCATATAAGATTGTGACGCCCCATCATCCTGTGCGTATATGCATCGACAACAAATGTTGGGAAATCAAGTGCATAGAGCAGGATTGCGTCCGCGGTTTCAGGACCAATACCGTTTACACTGAGGATTTTAGGGCGGAGTTCATCGAGTACTTGAGCTTTTAGATTGCTGAGATCAAAGTCAGCTTCAACTCGCAGAAATTCAAGGAAATTTTTAATACGTTTAGCTTTAATATTGTAATATCCAGCCGGTCGGATCAATTCTGCAAGTTCCTTTGGCGAAAGCGCATACATCGCCTCTGCGTTGAGGCAATCTGCATCTTTGAGATTGGCTATGGCCTTCTCAACATTCTTCCAGTTCGTATTTTGCGTGAGAATGGCACCAATGGCGATTTCAAAAGGAGTATCCCCGGGCCACCAGTGGCTCGGTCCCAGCGCATCAAGCATGGCTTGATACATTTCATTAAGGACTTTGAAATTGCTCATACCAACTATTATGCCCCTATATTCTCCCAAACGAGACAGATCCATTCGCCATCAATGTACCGTGCTGGTGCGCCTATTCCACGCCGTTCATACGCATCGGCGACGGCATCGGCTTGTTTCTCTACCAAAATTCCAGAAAGAATGAGGCTGCCGCCTGGTTTGACGTGGGAGGTGATGTCTACTGCCATTTCAATGAGTGGCCCGGACAGGATATTAGCAACAATGAGGTTGAACTGCTTGTCTTTTTCAAGGTAGTCGATGCCGCCCACAGCGAGTTCCATGACGTCTGCAACGTCATTGTTCTCAACATTTTCAACAGCACAAGTGATGGCTAGCGGATCAATATCCAGACATATTCCGGTCAGACCGAGTTTGCCAAGGCCAATGCCGAGAATGCCTGAACCAGTGCCGAGATCGAGAAAGGTCTGACCTGATTCAATGACGTTATTCTTGGCAAGCTTGCCAATGGTTTCGAGGCACAGCGCAGTGGTAGGATGATGTCCGGTACCAAAGGCCATTTTAGGTTCGATGACGATAAGCATGGCGGTGTCATCTTTGTCGTCTTCGAGCCACGGAGGAAGAATCTTGAATGTTTCTCCACAATTAACCGGGACGAAAAATTCTTTCCATGACATGGCCCAATCTTCGGATTCCTGCTCGGAATGCTTGATGGATTCATCGGGGAAATGGACCTGAAATTCTCGCACCATCTCCATACCGAGAGGGTGATCTTCGAGATACAAA
>JAFLJT010000087.1 GCA_022712855.1 Pseudodesulfovibrio sp. | reverse complement strand
AAGAACATGGTTAAAGCGGTATACCGTGCTTCCAGCATCCCACAATATAAGGGCAACCCTTTGATTGAGGCCTTGCCGCCATTGATGGAGACCCAGCAGGTAAAAGCTGGACTGACCGGAGATGTACAATTCGCCCCCAAGGACATCTATGCCGGGGCCCGTGAAAGAGCGCACATCATATCCTCGTTGCTTGACGACTTCTTCCAACCCCTTTCTGCTCATATTCAATTAGAAGAAAAGATCTCAATCATCATGAGACAAGGCTACGTTGGAAGGAATTTGGCAGACGGATCACTCAACACACACATGCAAAACGGCTACGAGCGAGTGATGACGGGGGACTTGGAGGTTTGCCGCTTCGAACACGCAAAATCAACGGCCTCAAGCCTCTCCCTGATTGGCTGCTCCGGTAGCGGGAAAAGCACGACTATCAGCCGTATTTTTTCGACATATCCTCAAGTCATTTACCATGAAGAACGCAACTTCACTCAGATAACTTACCTCAAAGTAGATTGTCCTCACGATGGAACTCTGAAGAACTTGTGCAGACAATTCTTCATGGCAGTAGATCGCGTCCTGCACACCGATTACGAAACCAAATACACTGGCAAACGCCATGGTACCGATAAGCTGCTTGCTATGATGAGCCAGGTTGCCAACACTCACGCCATAGGAGTGCTTATCATCGATGAGATACAGCACCTTGATCGACGGCGGTCAGGCGGAGTGGAAAAAATGCTCAACTTCTTTGTCACATTGGTAAACACCATTGGGTTGCCTGTGATATTCGTTGGGACACCTAAAGCCAGACCCATTTTTGAAAGAAATTTGCGATCAGCCCGACGCGGGGCAGGATTTGGCTCATTGTTTTGGGAGCCCATGCAAGCATCCGATGTCAGTTCAAACATGAAAACGGAGTGGGTAGCTTTTTCTGACAAGTTGTGGACATACCAATGGCTCCAAAAGCGTGACGAGATCCTCAGTGAGAACCTCAGGTCCTGTTGGTACGATCTCTCACAAGGAGTCCTCGACATTGTCGTCAAACTATTCGTTCTGGCTCAATTAAGGGCGATTGCCACGGGAGTGGAACGAATAACAACAGGACTCTTGCAAAAGGTCTACGACGATGAATTGAAGCTGGTGCATCCCATGCTAGCCGCACTCCGTTCAGGCGATCCTGAGAGAATTGCGCAGTACTCTGACTTGATTGTTCCCAGCATTGATCTAAAGCTGCTCGAACTGACAGCTTCAATCAAGCCTCCGGCACTGAAAACAAAAGCAACTCTATTTGAAGAGAACCCGCAGGCACAACGTTTGTATAATCTACTCGTTGGCATGGATTGCGATGGTGATCAAATAGTACCTCTCGTTAAAAGAGTCTTGGAAACCCACCCAGACCTCACAACACCCAAGATGATCGAACTCGCATTGAAATGGTATGAATCGCCAGAAAAGCCTCAACCAAAAGGAAAAGCCAAGTCTATTCCCAGGAAGGAATGGCACACATTAGACTCGGAAGATCTCAGATTCATGTTTTCCCAAACCGACCCCAAAGAGATGTATGAAGACCTGAAGCAGAACTCCATGATCTTTGACATGGATAATTGGTTGCGCGAGTCGGGGTAAAACCATGCTTAACTTCCCCGTGCCATACCCTGACGAACTTTTGTACAGCACAGTGGCACGGGCTGGTGTCCATTTCGGAATTACAAGCCCCAAACAACTTCTTGATGAAGTCTTCAACGACAGAAAAGTCGTGGCCACAGCGGACCTTCCGTCTCATATTGAAGCCATAGCTCAGCAGTATCCTATATCGCTGGGCCTGACGGCTGAGACTCTAGCGTACAAGCACACTCTTTTCCCACTCTATGCACCCTTCATTCCTGAATCCAGAAGACTCAGAAACCTTGATTCGATGATACGTCGAACCAAAGGCGCTGTGCATCTGGCGTTGGGCGTTGTGACGTCTCGAATTCGTCAAAGGCACCATTTCCATCTATGCCCCGAATGCCTAGAAGAGCAGCTCTCAAAATACGGCGAATACTATTGGGCCCGCCAGTGGCAGGTGGCAGGCTGTAAATACTGTCTCAAACATGCCGAATTATGCAGCACGCAATACGAGCTGCACAACTATCACCGCCATACATTTATCGCCCTTGCACCAACCATGACCTGCCTGTCTTCTCAATCGAATTCGCCACCCCTCGATAAGCTCATTGAGAAGAGAGTCAGAGAACTCCTTGACTTGTCGCCGTCACAATCTCCCAGCCTTGAACAATGGAGCAACTTCTACAGACGGACAGCCCAAGATGCCCACATCACCAAGAAAAGCAAAATCATCTACAACGATCTCAAACACAAGATACTCTCTTGCTGGCCTGCTCACCAACTTACCCAATTAGGCATCCCCGTCACTGACAACCAATCAAACTGGTTACGATTTTTCATGCGAAAACACCGGAAAACATTCAGTTACCTGCAACACATTGTAGTACTGGAATCTTTGTTAGGACCAGAATGGATATTCAAAGAGGTGCTACCCCAAGTCAAAAAGCAAACGCCCCTCGTGACCATATCTTATTACTCTCCCTCTAAGAACATCTCGCAAACAACCCTTCATTCCAAACGGGAAGCATGGCTAAAAATCGTAGAGAACAAGGGATCGAGAAAAGCGAGGTTGTCCGGAAGTGACCATCTTTACTCTTGGCTTTACAGAAATGATCGATGCTGGCTAAAAAGAATCAACAAGAAGTATAGAAAAACAACATGTTCTGAGAATCGAAGAGTAGACTGGCACGAACGCGACAAGCAGACTCTTGAAAAGCTCAAGACCGTACAGCAAGACCATGCCAACAAATTGAACTCCCCGCGTCGAAGTAAAAATTGGTACTTCGCACAAGCTGAGTGCAGACACATGGCACAAAAGATGGACATGCTCCCCCTTTCTGCCGCGTTCTTGGAAAACAACAACGAAGATGTTGCCAGCTACCAGATGAGGAGAATTATTAGAGCCATACAAGGCCATGACTTACAGCCTGGGGAAACACCCAATTGGGAGCTTCTGCGATTATCCGGGCTCAGTGAACAGAGGATGAAAAAGCGAACCAGACAGTTTTTGCAACACTTAGGATGGTCAGTGTGAATAACTATCCATTTGAGGGTTTTAAAGAAAATACAAAGATTCTAGGAGTTGGACCTCTTTTTAGGTCCATCTCTGGCAACAGGTGGAATATTTATCTCCAACTTTCTCCGAGACAGGCCAAAGATTTTCTAAGCATCTCTAATGCACCCGCAATAGCACGAAACCGCATTCTCAAGGCCACTAAGAATGAAGACAAACGGGGCTGGAAACGCCGTTTCCGCATCTCTAACGCAAGAGATTGGGATGTAAAAACGATTGGGGAATGCCCGGTCCAAAGACTCGAAAAATGGGCGAATCCAAACCAACTATGCTTTGTCTTCACAATAGATGAAGACATCACCATCTATCTCCCTCAATTTGAACTGGCTCGCACTCTTTTTTTTCATGGCGGGTACCTCTCCCGGACTGCCATCGAATCTGACTGTTTAAAGTCAGAGTTTGCCGTGGAAATTGATCACGAAGACAATGCCATCATTCGCGTAATGCCTTCAGCCAGTTTCACCGTAGCTCATCTCAATGAGCCCAAATGCCGCAACTATCTATCTTGGGTTTTGCTTGATGAAGACGCACGCCAATCCTATGAGAGTATTACCAAATACCAACGTAAAGACGGGATCGACTATAAGAAGAATCGCAGATGGAACTTTCAATTCGACCCGCCGCCACTGACACATGTTTGGCTACAAATAGGGGGGCAATTTTCTAAAGACTCAAGGAGTTGTTTCGTACATGAAATCTATGAAATAAAAGGTATTCCCAACAAGTCATTTCGAAGTATTGAAATGGCACATCCTGATTTTGAACGCCTCATTCCGAGTGAAGGGCATGCTGTTCGCCCAGCAGGCAATGGACCGGAATCTCCTTTAAACATCCATGATGACATCGCATCAAACGCCAACACGCTACCGATTATTATGGAGGCCGACAGTGTTTCCATAGAATTCAAAACCCCATTTCATGTGAACAAGATAACATCCAAGGAACGAAAACAGGGGAGTACGCTTTCTGGCGAGGAGAGAGAAGACAAACAGATTTCGGTAAGCACAGAAGAAG
>JAFLJT010000218.1 GCA_022712855.1 Pseudodesulfovibrio sp. | reverse complement strand
AGACCGGTGCTGGCTTTATGCACGAGCACATTCTCACTTCTCTCCGCCAGATCATTCCCCATCCGGGTCAGATCTCTTTGGACGCTGGTTCGCACCACCAACAAAGGAGTAAGGGATATCAACATAAGAAGAATCAACAATTTATAACGGATGCGCATCACCCCTCCCTATTAACAAATAAACAAAGACTCTCCATAGAGTCGTATATTCGAATCTTTCAAATTTCCATCTACTCCATCAATCTAGCAGTTATTGTTCCATTGGTCAGTTGACAATGAAACTATTAATGAAATTATAATGTTAGTAATCCCCATTTAATATGATATTAATCAAAGCACAAACAACCAAGAGTTGCACATGGCGGCAGACGAGATGTGAATATAATTGCACCGATCCAGAGTAAAACAGTCGGGATTATTCCAACGTAATATGATAACCATTCGTAATCAAGACACAAAACATATATGGCACGCAGCTTGAAAGTGATCAGCAAATAAATGGAGTAAGGATGAAGATATCGACAATAATAGCCGCAGTGGCTGTTCTGATTATGCTGAGTACAGCTCAGGCGGGCACTGAAGGCGAGGAAACTGGTGAGCCTCAAAAAGAGGTTCCCGGAAATTATCTCGGAGACAGGGCAGAGCTTGGTGATCTCAAATCATTCCTGACTCTGGCAGCGGAGAACAACAACGAACTCAGAGCCGCATTTCAGAAGTGGCAGGCCGCGATTAAACGGTCTGTCAGTGCAGATGTTCTCCCCGATCCAAAATTCTCTTTCGGATACTACACCACCCCTCTTGAAACCAGAGGCGGCCCTGCTCGCTATAAGTATGGCCTGTCCCAGAAAATGCCGTTCTTCGGCAAGCTCGGCTACAAGGAGCAAATGGCTCTGCGTGAAGCTGACGGGTACAAGGCACAGTTTGATAGCCTGAAACTGGCGACCTTCTATGAAGTAAAGAAGGTTTATTACGAATACGCCTACCTTGCCCGCGCCATCGACATCACCAAAGAGAACATCGAGTTGATGTCGTACCTGGAGAAGATAGCCACTGCTCGCTACACAACCGGGTCGGCAAAACACTCCGACATCATCAGGCCTCAGGTGGAACTCGGCAAACTTGAAGACAGACTGAACTCACTCAATGACCTCAAACGTCCACTTTCTGCACGTCTGAACGCTTTGCTGGATCGCTCCCCTCGAACCGAGATTGCTTTCCCTACTTCAATACCAGTCATGACTATCACCGATTCCGAAGAAGCATTGGCCACCCAACTACAACAGTCCAACCCCAAGCTGGCTTTCTGGGAAACAGTGACTGCCAAAGAAGAAGCAAGAAAAGGATTGGCTGAACGCAACTACTATCCCGACTTTACTTTCGGCGTTGATGTAACAGAAGTGGACGATGCGAGAACCCCCGGTGTGACTGGAGACGGACAGAATCCGGTCATGGCCTACACGTCTTTTAATATCCCCATCTGGTTCAATGCACGTGAAGCTGTCGTTGACGAGAGCCAGGCCAAGATTCTGGCCGCTAAACGAAGTAGAATTGGCCTTGAACGCAAGCTTCAAGCCGATCTGGAATTGGCTCTCTACAAATATCGTGATGCTGGCAGAAAGATTAATCTTTACCGAGACACGCTCGTTCCTAAGGCCGAGCAATCCCTTGGTGTTACCATGGAAGCATTCATGACCGGCGTTGGCACTTCGCTGGACATGATTGATGCAGAGAAGACTCTGCTTGAGCTCCAGCTCGCTTACTACCGAGCACTCACCAACAAAGCTCAGCGACTGGCAGAAATTGAGACCCTAGTAGGTCAGGAACTTCCCTGCGAATTCCACGGTTCACTTCTGAAAAAAGACAAATAAAGAATGTTGCAAATACAACTGACCATAGCCGCAATAGCCATAGTCATCGGGGTTGCGATCACGCTCCCTTTTATGGAGAGCGGCGCGAACGCCGCTCCCGGGAATCAAAAGTTATGCCCGGTAATGGGTTTTGAAATCACGAAGGAACTCTTCACCGATTTTGATGGCAAACGAATCTTTTTCTGCTGCTCCTCCTGTCCTCCGGATTTCAAGAAAACCCCAGATAAATTCATGGAACAAATGCAGGAACAAGGCGTCATTCTGGAAGACGCCCCGGCTTAATCCACCACCATTTTTGTTGGAAGGAAAACAGAGGATATAATGAGCAAACTCAGAAATACCAAACTGATCGTCATAATTGTTTTGATCAGCGCAATAGCCTTCTCAGCAGGCTACTTTGTCAAGAGCACCAATACACCTCCTGCCAAAGTCTCATCAGTCCAGGCGGATGAGGAACACGATCTCGAAGAGCACTACGACGAGGAAGGCAATATCACCTGGACCTGCTCCATGCATCCTCAGATTCAACTGCCCGAACCCGGCAAATGCCCCATCTGTTTCATGGAGCTGATTCCCTTGGAGCGTCAGGATGAGGGCGAACAGACCAGCCTCAGAGAAATCAAGCTGACCGAAGGAGCCCGCAAGCTCGCGGGTATAGCAGTGGAAGAAGTCAAACGACTGGACGTTGCCGTAGAAACCAGAATGGTGGGCAAGGTCGATTATGACGAGACACGGGTCCGAACCATTACGGCCTGGACCGGCGGTCGCGTCGATAAGATGTACGTTGATTACACCGGAAGTTTGGTCAAGAAAGGCCAGCCCATGGTTTCCATATACAGCCCGGAATTACTGACGGCTCAGGCTGAACTGATTCAAGCCATCAAAGCCATGCGCGACCTCAAGGACAGCAACCT
>JAFLJT010000179.1 GCA_022712855.1 Pseudodesulfovibrio sp. | reverse complement strand
TATTCTTCAAATTCTTGGGAGGGTTGGGATGATTCAGAGCGGCGATACTGCCTTCATTCTTATTTGTGCAGCTTTGGTGCTGCTTATGACACCTGGCCTGGCCCTGTTTTATGGGGGCATGGTTCGGAGCAAAAATGTGCTCGGAACCATTATGCAATCTATCATCATGATTTCACTCGTCAGTCTTGAGTGGATTTATCTTGGTTACACCATGAGCTTCGGCCCTGATGTGGCTGGCCTTATCGGTGATATGTCGCACTTCGCCCTTGCAGGCGTCACAGCTGCGCCAAGTCCGGATTATGCGACCACGATTCCGCATATCGTATTCATGATCTATCAATGTATGTTTGCGGTTATTACACCCGCGCTCATCACTGGCGCATTTGCTGAGCGTGTGCGCTTCCTGCCATTCATTTTCTTTTCTCTTCTTTGGTCGGTTCTGGTTTACAACCCCGTCTGTCACTGGATTTGGGGTGGCGGATTCCTCGCGACCATGGGTGTGCTTGATTTCGCAGGCGGTCTTGTTGTCCACGTCACTTGTGGTGTGGCGGCGCTTGTGGCTTGTATTGTCATCGGCCCACGCAAGGGCTTTGGCAAACGTTCTTTCATCCCGCACAATCTGCCCATGACCCTTACGGGCACGGGCCTGCTCTGGTTTGGCTGGTTCGGGTTCAATGGCGGCAGCGCCCTTGCTGCCGATGGGATCGCGGCCACCGCTTTTGTTTCTACGCACATCGCGGGTATGGCTGGTATGGCTATGTGGACCATGGTTGAGTGGTACCACTCTGGCAAACCAACAACCTTGGGAGCGGCGTCCGGCGCTATCGCGGGTCTGGCCACCATCACTCCGGCGGCCGGGTTCGTCAGTCCTAACTCCGCAGTCATAATCGGCTTCCTGGGTGGTTTACTCTGTTATCTCGCTGTGCTTGCCAAGAACCGTTTTGGGTATGATGACTCTCTTGATGTCGTGGGTATTCACGGCGTTGGTGGCCTCGTCGGCACCATCGCGCTTGGTTTGTTCGCCTCTACAGCGATCAATCCCGGTGGCGCAGATGGTCTCTTTTACGGCAATCCGTCGTTCCTGCTCACCCAACTCATTGGTATTGGTGTGGTCGGGGGCTATACTCTCGTTGTCACTTGGATTATCCTCAAGGCTGTCAACGCGATTTCGCCACTCCGCATGGAAGAAAACGAGGAAGAAGTCGGCATGGACACCGCCGAACACAGCGAAAGCGCATATCAAGCCTAATTACGGAGTATATAATGAAAAAAATCGAAGTTATCACACGCAACTATAAGCTGGATGATGTGAAAGAAGCCCTTACCGGACTCGGCATAAAGGGCATGACCGTCAGTGAAGTGAAAGGTTTCGGTCGCCAGGGCGGCCATAAAGAAGTCTATCGAGGTGCTGAGTATCAGGTCGATTTCGTGCCCAAAGTCAAGATCGATATCGTCATCGACGATGAGCTTGTCTCTGATGCTGTCGAGGCCATCGCAGCCGCAGCCCGCACAGGGCAGGTCGGCGACGGCAAGATATTTATCTCGCCCATCGATGATGTTGTCCGAATCCGCACCGGCGAATCCGGCTCCGAAGCTATTTAGCCTGAATTCATACGCAATACTACAAAGGTCCCTGTCAGTGAACGCTGGCAGGGGCCTTTTTGTTGTGCTTTCCCGTTGGGCGCATCGTCATGCTTTTCTCTCACTCGGTTTTCGGGTAGTTAGGGGGATGCCTGAATTGCCAGAGGTTGAAGTCATTGCCCGGGGACTGCACAGCAGTCTTGTTGGCCTTCGTATAACCTCGGTGGAGCACGTCGATTTGACGCGGCTGAGTGAGCCTGCGGATTCGTTATTGCCCAAGCTTGTTGGGAAGACGGTTAAGCGAGCGTATCGGCGGGCCAAGGTTTTGCTCATTGAAATGGATGATGCATTGACGCTGGCATTTCATCTGAAGATGACGGGCCGTGTGGTACATGGTCCTACGCGCGATGCGGATAAACACGATCGATTGTTTTTGGCGCTTGATGACGGCTCTTTGTTGTCGTTTTCCGATATGCGTAAGTTCGGCTATGTCCGGTCGTTTACCCCGGAAGAGCTTGAGGATTGGGACCTCTTAAAGAAGGCTGGCCCCGAACCGCTTGAGGCAAGCGCGACTGCTCTGGCAAAACGGGTCGTAGATCGAAAGGGGCGCATAAAGGCGCTCTTGCTTGACCAATCCGTCGTTGTTGGTGTTGGGAATATCTACGCTGACGAGGTTCTTTTTAGAGCTGGCATCCATCCGGAGACGAGGGGTCACCGGATAAGCACGGTAAAGGCACGAAAACTCTTCAGCGAACTCCAGAGTGTTTTGCGCCAGGCCATCGCTGAGAACGGAAGCTCTATTCGAGACTACGTCAATGCGGATGGTGATGCCGGAGCATTCCAGAATAATTTCAATGTTTACGGCAAGAAAGGCGAACCGTGTGGGGCCTGTGGCTCCACGCTGAGAGCAGTAAAAGTGGCTGGGAGAACATCGACTTTCTGCCCCAAATGTCAGCCCAAAAGAGGCTGAAATGGCAACCACAATGATCTGCGAAAGATGTTTGTAGAAATAGAAAATTTTATCGGAATAAGTTGTAAATTTCTGGATTGATCCACGGCCAAGTGCACACAAATGCGCCTCCTGAAGGGGTAATTCAGAAATTCTGATGAGTGGCAATTAAAATAGTATGTTATGTGATATTTGTCTAAAGTAGCTCTACGGAGGGCCGTGAGGACGACAAAACTCAGGACGTAAAAAATAATACTTAGAATTCAGATATTAGATTTTCTCTACTAAAAGTCTAGGCTTTTGGCGCTACGTAAAATCAGTGACTTAGACAAGTATGATCAATCAAGGAAATGGGATGAGTGAACACGGGAAAACCATAGCGAAAAACGCCGCCGTCGTGGCGGGTGCGACACTGCTCTCCCGCATCTTGGGGTTTGTTAGAGATGTCATCGTGGCCTTTGCTTTGGGCGCGGGGCTTTTTGCTGATGCGTTTTTTGTGGCATTCCGTATCCCGAATCTGCTGAGGCGACTCTTCGGTGAAGGGTCGTTGACCATGGCATTTATCCCGGTATTCTCACGTATTAGAGAGGAAGAAGGCGAAGAAGCGGCCCAGGCTATGGCCCGATCCGCCATGATTTGGCTTGCCGTTATCCTTTGCGGCATCACAATTCTTGCCGAGGTGCTGGCCGGGCCGTTGACCATGGCAATTGCACCCGGATTTATCCAAAATAGTGAACAATTTCAGACAACAGTCGACCTTGTCCGGATCTGCTTCCCCTACGTGATTTTCATTTGTGGCGTGGCGCTATGTATGGGCATTCTCAACGCGCGCGGCCATTTCCTAGCTCCGGCCTTGGCTCCGATCGTCTTGAATGTAGCCCTTGTTGGTTCGGCTCTCATCGGCCATTTCTTCGGTCTTAATGTCGCGTATTCAATGGCTTACGGTGTCGTCATTGGTGGCATCGGGCAGTGGTTTCTCCAGCAACCTTTCCTTCGCGCCTCGGGATTCTCGTGGCGCGGGTCGTGGTCGTGGAGAAACAAAGGCGTAGCTCGGATGGGGTTGCTCATGTTGCCCACGGTATTCGGTGCGGCTGTCTATCAAATCAATATCTTGCTCGGCACCTTGCTGGCATCTTTTCTTCCGGTCGGTTCTGTTTCATATCTCTATTATGCAGATAGGTTGGTACAATTCCCACTTGGTGTGTTCGGCATAGCCGTTTCCACGGCGGCCCTTCCCAGCTTGGCTAAGCTGGCGGCCAAAGGGGAGATGGAAGAATATGACAAGGCCCTTTCTTTGGCCATTGGGCTGACATTGTTCATCGCCTTACCCGCTGCTGCCGGGCTTATTGGTTTGTCTGGTCCGGTCATTT
>JAFLJT010000295.1 GCA_022712855.1 Pseudodesulfovibrio sp. | reverse complement strand
CTGCTCCATCAGCGAGCGAACCGCTCCATGCCAGCCGTCGGTATGCGTGCCGTTGTAGCTGGGCGTTGCAATCTCAACGATTTCCGGCAGATCGAGATCGCCAAATTCGGCGAAGAACTCCTTCAATATCATGGGCACGTCGTCACCAATGGTCTCGGTCAGACAGGTGGTCGCCACGCCGATGAGCTTCGGCTCATACTTCTTCATGACATTGAGAGCACCCTTCTTGAGATTGGCACCGCCGCCGTAAACAGCCTGTTTCTCGCCCAGTGCCGAGGATGCGATATCCACAGGCTCACGAAAATGTGAAATAATGTAGCGACGCATGTAGGTGGCGCAGCCCTGAGAACCGTGCAGGAACGGAATAGCCCCTTCCACGCCCCGAAAGGCCATGGCTGCACCGAGCGGCGTGCAGAGTTTGCATGCGTTGGTAGTGGAAACATAGTTTGGCTTGGAAGCCTTCTTCAGTTCGTTACTCATTGACGGCCCCCTTGGTGGTTTCGATGACACGGTTGGCGCGGCGCGGAACAAAATTCCAGACCGGGGACATGACGGATGAATGCACTTCGCGGGCGAAATTCAACATGCCGACGAATCCTTCCAACGCTTCCTTGCGCTCATGATTATGATCACAGAATCCAACGCCGAGTTTGTAGGCAATGGGGCGTTCCTTGACGCCACCCACGAACAGATCAACGTCCTTTTCCTTTATGAACTGCGAAAGTTCCAGCGGATTGGCGTCGTCCACGAGGATGGTGCCGGGATCGGAAATCTGCTCCAGCTCGGCGTAATCTTCCTTGGTTCCGGTCTGGGAACCGACCATGACGACCTTCATGCCGAGATGGCGAAATGCCTTGAGCAGAGAAAACGCCTTGAAAGAACCGCCCACGTATATGGCGACCTTCTTGCCTTCGAGATCCTTGCGATAACGAGCGACCTCCGGCATGAGCTTTTCCAGTTCTTCACGGACGAGTTCCTGTGTGCGCTCGACGATACCGGGATCCTGCTCCTTGAAAAAGTCAGCCACCTGGTAGAGGGAGTCGGCCATGTCCTCGATGCCGAGATAGGAGACACGAAGGTACGGAGTGCCGTACTTCTCTTCCATCATCTTAGCGAGATCGAGAGTAGAACCGGAGCATTGCACCAAATTTAGAGCTGCACCATGGCAGCGGCTGATGTCGTCAACACGACCATCGCCAGTGACGTTCGCAACGACCTCGACCCCCATACGCTTGAAGTAGTCGCGGATGATCCAGATTTCTCCGGCCAAGTTGAAGTCACCGAAAATATTGATAGAGGTGGGCGAAATACCGTCAATAGGACGAGTACCGATGAGCTTGAGCATCGCCTTGCATGCGGCCAGATACCCCTCGCGTTTGCTGCCCTTGAATCCTTCGGACTGGACAGGCAGGACCGGGATGCCCTTCTCTTCACTCATCTTGCGGCAGACGGCTTCGAGATCGTCACCGATGAGGCCGACGATGCAGGTCGAATAGACGAATGCAGCCTTGGGATTGTGGCGGTCGATGAGTTCATCCAGCGCGGCGGAAAGCTTCTTCTCGCCACCAAAGATGACGTCGATCTCCTGCAAATCGGTGGAAAACGAGAGGCGGTGCAGCTCCGGACCGCTGCTCAGTGCGCCGCGAATATCCCAGGTGTAGACCGCGCAACCAATGGGGCCGTGCACCAGATGCAGGGCATCGGCGATGGGATAAAGCACCACGCGAGAGCCGCAAAATACGCAGGCCCGCTGACTGACCGCACCAGCTAAGGACGGACGGTTACAAGCGATGTCGATATCGCCCTCTCCGGTCCTGTGGATCTGATCCTTTCTTTCTTCTAATATTGTAGTACTCATTGTTCTTCCCTTAATGAGTTAAATAGTCAGTTGTTACAGTCGTTTTCTCAGACAAGTGAGCTGGGTTTGTTGCCAGCCAAGATGCTTGTAAAAATCCAGAGCCGGGATATTCTCGATGTCAGCAAGGAGTTGGAGACGAACCGCTTCATTCTCCGCTGCCCACGTGCTGATACCGTCCATTAATCTGGCCCCGATGCCCTGGCCCCGCCAATCCTCATGGACAACCACATCCTCGATGAGAACGGCGGGACCGCCTTCAACCGTGGAAACCGTCAACTGTCCCGAACACATGCCGACGACAGTCCCGTCAGCAGTGGCCGCGGTCAGGATGCGTCCCCGACCATTGTTCAGCATCATTTCCAGACCGCGCCGCTGCTTCTCCTCATCGACAAGAAAATCTTCCTCAATGGAAAACAAACTGGCCAGCAGGGATATGAGACCATCAAGGTCTTTATGCGTTGCGGATCGGACGGTAATTTCGGCTATTGGCATCGGATTCTCTCTATTTATGCAGCTAAATATTCAGCACAGGCTTCGCCGTCTTCAAGGGCATCCAAGATCTCATCAATGATCTCTTCAGAATTGACGCCCTTAAACCACCAGTTCTCGGGCTGGACGACCATGATCGGGCCGGACTCGCACTGCTTGAGGCAGGTGGTCGCCACGACCATTGCGTCGAGGCCACGGTCCAGGATTTCTTCCTCAATGTACTGCATGAAACCTTCGGTCTGCTTATGGCAGATGCCTTTGGGGTCGCCTGCGGCACGAAAACTCTGACAACAGATGATCATTCTTTCGGGGGTAGCCATTTTCTCATTCTCCTTGATGCTTTTGTTACGCAGCCGACTTGCGGCCCTTGCCTTTCTTGCCACCGCCGTAAAGCACGTCCACAGTGCCCTCGATTTCACCATCAGTGATGAGGACGGACAGACCTTTGCGGCTCAAAATTTGTCGGGGAGTATCACCAGCGCTGGCAGTGAGAAGGACAAAACAATCATGGAGGATTGTTGCCAGCTTCTTCCAACGGGAAGAACCGGAACCGGGTTCAGGCGCTTCACGGGTTTCCAGCAGACACTGCAACCCATCCTCGCGCGGCCCATAGATAAGGATTTTGACCGCATGGCCCAGATGCATATCCACATCCATGCCATCACTGCTGACCACGGCCACATTGGGACGCGCCAGACTCGGCTTGGGCATGACACTCACCGGAGCGGCATCCTTGCCGGGCGTGTTGAGACCAACTATGTCCTCACCGCACTGTTCCCATGCGGGCATGAGATCCATATGTCGGGCGGCACGGTCGCGAACCGTGGAAATGAGTTCCATGCCTGATTCGGCAGGATGATCGCCGTTCTCGTCAGCGGGGAGATATGGAACGACGCCCATGATATCTGCACCCAATGTTGCCATGGCAGCGGCCACATGCTCCACGTGCCCGGCGTTGTACCCGGGGTAGACCGTGGTGTTGATCTTGACCGTAATCCCGGCACGCTTGAAGGCGGTGACAGCCTTTGCCTGCTCATTCAGCAAATATTTGGCGGCCTCGGGCAACGGCATGGTCTTGGTGGAGGGGCGAATCCAGGCGTAGAGCTTTTCCGCAACCTCAGGGGTCACGGCGTCTACCAGCATTGTAATATGCGACAGGCCGATCTCGGCCAGTTCTTCAGCAATGAGATTACCGCCGATACCGAGAGTCGTCAGGCACAAGGAAATTTCAGGAGACTTGGCACGGACCAAACGCAAAGTCCGTAAGGTCGGTTCAGGAGCGGCCAATGGATCGCCTGGGCCAGTGATGCCGACGATATCCACGGCTTTGCCCGAATTAATCACGTGTTCCATCCAGGCCACGGCCTCTTCCGGCATCATGGCGGGCTTGGTGCTGGCGTTGTCAGCGAAACGAATCCGGGCATTGGCGCGGGGTGCTACAGGCAGGTGCAACCGTCCGATTATGCGGCGGGATGTCATGCCGAAACAGGGATGATTTGCGTGTGATGTGGTCGGTTCCATGGATGCGCCTTGTTGGTTGAAGTTAATCCGAGGCGAGGAGGGAAGATCCCCGCCTCGGATATTTGGGAAGCTAAAGGACGAGCTCGAAGGTTTGTTCGGGATCGTCGCGGTCCTTACGATCCAGGAAAAGATCGAGCATCTTTTCGAGTAACCTGAGTCCGCCCTTGTAGCCGACTGTCGGGAAGTACTGGTGACCCTGACGATCCAGGATGGGGAAGCCCCAGCGGAGGAACGGGATATCCTCGTCACGAGCAATGTATTTGCCGTAGGTGTTGCCGATGAGCAGGTCGACAGATTCGTTCTTGACCCACTGGTGCATCAGGAACATGTCGCCCTTGGCTTTGACCTTCACCTCGAACGGTTGGTCTGCACATATTTCCTGAATACGCTTCTCGAACTTCTTGCCCGGTGTGCCGGTGACGACATAGAGGGGCTGCATGTCCAGAGAGATCAGGAATTCCGTCATGGCGATGAGCTGATCCGGGTCGCCCCAGAGAGCAACTTTTTTGCCGTAGAAGTACTGGTGCATGTCGGAGATCAAATCCACCAACTGACCGCGCTCATGGGTCACGGTGTCGGGGACGTTGACCCCAGCTACGGTACGCAGAACGTCGACAAAGCGGTCGGTAGCAGCCAGTCCGAACGGCATGTCCAGAATGGTACACGGCACCTTGCATTTGGAGTCGAGCCAACGGGCTGCATCAGCAGAACACCATTCGCCAAGAGCTAGGGTTCCGATGGCATCGCCAGCGCCCTTGAGTTCAGGGATAGTCACTCCGCCCTGAGGGAACATGCTGTATTCACCGGTCAAGGGAGCATCCAGAACACCGGAAGTATCCGGGAACAGGGTGATGTCCACGCCGACCAATTCAGCCAGGCGCTTGATCTCGCCCATGTCAGCGGGTTCGACCCAGCCGGGGATGACGTTCACTTTGCCATTCTTGACACCAGTCGGTTCAGCTAACTGAGCCATGGCTTTGACCATGTTGGAGAAACCCGTGACATGCGAGCCTACATAGCTCGGAGTCGGTGCGCCGAGGACAGTGCAGCCATCAGGAACTTTGCCGTCTTTCTTGGCCTTGTCGAAGATCTGCGGCAGATCGTCACCAATGGTTTCGGACAGGCAGGTGGTGTGCACTGCGATGACTTCCGGCTCGTAGACCGTGAATATATTGTCGATGGCTTGCACAAGGTTTGCCTGACCGCCGAATACGGATGCACCTTCGGTAAAGGAGCTGGTAGCAGCGGGAATCGGTTCTTTGTAATGCCGGGTCAAAGTGGACCTATGATAGGAACAACAACCCTGCGAACCATGACTGTGTGGCAGGCAGCCGTGAATGCCGAGGGCGGCATACATGGCTCCGATAGGCTGACACGTCTTGGCCGGATTGATCATCAGGGCCTTGCGGTCAGCGACTTCTTTTGTGGTGTGCTTGAGTAGCATTTTTTAATTCCTTTATTCCCACACAAATGTGGCTGTGAGTTCAGGATTTTCCTGCCAAGGGGCCTTCATGTAGCTCCAGACCTTGCTGTTCACGAGACGGTCGATTTCCTGGTAGAAATTGATTGCGCCCTTGAACCCGGCATACGGTCCGCCAGAGTCGTAGCTGTGCAACTGCTTCATGGGGATGCCCAGCTTCTGGATGGAGTATTTTTCCTTGATACCGGC
>JAFLJT010000183.1 GCA_022712855.1 Pseudodesulfovibrio sp. | reverse complement strand
ATGAAATTGATTCGCTGATTCCGGACCACGGCTAGGAACGTGTAAGAGAAGCTGAAGAATCAACATCAAACATCCGGACGGGGATTATGGCCCAGAAGCACTTTGTCCTCGATACAAACGTCCTTATTGAAAATCCCAAATGCATCGCTGCTCTGAGAAATGGGCAGGAAAACCAGATATACATTCCATACACCGTCCTTACTGAACTGGACGGCTTGAAAAAGGATCCGCGCATCGGGCATATTGTGTCCCAGGCTGTGCGGTTCATCCTCGACGACGATCTCGTCAACATCTTCCCGCCAGACTTTGCGCTCACCCTCACAGACGATGTGATGGATGATCGTATCCTCAAAGAGATTATGCACATGGGGCATGAAGATGCCGCGCTCATTACCAATGACCGCATTCTCCAGATCAAGGCTGGTTGCTACGGTATCCCTTGCGAGGAATACCGCGACTCTGACCCATTCCGGTCCGAGTCTCAGCGCTACACCGGTTTTGTGGAAGAGGGCGACAAGCCCGTACATAACAGCTTCCAATGGGAAAGCGGTACCCCGGTTTTCTATGGACCGGATGGCCCGAAGCCCATTGGCTACAATCATGAAATTTGGGGCGTGAAACCGCGTTCCGTCTATCAGAATCTCGCCTTTGAACTGATGCTGCAAGAAGGCATCGACCTTATCACCATCCAGTCCGAGGCTGGTTATGGCAAGACCTTCCTTTCGCTGGCTGCTGCGCTTTATCTGATGTTGGAACGCAAGGATAACCCCTACCGTAAGATCTATCTGGTCAAACCGGTGGTGGAGATCGGGGCCAAGATGGGCTACCTGCCCGGCGACATTGAGGAGAAAATGCTGCCGTATATTAAATATGTGCAGGACTTGCTCATGAAGCTGCATGACATCCGTCCGTGCAACCGCGTCTTTGCTGATCCCAGTTCTGATTCGTTCAAGTTCAATCCTAAGAAATTCGAGATTCAGCCTGTGGCATTTCTGCGCGGCATGAACATCGAAAATGCGGTGGTCATCGTCGACGAAATGCAGAATCTGTCTCGCGGTGAAACGCGTGCGCTGCTCACCCGTATGGGTGAGGGTGTCAAATGCATCTGTCTGGGTGATACCCGGCAGGTGGACAATCAGTATTTAAATGAGTCCAATAACGGTCTTAACTGGACAGTGAAGAAGCTTAAAGGGTACAAAAATTACGCACACATGGTCCTCAAGGGCGATCGCTCTCGTGGTCCCATTACGGACATCGTACTCAAATCAAAATTGTAAGAAGAACCCCCGTGCCGGGCGATCTGCCCGGCACGGGATATACTGGAGATATCACTGTGCCAATTCGGCGTTTTCGTATCCTGCTTCTGGCAGGACTCTTCATTCTGTTCTGTGCTTCATTGGCCACAGCGGCTTCATCCAAGAGGCTGCCTTCTTCCGAAGTCTCGCAGTTTCCATCTCTGGAATCAGCCGTCCGCTTTAAAACGCCCATCTATTTCTGTGGCGAACTGGTGCCTCTTAACCGGGCGGATATCCGTGAGCGTCTGGAAAAAGAAATGCTCCTCATGCTCTGGGACCGTGCGCAGGTCATCCTGTGGCTCAAACGTTCGGGACGGTATTTCCCGTACATCGAAAAGTCCCTTGCCAAAGCGAAGCTGCCCGATGACCTCAAATATGTGGCGGTTATCGAGTCCGCTCTCAAACCCCATGCCGGGTCCAATCGCGGTGCGCGTGGTGTCTGGCAGTTTATTCCCACCACTGGGCGTAACTATGGATTGAACATCGACCGTTACGTGGACGAGCGACGCAACTACCACCTCGCCACCAAGGCGGCCATCAAGTATTTTTCCGATCTTCACGGCCTGTTTGATTCCTGGGCGTTGGCTTGCGCTGGCTACAATATGGGCGAAATGGGATTGAAAAAACGCATCAATCATCAGGAGGTCAAGGACTACTATCATCTTGATCTGCCCAACGAGACTGAGCGTTATCTCCTGCGAGCCGTGGCTGCCAAGCTGCTGCTGTCCGATCCGGCGAAGTACGGGTTCAACCTCAAGCCGAGCGACTATTACAAGCCGCTCCGTTTTGACCCCGTCCGACTCAAGACCAAGCAGTCCGCACCTATCGTCATCGTGGCCAAGGCAGCGGGCACCTACTACAAGACGATTAAGGATATGAACCCGCAACTGCTCAATGACATCATCCCCGGTGGCGAACACATGCTGTTTTTGCCGTTGGGAGCAGCAGATGGTTTTGCCAAGCGGTATCAACCGCTCATTGAGGAGTACCGCAAGAAATATAAGGGTAAAACCTACATCGTAAAACGGGGCGATACCCTGACCGCCATCGCGCGGAAGAACAACATCCCGTTCTGGAAGTTGCTCAAGTATAACAACTTGAATAATAGGAGTGTGATTCGTCCCGGCCAGAAGCTGGTTATTCTGAAGTAGGTGCAGTGAGAGGCAAGCCGGCTTCCCTGCGTTTCTGACTTCGTCCGGTTATATGAGAAAAGGAAAAGGCTGATGTGTTATCATCAGCCTTTTCTTCTTATATAGATATAGGTGGTGTTCTAGCGCACAAAGATTTTCTTGATATCAAGGGAGTAGTGGATGCTCCTGAGAGCCCAGCCGCTTTTGCGTTTGTAATAGTAGAAGTCGAACATGACGGGTTTTGCATCAAAAAGGAGAAGGTAACGAAGGCGGAGGACAGACGCGCCGGCCGTTTGCTCGATGATCCGTTCGTATGCGTAAGGGTTTCCGCTTTTCTTGGAGAGCCGATATATCTCAAATTTGAGTTTTTCCAGAACCTCTTTGGTATGCCCTTTGCCAAAGAGCGCTTTGAATGCGCTGTCAAAGTCGCCTTTGACCATGAGGTCGAGGCCGCGTTCAATGTGCGCTTGCGGGCCGTCTTTTTTCCACGATGTGGGCGGCAGAGAGTCCTGCGCTGCGTAAGCCGGGCTGGCGAAGGCGCATATGGTGAGGGCGACGAATATGGAAAGGGCGACTAAAGTCTGTCTCATGGTATCTCCTGAATCTGGATTGGTATCTCGTATGGGTATTATCTCGTTGTTTTTTGGTCAAGAGAGACGCCGAGATATTCTTCTATCGTTGAGCGGAGATTGGCTTTGGTCACGGGCTTGGCAAGGTAGCCAGTGCAGCCGCTTTCGCGACTTTTGTCTTCGGCTTCCTTGAGCGCGTGGGCCGTGACCGCAATAATCGGCGTGACGTCCCATTTCTCTTGTTTTTCCCGTTCTCGGATTGCCTCTGTCGTTTCGTATCCATCCATCCCTGGCATTTCGATGTCCATGAGAATCAGGTCATATGGATCATTGAAGTGCTTTGTCAGCGCTTCTTCACCACTGATGGCGGTGTCCAGTGTGTGTGGAATGTCTTTAAGGAACATGGTGAACAGCAGGCGGTTGCGTTCATCGTCTTCCACCAGGAGAATGCGCCTTGGTCCGCCGAGGCTCGGTTTCACGTACTTGGCTGGGTCTTTGACCTCCACAGCAGCGCCGAAATGAGGGTCCATGGGGAACAGGGTGGTGAAGGCAAAAGTACTGCCATGCCCCGGCTCACTCGTCAGCGTCATTTCGCCGCCCATGAGAGTGACCAGGCTACGACTGATGGATAAACCAAGACCGGAGCCGCCGTATTTGCGCGACGTGGAACCGTCCTCCTGAGTGAAGCGTTCGAACACCGCTGCCTGTTTTGCCGGTGCGATGCCGATGCCTGTGTCGGTGACCGAAAATTCGATGGTGACCCAATCAGGAACGTTGCTGGCCGACCTGCGGGCAATGGCGTTTGCCGTGACGGTGATAGATCCAGCCGGGGTAAACTTGATGGCATTGCCAATGAGGTTGACCAGTATTTGCTTGAGGGCCGTGGGATCGCCCATGAGATGCTCGGGTGTACCAGTCGTCATGGAACAACTGATCCTGATCGCTTTATCCTGCGCCTCCAGCGAGAAGACCTCGCACGTGTTTTCGATGAGCGTGTGGAGGTTGAAGGGGATGGTTTCCAGTTTGAGCTTCCCGGCTTCGATCTTGGAGATGTCGAGGACCGCGCTGATGAGATCGCGCAAATGTTCGCCCGCACTACGGTAGATAGAGACGTATCTCTTTTGATTGCCGGAGAGCTTTGTCTCGGAGAGCAGTTCTCCCGCGCCGAGAATGGCGTTCATGGGGGTGCGGATCTCATGGCTCATACGGGCCAGGAACTGACTCTTGGCTGTGTCCGCAATTTCAGCGGTCATGCGGGCCATATTCAGCTTGCGTGCAACGATCAACCCGATGATCAGGGCGATGAAGACCGCGACCACCGCAATGAGGATATTGATGGTTCGGTTCTCTTTGATGGAGCCGAGGTAATCATCCTCAGGCATATATATGCCGATGATCCATGGCCATTGGTTCGCTGCGAACGGCGTGAACATGGCATTGTATTTCTTCCCGTCCACTTCGAACGTGGTGAATTTTGATTCGCTGAGATAGAGCTTGTCGTAGGGCAGCCCCAACGAGAGGAACGCTTCTTTGGTCACGGGGTCGTCCAGCTCGATGATCTTGGCCAAGCGGGGCTTGCCGTTGGGTCCGGTCTTGAGGATCTTCTCTGCGTCGGGGTAAGCGATGATGTCGCCACTCTGACTCATGATGAAGGCTCGCCCGTGGGTTCCGATCTTGAGCTGTGAGACAAAGGTAGAAAGCCTATCGATGCCGATGTCCACGCCAACCACGCCAACGAAGTTGCCCAGATTGTCGTGTACAGGGCTGGCTGCCGTAATGCCTGGCTTCTGACTGGTGTAGAAAATGTATGGGTCGGTCCAGATCAGCTTGTTTGCGCGTTTCGCTTCTTTGAACCATGGACGTGTGCGTGGGTCGTATTCGTCAGTGGGGTCCTGTTGGTGTCGGATGAGATGCCCGGTGGATGACTTGTACACCAGTTGGACGGTCCGCTTTCCACCTTTGGTGTGGATGATCTTAGTGAAATAGCCGCCCTCTTCCAATTTGTTGTAGCGAGAGGCCATGATGAAATCGCCAGATGCTGTTCCGAAGAGAAGGGCAGAGAACTGGGGGTAGAGGTACAACTGTTCGTAAAGGTAGGCGGCCATGGTGTTGGCCTGATTGCCGTCGACGATGTCATTTTTGGAAAGCCCAAGCGTCAACTTGGCAGCATTACGCGCTGGTTCTAGATGGCTGATGGATTTATCGATGGTGTACGATGCGATGTTCTCCATGATGCTGCGGGCGTGTTTGGAAAGCGCAGACCGTGAAGTCCATGATGAAGACAGGATGATCAGGGTGGCAAAAACCACGATGAGCCCTGTGAAACCGAAGATAAGTCCGAACCTAGCTGGTATGCGCATGCCTTGAAATCTCTCCTCTGAACAAAATGTGATCCGAAGGGGAGTCACTACCATGCTCGCGATTGATGCGCGACCCCTTTATAAGTGTATATATACGGGCCTTCTTGAGGCAGAGTTTTATAGTGATTTAGCTGATTATGACAGAAGATTAGTCGTAGCAACGCTTTCTGGCCAAAGAATAGTGTTTGAATGGGTTTGTTCTCCGTGTATTTCACTTTTGTTTGATAAACCCCTTGACCTGCCAGAGCGTTTCCCATAGAACCTCCTTTCGCCACACGGGAAAGCCCGACAGGGTCAACCGGGTGGCTTGTTCTTTCTTAAATATAACGAATAGTTAACATCGAGAGCGACGAATAAAAAGTTGCAAAAAGGTGTTGACGGGGACGAGCGAAACGCCTAGTTTCCCCCTCCTGCCTCTGGGTAGGAACGACACTGAAAATGACGATGAAAAAAGTTGCAAAAAGGTGTTGACGGGGATGAGCGAAATCAGTAGCTTGCCCTTCCTGCCTGACAGCGGGTTGTTCTTTAAGAGAACGAACGAAATGTTCTTTGACAATTAAATAGCGAGTTGAGCAAATAAG
>JAFLJT010000057.1 GCA_022712855.1 Pseudodesulfovibrio sp. | reverse complement strand
AAACTTTTTGGTGCGCTTCGCGAGAGTGGGTGGTAGCCTTTTGTTTCGTTGTTAATCGTGGAAGATATTTATGATTGAGAAGAAGATGGAGAAGATTGCTTGTGTGGCTTCGCGGTCGCCTCGGGCTCAGAAGGGGCTTGAGGCGTTGGCTGCGGCGTGCCCGTTGGTTCCCGTGGCCGAGGCGGATGTCATCATCGCCCTTGGTGGGGATGGATTTCTTCTTTCGACGGTGCACGAGCAGGTGGATACGGGGTTGCCCATCTACGGTATGAATCGCGGCACTATCGGCTTTCTACTCAATGAATTTCATGTGGACGGGTTGCTTGAGCGGCTCAATAGCGCCCAGAGTCAGACGCTCAATCCATTGTTGATGACGGCGACCAATGTCGCGGGTCAACGGTTCACCGCCCTCGCCTTCAACGAGGTCGCCCTGCTGCGTTACTCGCAGCAATCCGCTAACATCCGCGTGCTCATCAATGGCAAGGAACGCCTCGACAACCTCGTTTGTGACGGCATCATGGTCGCGACCCCGGCAGGGTCGACGGCGTACAATCTTTCTGCCCGCGGCCCCATCATTCCGCTTGGCTCGAACGTTCTGGCCTTGACGCCAGTCAGCCCCTTCCGGCCTCGGCGTTGGAATGGTGCGTTGTTGCCGCATTCCGTCACGGTCGAATTCGAGATTCTCAATCCCAAACGTCGCCCTGTCAGTGCATCTGCCGACTCATTTGAAGTTCGCGAGGTCGCCCACATCACCGTGGCTGAAGACCATTCCCGCCCCGCTCGTATTCTTTTTGATCCTGATCATTCTTTGGAAGAGCGCATTTTTAGTGAACAGTTTGTGAACTAAAATCGAACTTTCCTTTCGAGAAGATAGTGACCGCTTTCAGCGGGATGAAGAATCGGGTGAAAGCTCAAGACTGAGCAACTTCAGTCGAAGACTCCTTCCATGTCTTCCCAGACGGGGCTGGTGTTGGTCGTTGGGTGGGAGAATACCAGGTACTTCTTAATAGGTAGCTGTCCCCCTAATTCGGTACGAGATTACACCATTCGTAGCGCGTCCGCGGTGAAGGCTCAGCGGGTTATCGTTAAATCGTGTTTCGCCTTTACGGCGAGGCGCTTTTTGCCTGAAGAGCAGCAAAAAGGGCCCAAAAAGTGCCCTTAAGAACGACAGCTTTTCCGCCTCGCATTTGCCGCTAAGAATCTGATCCATCCAGCAAAGGCTCCACCGTCGGAGTGGGGTACGCCCTGCAAATCAAAACAATTGAGGGCCGTCCGAGGACGTGCGTGTCCCGGAAACAAAGCCGCCTTCACCGTATGGTCAGCTTCTAAGGCTTTGCAAATAAGGGCTGGTGTGGACGTTGAAGGAATAACTACAAACTCCTTGGGGGGGGGATGATTATGGAGCAGCTTTTACTTCTCTTGAAGTAAATTTCGAAGCTGTTTGTAGTAAAGCCGTAACAATTGAGTACAAAGAGTAGAACAACAAAAAACCAGACACTATTCCGAGAGACCAAAGGTCAACAGTCTCAAGTTCGTTGAAATACTTTCCCTTATCCATAATAACCTGAAGATAAAAACCCTTAAATAATGCAAGCGATGTCGTTGCAGCAATACCAAATGTCGGAATTGAATATAGTGGTTCGGTAAATTTCTTAAAAATTTTCCATATAAACAGGTCATGCTTTTTTTTATCGAACAAGTTTACAATGAATTGGGTAGCGAAGGTGGTAATAACAGCTATCCATAAGATTTTATTAGCATGAGGCCATGTTATAATTTTATATACATATTCCACCAAATCGTCTGTGTTGAAAACACAAGCTGTGCATAACGTTAAAATTACAATGAAAATACAGATAAAAATTATTGTTCTGTTGTTAAACGACATGCTCACTCCTATTAAAGGAGTTAGCTTTTTCTTGATCATCTGTTTCAGAAAGCTTGCCGAATAGCCCACCGAGAATCCCCCCAAGAATAACGCCTGGAACCCCTCCAACAACCCCAACGACACCACCAAGAGCCATAGCAGGAGCTGTCTTCTCAAATGGTTCAGCAGTAACTTCATTTACTGAAAAACGTTCTCCTTCAGAAAGAAAGTCAGGTGAACCAAGTTCTTGTGCGAGTTCGACTCGTTTTCTTGCCTCAGTTTTAATATATATTTTTTTCCCAGTTCCAGGGTGGGTAACATAGAGTCTCATTCTATTCTCCTTGAGTTCAAATCTTGAAACAAGAGTATAGCGCATGTCTATATCATGTCAACGAACCTACTGTGACATGTCTGAATTTAATGCGTAATTATATGAATGTAATTCTAATTGTAGTGTTCATATGTCGTTGCCAACGCCCAACACCAGCCCTTCATTCGCAAGGCTTAGAAGCTGACCACGGAGTGGCGGCGGCTTTATTACCGGGGCCCGCACGATTTTGGACGGCCCACAATATATTTGATTTGCAGTGCGTTTGACACTCCGAGGATGGAGCCGACGCTGCGTGGATCAGATTCTTGATCTGCGAATGCCGGGCGGCCAAGCTCTACGTCTTAAAAGCCGACATTTTTTTGCTACTTTTTTTGTGGCGGCTCAGCCAAAAAAAGTCGGCCCGGCTGGCAGGCCATGGAGGGAGTCTTCGACTGAAGTTGCTCAGTCTTGAGCTGTCACCCAATTCTTCATCAGCTGCCAAAAGCAGCCTCCACATCTCTTCCCTCCCCTCCCAAAAAAAGAAGCGGAAGCAACAGACGCACCCCGGCGGGAGGGGCATCCCGCCTGGGGTGGCATTAGCTTTACCTTAGGAATCCAACGTCTTGCGGATCGCTGCGAGGAGTTCCTGAGGATTGAAGGGCTTCTTGAAGGACGCGACCGCGTTCTTGATGGCCAGATGAATGCCTGAAAGGCCACTGACCACGATGACCGGGATGTCCTTGTATTCAGGGTCCTGAACCATCTTGCGATAGAATCTCGGGCCCCATTCGTTGGGCATTTCGAGATCAAGCGTGATCAGGTCAGGCTTTTCATCCTTCAGCAGAGTTATCGCCTCTTCGACATTGGATGCCGTGCAGGTTGAAAACCCATCATCTTGAAGGATGTCTTGGAGATATTTGACGATATATGGATCGTCGTCGATGATCAGAATCTTACGAGACATGGTTCGACCCCCTCGTGTTTGTCTGTTCCCGACCACCGGATAGCAACCGGTGGTCGGCGGGGAAATCCCCGGATTGTTGTAGCATGGTTATTCTATATTGCATACTTGGCTCTATTGTTTCGCTCGGAGCGCATGTTCGATGACCGCTTGTATCTCTGCCGGTTTGGGCGGCTTCTGGATGTAGGCGAAGGGGTCCGGGTAGTTGGATTTCCCAACACCCATGATCTTCAGGGCGTGCTTGAAGGTGTCGGCCCCCACTGCGGAGAGCATGATCACCGGAACCTTTTTCAGCTCCTCATCTTCCTGCAATCCCTGATACATGACCAATCCCCCCTCTCCAGGCATCATCACATCGAGAATGATCAAATCCGGTTTCAGCTCCCAGGCTCGCTCAAGCCCCTCTTGGGCGTTGCGGGCCAGGTGCGGCTCATATCCGCTGGTTTCAAGCAGCGTTTTGAGGAAGAGCCGGATGTTCATCTCATCATCCACTACCAGCACTCGATTGGTTTGATCTGTCATGGCGTTGTGCCGCCTGATCTAGTCAGTAATCCAATCAGGGTGATTCACACTCGCCACCGGACAGGCAGAGCGCAGGACCACCTCTTCCAGGGTTGTGCCGATCTCGGCATCTTCGCCCTTCACATGCTTGGAATGATGCGCCATGACGACCAGATCGCCTTCCTTTTCGCGAGCGTACTTGAGGATTTCCACATGGGGGACACCTTCGCGTACATCCACTTCGACCATCTTGAAGTCATCGCTGATCTGGGAGAGATACTTCTCGCCAATCTTCTTCTTGGCGTATTCGATCTCTGCTTCAATCATGGCCTGCGTGGGCTTGCCGCCCAGCTCGCCGGATTGCAGATTCACCGCATGGAAGATGTGCAGCGGACAACCGATATCCTTGGCAACCTTGTAGGCGAAGGTAAAGGCGTGGTCCGCGGCCTTGGTGAAGTCCGTGCAGTACACGATGGAGGAAAAGAGATTCCAACAGGTGTTACACGGGCGGTTGACGATAAGGACCGGACAGCGTGCGCGCTTGGACACGGTGAGCATGGTGTTACCCATGATGTTGCGGAAGCGTCCGCCGCCATCTTCGGGGCGTGTATTGGCACCCATGACGATCATGTCGGTGCTTTCCTTACGAGCAAGGCGCAGAATTTCCGTGGCCGGAACACCGACCGTGGTCATGATGCGGGTCTTGTCGCCGTAGAGCTTGAGTTGGTTGTCGTAGGTGTTTTGCAGTTCTTCCTTGACCCAAGACTCGTAGTCTTCGCCAAGAGTTTCCCTGTCACCAGTACGAACGTCTGTGACCTCCACGCTAAAGCCTCTGGATGGGACTCCAAGGACATGAAAGAGCATGAGTTCAGCATCTTCGCGTTCTGCGAGGTCAAATGCGATCTTTGCCGGGCTATCGCATACGGGTGAGCCACTGGTTGCGAACATGATCTTGTCAAACATGCTACCCCCTAATGCTACAATGTTCCGGGAAACGCTGGAAACCGAATTCCCAAGCGACTCCCTCTATGAATTCAAAGAGGCTGTAATCCGTCTCGAATTCCATGACATTCACACTGTCTCCAAAGACGGTGTGCTTCAACTTTCCAAGTGTAATGGGAACGTCCAGAAGAGAATCCATCTGGAAGAGCCGAAGCTCCTGTTCCGTGTCGTTGTAGAACCCGAAGAGTGTGCAGAGGATGTTGAACCGGGGTTCGCCCGGAAAGCCGACCATCTCCACCTTCTTGACCAGTTCCATGTGTGTGAGTCCGTCGGATCGACACCCGGAATCGGGACAATCCGCGCACTCTTCCATGAGCGGCACGATGAACACATTAAGAGGCTGGAAGACAGGATAGCGCGTCATCATTTCGAGGAATGAGCGGAGCGAGTATCCCTTTTCGAGCGTCACCTTGCCCGCCAGGGAGGCCAGAGGTTCGGAAACCTCGTTACCCTGATCCGAGATGAGCATCCCGTTGCGTGCAAGCTGTGTTCTGTTCATGGCCTTCTCCGTTATTTCCGCGTTACTTGGCGTGGCACTCGCCGCAAACCACTGGTCCCTTGAGGCTCGTGGAATGGCAGTTGGCACATTGTCTGTGATAGGCGCGCATGAGCGGTGTCTCGCCGTTTTCCGGGGTTACCGGATGGCAGGAGTCGCAGGACTCGCCTTCACTGGAATTCTCTGTGTCCATAAGGCCAGCGTCGGTTTTGCTGTGATGGCAGACAACGCAGTCTTCCAGTTCAGCCTTCTCATTATGCGTATCGTGCTCGAAAGCGACGATGGGCCGTTCCAGTTTGACGAATGCCGAGGTCGGGACTTCGGTCATGTCGTCCTGCGAGAAGGCAGTGGGTGCGAGGTAGACAACAACCAGAGCGATGATGATCGCCATGGAGGCTGCCAGCCGTGTGTTTTGTTTCGTAGACATGGCTGTCCTCCTTACATGCCTTCCGGCTTTTCCATGAGTTCATAGATAAGATCGCCGAGGAACTTTCCGTGCATGCCGAGGTCGTAGTGCTGGATGATGTCTTCCAGACCACCGTGGCAGTTGTGGCACGGAATCACGACGTGTTCGACACCAGTTGCAGCAAGCTGATCAGCCTTGACCCGGTTGCCTGTCATGCGTGTTCCCTTGAACGGGGGACCGCAGTTGATGACGCCGCCACCTGCGCAACAGCAGTAGTTGTGTTCGCGGTTGGGAGTCATCTCCACGACGTTGTCGCAGAGCATGTGGGTGACGTCGCGCAGCTTGTCCATGAGACCCTTGCCTCGGATGATGTTGCACGGGTCCTGAATGGTGACAGGCTTGTCGAACTTCTTGGGGATCTTGATCTTTCCCTGCGTCAGAAGTTCCCAGTAGAATTCCACGGCGTGGACTACCTGAACGGGTGAATCCTTATAACCGAGCCAGCGGTTGCCCATGTCGTAGACCGACCTGAAGGCATGGCCGCATTCGCCCATGACGATACGCTTGACCCGCAGGTTCTGCGCTGATTCGAAGTGGGAACGCTTGAGGCGGCCCATATTTTCAAAATCGCCGATGAACATACACATGTCGGAGTTATCCCAACCAGGTCCGGCGGGCATGGTGTAGTCAACGCCAGCCTGATGCATGATGGCTGCGGCCTGATAGATGAGCTGGGTACGGAACTTGGGTTCCGGTGCGATGACCGAGTAATAAACGTCTGCGCCTTCCTTATCGAGGGGGATACGCAAGTCGGGGAACTCGTCACGCGCTTCGTCTTCCTGCCATTGCAGGGAGTCGATCCACTCATCATCCTTGACCCACATCTGGTTCATGGTTGAGGCGTGGGAATGGGCGGTGTCGCGAATGTACAGCGGCACCACGTCGAGCAGGTAACAGATGCGGCGCATGATGGTCATAACGTAGCCGGTATCAATACCAACCGGGCAGTAATGCGCACAGCGCTTGCACAAGTTACATTCGGTGAAGGCAATCTGCGCCATCTGGTAGATGCGATACGGGAAGACCTTTCCCTTCTTCTCCATCAATTCATAGATAGTTTCCGTGGCCTTGCTCACGGGCGAATAGCTGGGATCATTGTCGTGCGAAACGTAGTAGTGGCATGCCTGAGAGCAGAGGCCGCAACGCATACATGTTTCCTGATACGCCTTGAGCTTGGCTCCGGTTTCTCCCTTGAGAACCCGCCGCACCACTTCC
>JAFLJT010000242.1 GCA_022712855.1 Pseudodesulfovibrio sp. | reverse complement strand
CGCTAGCTTGAGGGGCTAGTGGAAGCAATTCTGTGGGGGTTCGAATCCCCCCCTCGGCACCACGACTTAAAAGGGTTGCAGCTAACAAGCTGCAACCCTTCCTCTTTTGGTTTTTCTGCACTCGATTTACTTTCGATTGTCCGCACAAAAGAAATCCCCGCTGATATCTATTTATCAACGGGGATTCTTTTGTACGTTATTGAGAGCTCATTGTTTTCATAGAGAAAACAGAGTAGCTTTGCACATGCCTTGTTGAAGAATGCGGTGCGTTAATGACTGAAATACTTATTCTAGCTCAACTACTCTTTGAGGTCTGTTATGAAAGCTAATGACCATGCTCCCTTCGCTGCATATGTGCCAGAAGCCGACCGTTATGAAAATATGCCATATCGTAAGTGTGGACGCAGTGGTGTACAATTGCCAGCCTTTTCAATCGGCCTTTGGCATAACTTTGGCCAGTTCGATAATTTTGGGGAATGCAGAAATATTTTGAGGACAGCATTCGATCTGGGAATTACTCATTTCGATTTGGCGAACAACTACGGGCCTCCGTATGGTTCTGCTGAAGAGACTCTCGGGCGTATTCTTGATTTGGATTTTCGACCATACCGGGATGAGTTATTCATTTCGTCCAAGGCAGGATACGATATGTGGCCCGGCCCATATGGATACGGCGGGTCTCGGAAATATTTGGTCTCCAGTTTGGATCAATCGCTTAAGCGTATGAATCTGGACTATGTGGATCTTTATTATCACCACTTTCCAGATACAGAGACGCCAATTGAAGAGACGGTTGGTGCCCTGGACAGCATTGTCCGACAAGGGAAAGCTCTGTATGTGGGGATTTCCAACTATAGTGACACACAAACGGCAGAAGCATTGAAACTCTTCAAGGAATTGGGGACACCGTGCCTGATCCATCAAGCACGGTACTCCATGTTCGATCGCTGGGTTGAAGATGGTTTGTTGGACCTGATCGGCGATGAAGGCATAGGAATGATTGCGTTTTCGCCACTGGCTCAGGGGCTGTTAACTAATCGTTACTTAAATGGCATTCCTGAAAATTCCCGTGCCGCTGACGCTAACTCACATTTGGAGTCGGACAGCGTAAAAGAGTATCTTCCCAAGATTCAGGTCTTGGCCAAGGTCGCTGAGAAACGCGACCAAAGTCTTGCTCAAATGGCACTCGCGTGGTTGTTGAGAGATGATCGCATTACGTCAGTTCTCATCGGCGCAAGTTCTCCTGAACAACTTAAGGAGAATGTGAAGGCCATTGATAATCTGGAGTTTTCTCAAGAAGAACAGAAAATAATCCAAGAGATTATCGCCTAAAGATAATATAAATTGCACAAAAAAAAGAGTGCCCAAAGGATGACAATATCCTTTGGGCGCTCTTGGTTTTACTGCTTTAGAACGGGTAAACTAATACGCTATTCTTCTTGCTGCTTTTCTGTTTGCCCATCTTTTTGTCTATGGCAGCGATGCGTGCCTTGGCTGCCTCGCGTTGCTCTTTTCTGTCCGCACGTTTTATAACCGTCTTAAGCAGGCGTTTGGCGGTGTCGTACTTACCGAGCTTCTCGTAGATGAGTGATGCCCGATACATGGCTGTAAGGGCCCAGATGTTTTCTTGCGGATACTGCCAGGCAAGGTGGAGGTAGTAGTTCAGAGCCTTGTCCGATTTACGTAACGCCTGCTCGCCTTCGCCAAGCCAGAACAAAGTCTCAGCCTGAAGGGTGGTTGTCATAGTCGCGCGGTTTTCCCACATGACCAGAAGCTGTTCGCGTGCAGCATCAAAGTCACGTCGTTGTTGATAAATCAGGGCCATACGAAGCCGTGTCATCACCGGTATTTCGATATCCGACTCGGTCATTTGCTTGAATGTCTTAAGGGCTGTGTCAATTTGGCCAGAATCAAGCTCAAGCCTTGTTTTCACGTCAAGCCAAGCCATTGCATGCGTTGGGTTCAACGCATCGAGGCTGAGCCTGTTAAGGTAGAATGCGCCCAATTGAAGTTTTTTGGCCCGAACCGACTGATCGGCGAGGTAGAGCAGGCTATCAATACCAAATGAAGTGTCGTTAAAAAGGAAAGCAGAACGCTTTGCCAGCTCCATAGTTTGCTTTTTAGCGAATTGCTGCTGCCAGTAGGCAAGGAGCAACAGTTTGTCCATGGGGTAGTCACGCTGAGACAAATTCTTCAGTTTATTTTGTGGCGCTGATATCCAAAACGGTGCTTCATTGGATTCAGTCAAATCATGTCCAGCTGCACCTGATAGGGCAACGAAAATCGGGTACACAGTGAATGCTTGCGCCGGCTTCTCAGGAAGTACTTTGTTAAAGTCTTCCTTGAAGAGGAGGACCCCTGCTAATTGAAGAGCTAGGGGAAGTTCTTTAATTTCTATTTTATTCCAAGTATTTGCGCTGTTGATAAAATCGCCATTCGCCATTGAAAGAGCGAGTTTCAAGTTGTTGAGTAATCCGGCTGTCTCTTCAGATATTAACATTGAGCCAAGTTCGTTATCAATCGCTTTTCCGGCTTCATCTACAGGCATGGCGAGTAGGTTATTTCGGAATTTAGTCCAGGGGACCGAATCGGGATTGCCAAGTACCCATGCAGATCGCGATGCAGAGTAGGGGGCTAGCAGATTGCCTTCCCAAAAAGCGTTAGCCTTCAGGTAATTGCCATCAGTTAATGTAGTAAGTGATGATGGTTGTTCCCCAAACTGAATAAATTCAAGGACTGAAATCCAGAAAAAACGAACCGCATCTTGCTGAATTGATGAGACAACGAACATGGCATCATTTAATTTCTCTAAAGAGATTAAAGCCATTGCTTTTACTATCAATTCTGTGTCTGCATTTGTAATAAATGG
>JAFLJT010000170.1 GCA_022712855.1 Pseudodesulfovibrio sp. | reverse complement strand
TTCATCAGCAGCTTCTTCCCAGTAGCTCAGGGAATCCATGCGGGCGAGTTTATGCGCCGCATCCAACTCCTGGGGATTGACGTTGGCCTCAATAACCAACTGCGGGAGCGGGCGAAAAACCCTCTCCTCTTGTAGCAAACTGTCAAGTGCGCCTGACTGATCCATATTATCCTCCTCGCATCATGTAACCGGAAGTCCGGTTCAGCGAGTCTATTTCTTAGCAAACTCCCGCCGCAACACCCGCCTTATTCGGTCAGCGGTACAAGCGACAGGATGAACGGTTACAGTCCGATAATTTTCTTCAATTCTGCGATGCGTCGACGGCTGATGGGCAGCTCGATACGAGTACGGCCTGCGGTACGCAACATGAAGTTGGAACCGGGCATACTGGCGATCTCGGTGACCATGTCCAGATTGACCAAATACTTGCGATGCACACGGAAAAAACGATGCGGCCCCAGCCGATCTTCCAGATTCTTGAGCCGATGGGACGAGAGAAATTTCTGATTGGCCGTATGGACGTAAGAGTAATCCTCAAACGCCTCGACAAAAATGATCTGATCGTAAGGAATAAGGATAGTCCGGCCATCCTGAGTCACGGCGAGCTTCTCGATTTCCGGACGCCGGTTGGCGGTCTGATCCCACGCAGCCTTGAGTGCGGCCAGGAAAGAATCCTGCTCATCGTCGCGCAGGGGAAGCTGCACGGTCTCTTCGTCGTTACTCTCGTCCACAACAGGTTCGTCCACGGTGTAGCTGTTGGGCGGCGGCACTTCACGAAATTTGGATTTGAAACTCTGCAATCTGTCCACGGTACGGGCCATGCGCCCCGCTGCGGGCGGCCAGAGCAGATAGTCGGTGGCTCCCAACTCGAAGGCGGCATACGCCTTAGCCTCGGAATCAGAGATGAACACCAGCGCGGGCTTGTTTTTGCGACCCGCCAACATCTGCGCCATCTCGATACCGGATGCGTCACCCGGCAGATCGGTACCGACGAAAAACACGCCGTACGGAATCGCCTCAAGCAACTCCATAGCCTCGAAAGCGGTCACGGCCTCGCCCAGCACTTGCACAAAGGCAACCTCTTCCAGCACGTCGCGCAGGGCGCTACGAACTTCCGGGTCCGGATGAATGAGGAGCGTTTTCAGTTTGGGCATTGATAATAATGGTGGTTGCAGTTGTGAAGAGAGAGCCTCAATTCTGTGTTATCTCTACCCGTATTTAGTGGGCTTCGCAAGGCTTTGGAAGGAATGGAGATGATGAAGGCAGGCAGGAGCACATGAAGCACGATTGGTTACACCTCTTTCTCAAAACCCACTCGCCCATAAAGCGAAAAATCTGATGTTCTTCACATCAACTTTTTCGCTTTATGGGCACCTTTCGCCAAAGGCGAGATGGGATTCCAAAGGGGCTCGCCCTTTGGCAGGTCAAGGACAGCGTCCTTGTCCCGCGGAAGGCGACCCCCGGTAGGGCCGCCGGAGGCCCCCCTGAATGGCATAGATGAAAAAGGCATCCATACCGTCCAAGGGGGCTGATGATGGGGGTTACCGTTGGCCCATTTTGGCGCCGAGCCAGCCATTGGGGGAGAATGACTCTGGGACACCTTCGCGAGCATCCACGCCCCGGGCTTCGGTGAGTTTTTCCTGGTAGAACGACCAGTATGACTGGGCGAGCGAGGTTGAGCCGGACAGGGGGTAGGCTAACGTCGCGGCCAGTCGTGCGGACAGGGCTTCATCCAAGAGTGCGTCAAATTTCTTTGGATCGGTTTCACGGCGTACATATGAGATGTAGATGGGTGCGTCCTCGTTGCAGAGGATAATGCCACCTTGGATTTCCCAGTCGGCGATTTCGGTGCCGCCTTGACCGACGATCTGGACGATGCGCAGAAAGTCGGTAGGGAGGGTGTATTTGTATTCCCATTTCCAGAGCGGAGCGGCGGTCACAGAAGCCAGCTCAGCCTGAGTCATGGCGCAATTCCACGGGTGGGCTCGTAGTACAGCGTCGCGGACAGCGGGCCAGCGATGATTGCAGAGTCCAGCGGCTTTGCCTTCGTCGCTGAGAGACATAATCACGTCTTCACCGAGATCCAAAAGCGCGTTGTTGCATATTTCAATTACACTCGTTGCCATATCATTTCCTTTTTTTAATGTTGCAGCTCGACATTCAATCCCCGGAGCTGTTTGGGACTGTCGAGAGCATACCCCCGGTTTTCACCCCAAACCGACAACGGGTGTCAGAGGGATGAAAACGGGTGGGAAAGGCATAACTTTTCCTCTTGACAGGATTTGAGAACCGAGCGGAGGAGGGAGTGGTACGGGCGAACAACATAAAAATATGCAGGCAGACGCATTTTTCGCCCATTTTTTTGATTTTGCGTTTTTTTGATAGCTAATCGCTTTTGTTTTCGATAATATTTTATTCCACAGGATAAACCTGCGGAATGCCAGCCATAGAAGAATGAAATACTCACGTCGCCACACCTTCGGAAGAGACAGATGGAAAACGTATACCTTCTCGATTTGATACATGGAATTTCCAGTGCTTTGGACTATGTCAGCACTTCGGTTACCGGCCACCATAGACGAGTGGCCGTTGCGTCCGCGTCCATCGCCACCACCCTCGGTCTCGATAGCGACAACACCACAGATTTGATCATGGCGGGCCTGCTCCATGACATCGGCGCATTTTCTCTGGATCTCAAACTCGACGGGCTGGATTTTGACGCGGATCTCACCGAACACTCTCTTGTCGGATACCGCCTGCTGCGCGAACATCCATTACTTCACAGATCGTCTCAGATGGTCCTGCATCACCACACGCCATGGCAAGACTTACAAGACAACCCCGGGGAGATTGCGAAGGAAACACTCTTTCTCTCAAATGTTCTGAACCTGATGGACCGCGTAGATATTCTTGGGAAAGTTGGCATAAAGGTCTTTGACAGGGAACACATCCGAAGTGCCATCAGCAATTACTCTCACGTACTATATGCAGAAGATGCCATCGATGCTTTTATGGAAGTTTCGAAAGAGCCGATGTTCTGGGACCGCATGGAAGACAAAGAAAGCCCCATGCGTGAGATCATAGGCACCGGATTCCACGACCAATATATCCCGCAGGATCAACTTCTGGATTTTTCCCGCTTCTTCTCACAAATCATCGATTTCAGAAGCCGCCATACCGCGACCCATTCTCAGGGTGTTGCTGAAACAGCCGTACAACTGGCTAAGCTGGCCGGAATGAGTGAACGGGACCAGCGGCGCATGCGACTGGCTGGTAACCTGCATGATATCGGCAAACTGGCCGTACCTGTCAGACTACTCGACAAACCAGCAAAACTGGAACCTGAAGAATATTCCACCATGCAAAACCACGCCTCGGTCTGCGAGAACGTGCTTCGATCTGTACCCGGATTGGAAAATATCAGTGACTGGGCATGCCAGCACCATGAGCGACTCAACGGCAAAGGATATCCTCACGGCTTGGATGAAACCAACTTATCCAAGGGAAGCCGAATACTGGCAGTGGCCGATGTCTACACCGCCATTTCCGAAGACCGCCCCTACCGCGACGGCATGCCTCCGAAAAAGGTCCATTCGGTCCTCGACTCCATGGTCGATTCCGGATATTTGGATGGCAATATCGTCAATTTGCTCATGGACAATTTTGAACTCATTGACAGCGTTCGCCTCATGGCTCAAAGCCGCGCTTTGTCTGAGTTCAAACGATTCAGATCGAAATAAGCAACACACCCATCTCGCGCCTCTGACATATCGTCAGTGAAATGTTATTGATAATCAAATAGATGTGTCATTCGAAAGTGACCGACAACCTTCTTGTTTTTTCGCCCTAACAAATCCATTCGACTTGTCGTCTGCCCCATATCCCACACAGCGATGACCAAAGGATGTCCGGCTGCATTGAACGTATCGTCCACCACACCGACTCTGTCCGGCACATTCTCGCCAGCCGAACCTGTAGCAAAGACAACAATATCCCCGGCCTCGAATCCGAAAGGATTACCTTCGATATCCACAGGTAAAGACATGGCATTACCTCTGAGAAATTCAAACAAAACCGGCACACGACGATGTGAAGCAAAATCATCGATCCCCATATTCAATTCAAAATATCGATCAGGATGCAATAAAACGTCCTCATGCACCAAGGCCTGAAGATCAAGCCCTGCATGTCGTACAGCGCGGATAACTATATCCGCTGAGGCTGCGAAATCAGGCTGAATATCACCGCCGGGGTAGTCGATTGAAGGCGCCCGACTGTAAGAGCTCAGCCCTGCTGCTGAACGCTTAAGCTGTTCCAACGCCCCCATGTGGATGCGCTGAGACAATTCGTCAGGTCTATTTATATCCCGATCAGCGTCACTATTTGCGTATATCTCCACCCGCGCCCCACCTGGCATTTCGGCCATTAACCGGGAAAAATCACCGGGTGACAGCACCACTCCACAGGATTTGTCGCTGACAGCGTCTGAGCAAAGGGAAAGCCCGTCACCGCCAACAGCCTTAGCCCCGCCAAGGATCACCTTCTGGTACGCGATATAGTCCATCTTTCCATTTATCAGATATATTCGAATATCCTGTCGATTGGGCCATGAGAGTACAAGTCGTTTGCCGCTCGGCACAGCGAAATACCGACCATCACCCAACCCCTTTTCCCCAGGATTCACGGGCATCGTCAGCACAGTTATATCACCACGCATCACAACAAGTTGGCGTTCATTTTTATGGATATGGATAACAGTGTGCGAAAGAAGGTCTGCCCGAACCCAGCCCGATTGATGCCCCGGCTTGACAACATTCAGCCATCCATCGCGGGCGCCCAGACATATAAGAGAGGTATTACGACCAAGAGAAGCAAGCACAGCGCTATCCGCCCCCGGCTCATCGCGAAGATTGACCATGGGTTTGAACACATACACAGACTCGGGGGAACCGCTCCCCTGACCCGCAAAAGCCACTGAACCGAATAGTATCGTGGCAAACAACAGAATAACCGCAAACCGATGCATACACCCTCACTTCTATAAATCCCTACGCCAACTCAGTCAAAATAGGAACCTCAACAAGGGTATATGCGCCAGATCATTTCAGACTCCCGCGGTATGAAATTGTATTATTTCAGTCTTTTGTAAAAATTATAATGGACTATATTTTTGTTTCAAGGGACAACACTTGAAGACTGTGCTCTTAGCACCATCCGGGGGGGATCGTGCAGGTGCAGTCGGCGGGTAACCATAATCAAAGAGGATTCATCATGGGATGGAAGAATTGTTCACTCTGCGTCAAATTCACCATTGGATTTGGCACTGTATTATTGCTCCTAGTCTCCTTGGCCGGGTGGTCGATATTCGGAATTAATACCATTGTCGGTGACGCCGAGGAAGTCATTGCGGGCAACGCCTTGCGCGGGAATTTTACCCAAAAAGTAGTGGACCACCTCAAATGGGCGGAAAAAGTCAACCAACTGTTGACCGATTCCCATATCCACACGCTGAAAGTACAAACCGATCCACGTAAATGCGCTTTCGGCAAATGGTACTACAGCGATACGCGCAGGGCCGCCGAGACATTGGTGCCATCCATCAAGCCACTCCTTGCTAAAATTGAGAAGCACCATAACGATCTGCATGCTTCCGCTATTGAGATCGGAAAAGAATACGCGCCAGCCGATGTAGAACTAGGTGCGTTTCTCCGTGACAAAAAGCTCGATCACCTTGCATGGATGGGCGTCGTCAAGGATGCACTCATCGATACGGACAGCACTTCTACTGGTGTGCAGACCGACCCGCGCAAGTGCGGACTCGGCAAGTGGCTGTATTCCTCTGCAACACAACAGCGGATGAAAGATGACCCTGATTTCGGCCAAAAGCTCAAAACCGTTTTTGACCCGCACAACGCGCTCCATGCATCAGCTATTGAGATTGACAAAAAACTGGCGAGCTTCGACCAAAGCGGCGCTCAAGAGTTTTTCCGCGCCACTACATCCGGTCTGGCGGAAGAAACCCTTGCTGCCATCGACACCGTACTCGCACTCAATGATGCACGCCAGATGGGATATGACACGGCTAAAGGCATATACACATCCGTGACAATCCCGGCCCTCAATGCGGTTCAGGACATTCTGAACCAGTCCATGGAGAGAATCTCCGACAACATCATGACCGATGAAGCCATGCTGCATGAAGCATCGAACACGCTCATCGGCGTCATTATCTTCAGCATCATATCCGTCATCCTTGGTGTCTTACTCGCCGGGGCTATCGCACGCGGCATTATCGGCCCGCTCAGAAAGGGCATGGAATTTGCCGAAATCGTCTCCACCGGAGACCTGCGGGCCACCGTGGACCTCGACCAGAAGGACGAGGTCGGGCAACTTGCCGCATCATTAACAAGTATGGCCGACCGACTCAACAATGTGGTGGGCGATGTCAACTCGGCCACGGAGAGCGTGTCCGCAGGCAGCCAGGAATTATCTGCCTCGGCCCAATCCCTGTCGCAGTCCGTCACGGAACAAGCCGCATCCATCGAAGAAGTTGCTGCCTCCATGGAAGAGATGAGTGCAGGCGTTAAGTCCAACACCGACAACGCCAACCAAACCGAAGCCATTGCCAATGATGCTGCCAAGGGAGCTGAGGACAGCGGCAAGGCCGTTGGCGAGGCTGTAACCGCTCTGCGCAGCATTGCCGAGCGCATCACCATCATTCAGGAGATCGCACGCCAGACCAACCTGCTGGCCCTCAATGCCGCCATCGAAGCCGCCCGCGCGGGCGAACACGGCAAGGGTTTTGCGGTTGTCGCAGCCGAAGTCCGCAAACTGGCCGAACGCAGCGGACAAGCCGCCGAAGAGATTGGCAGTCTGTCCGAAGAATCCATGGGCGTTGCCGACAAGGCGGGCCAGATGCTCGAAGAGCTGGTTCCGCAGATTGGCAAAACAGCAGAACTGGTTCAGGAAATTGCAGCCAGTTGCCTCGAACAGGACAAGAGTGTTTCTGAAATCAGCCGTTCCATCGGCCAACTGGATCAAGTCATCCAGTCCAACGCCTCGGCTTCCGAAGAAATGGCGTCCACATCCGAAGAGCTCTCGAGCCAGGCCCAGATGCTCGCCCACGCCATGACCTTCTTCAAGGTGAACGGTGGCGGCAACGGCAACGGCAGAAACCGCACCACCGTGGTTGCCAGCCGAACTCTCAACCAGCCGTCACTCCTCGGAGCAGGAGAGGGGTTCGAACGCTTCTAAGAATTATCAAAATAAACACTCAGTGGGGCCGCATTCGTCAGAATGCGGCCCCTCTTCATATTTAAGGGCTAATACATTCTACATCCGGCACTCAGCAGAGTTACTGAGCTTGCTTCCTTTTTCAAGGAGGCCATGATAGTTCGAAACACACTGGGACCGCAATATCTGGAGAATCGACATCATAGCTGAAACACCGCTCATTTCGACCATTATTCCCGTGTTCAACAACTGGGAGTTGACCCGTCATTGCCTTGCTTCGTTGCGAGAACATGTCGGCGGGATACCCCATGAGGTTCTGTTAGTGGACAACGCATCCACCGACGAAACCGCCATGGAGGCCGTCGGATTCGGAGAGTCTCTGTTCGGTCATTCATTCCGGTATCTTCGTCAGGAAGAGAATCTCGGTTTTGCCCGGGCCATCAATCTCGGCGCGGATCAGGCTTCGGGAAAATATCTCTACCTGCTGAACAATGACACCATCACTGTGTCTGACCCATTTTCCGCACCGCTTGAACTGCTCCAATCCAATCAAGATCTTGGCGCCACTGGCCCGCTCCTGCTTTATCCGGGCGGCGAACGCGTTCAGCATTTAGGTATCACCGTGCCGCACTCCATCAAATCGGTGCATCTCTATCATCTTTTCCCGGCCAACCATCCCGTGGTCACCAAGCAGCGCCGTTTCCAAGCCATCACCATGGCCGCATTTCTTGTGGAACGCGATCTGTTCTTGCGTCTGGACGGACTGCATGAAGGGTACGTGAACGGCATGGAAGATATCGATTTCTGCGCCCGCATGAACCAGAAGGGATTGTATTGTAGCGTGGCCCCCGAGGCCATCGTCCACCATATTGCCGGGCAAAGCGCCGGGCGATTTGCTCAGGACGTCCACAACAGCCGACTCCTTGGAAGCCGCTGCTCTCAATTGCTTAAGCCGGACATGAATATCCACGCTGAAAACGACGGCTATGCGCTACGGTTAACACCTTGGCTCGACCCCTACCTTGTGCTCGGCGAGGACCTGTCCACCGCTATGGACTCGACATGGGACACAGCGCCCGACCCTGCTTCCCTGACCGAATTGCTACAACGTGAACCATGCTGGGAACGAGGCTGGGAGTTGCTGGCCGACCACTGCAACAGCTCCGGCGACATGGCTGGCGAACTTTCCGCGTTGGTACAAAAAAGCGCCTTTTCCCCGACGCTACCAACCTTTGCAGCCATGAACGAGGCGGCCCTTCGCGCTGGCGATCAAGCTCGGGTGGACGCCTTGGCCGAACAGACGACGCGCCTCGATGCCATTCTCTCACGCCCCACCTCTCTCCGCGCACAGGCCAGAGGCATAATGAGCCGGGCCAATGACGCTGGCAATGACTCTCTGGCCGCCATCATGGACGCGTGGATTACCCAACATTTTCCAGAAAAAGAGGCATCATGAGCCACCTTCTCGCCTCACTGCCGCCCGATGTTCGCTACCGACTCCTTGTCGCATCCAGCGGTAAGCACCACCTTGCGGAAACAGCTCGCGTTGCCATAGCTGCGGCCAACACAGCGCCAGATCAAGCTCCAGCCCTCTATGGCCTGGCCAAATCTTTGTTCACAGCAGCCTGGTTGACCGATCCCTTGGACAGTGTCTTGTCTGCCGACCTGCTGGAATTCGAAAACCAGCTCCCAACGCTGTCCCCCGAAGCCGTCAAATGTGTACGCACGGCAGCGGCCATGACCAAAAGCGATCCGCGCGATCAGGTGACCGCCAAGCTCGCACTTATGGAACAGACGCTTTCGGACGAGGCGTTCACCGCACTTTTACAACGAGAAGTCGACCTCGCACCCGGCAATGGTCATCTGGCATGGATGCTCTACCACCACGCCCTGACCATCTGCGACTTTGCCACAGCTCTCCATGTGGCTGCCAAACTGCGCACCATGAAACCGCTTATTCCAATCGCAGCCAAACTTGCGGCAGACGCCCATTTTCTTGCTGGGAACTATGAACAGGCCGTCACCGAATATCAGATTGCTGACCAGACTTTTCCGGCACTGTGTCTTGACCGACACGCCGAAGCGCTCCACCGCATGGGCAAAAAAGCCGAAGCCTTGTACATGTTCCGCAAGATCGCGAATGAAACGCCATGGGCTGTAAACGCAACCTTGCGCCTCTACGATCTGGAAAACGGACGTGAAAAAAACCACGCACCGCTCCCCGGCTGCACTGCGATACTTCTCTACTCGTACAACAACGCCGAGAAGCTCGACCTGACCCTCGCCAGCCTGCATGAATCTCTGGAAGATAAGCAATCCGAGGTTTTGATACGAGTTCTGTCCAACGGGCCAGAAGGCGGTACGGAGCAGACCATCGAGAAATGGGAGAAGAATTTCAACGGACGGCTTCAGGGCGTTTTCCTGCCGGTCAATGTCGGCGCACCCGCCGCCCGCAACTGGCTGGCGAACCTGCCGGATGTCGCGACCACAGATTTCGCCGTCTACCTCGATGATGACGTCCGCCTCCCAACCGACTGGCTCTCCCGGCTGGGCGCAGCCGTTGCAACGTACCCCCACGCAGCCCTTTGGGGATGCCGCGTTGTCGATTATGAACGCGCCACGAACCTGCAACAGGTCGACCTCAACGTCATGGACCCAACGCACAATGACACGCTCTTCACCATGTCCGAAGCACACCTCGCCGCCCGCGACTTCGGCCAGTTCTCATACATGCGCCCCACCACATCGCTCACAGGCTGTTGTCACCTTTTCCGAACCAAGGACCTGCTGGCCCAAAACGGCTTCGACCTCCGCTTCTCCCCTACCCAATACGACGATCTGGACCACGACCTCCGCATCGCCCTCGCCGAAAAAACAGCCATCTACCAAGGCCACCTCGCCGTAGAACACATGAAAGTCTCCGGCCGACTAACCCCAACCAACAACACCAGCGCCGCCAACGCCACAGCCAACATGCACAAGCTCAAAGCCAAGCACAGTGAAGCGGACATACTCACGATCAAAGAACGTGCTTTGGCAGCTCTAGAGACGGACTTTGTAGGCAAACTTAAATCTTTGGGAATAGATTACTGACGAGACAGGTGGGCAGATGGTTCGACGTAGCCATATTTCGAGAGCGATAGCAGAAAAGAGAGAAAGGCCGCATCATACAAGATGCGGCCTTTCTTAATTGGTTGTCGGAATTAGGTACCGAGTCCTCCTAATTCACTATTATATTCGCGGGGCAGGCACCCAATGCGCCCGCCCCGCAGGAAGTTTCCACCTGAAGCCGATCTCCAAGTATCGCAGAAACCATACCCTGGTGTTTTGGGGCAAACCGAAAACGGGTGTCAGAGGGGTGCCAAATCCGCAGGACAGCGGATTTGGACGTCGGTTCTTTACCGACGACCCGCAGGGGTGAGGCCCAGGACGGGCCGAATCAAAACGGGCGATAAAAGCACAACTTTGCCACTTGACACACTTTCTGAAAAATCGTTACCCAGATGACTAAAAATGGACATTTGACAATTTTTTAGCTTTACGACCAAATTTGTGCTTCATAACACCACTTCTTTACTTGGCAGCACCTGCCGGGTTATGCTGTGTGGTCAATCAAACTCCGGAGATTTTCATGCGTTATTTCACCATACTGGCCGCCCTGTTTTTTGCCGTGCTGCTTTCAACATCTGCATGGTGCATGGACTTTGATAAAGCGATCAAGAAGGTCGATCAGCAAGGGAAATATCTGTTCTATCTGCACCCTGAAATTGTTGAAGCACAGGGCAAAGGCGCATCAAGCCCGCAGTACGGGGCCTATCTCTATGATCGCATTATCGATCATTTTGAGGACCGGGGGCTTATCGTCATCGAAGAGGTTCGCCAAGAGAACAACGCCAACAAAGTAGCTTCCGAAGTGACCATGCAGGTACGCCAGCTCATCGCGGCCGGAGTGCCCGCCCGAAGCATCACGGTGGCCGGATTTTCCAAAGGCGGATATATCGCGCTCCTCGTCTCTTCCAGTCTGGGTAATCCCGACGTCAGCTATGCGGTTCTGGCCGGATGTGGCAAAGGAAAGAATGGGTATGTCTTCGAGCAATTCCTCAAGAAAAAGCGCGGCGCACGACTCAAGGGCCGCATTCTCTCCATCTTTGCCAGCAGCGATCTGGTTGCCGGCTCCTGCCGCCCGGCGGTAGATCAGTCCGACGGCAAGGGCGTTGCCTTTGGTGAGACACGCCTCATGACCAACAAAGGGCACGGCGTTTTCTTCCAACCACGCCCGGAGTGGATCAACCCTGTTGCCGTTTTTGCCAAAGGCGGCAGATAACATGCTCCGGCTGGACGTCCCGTTCACCCCGGATGGGGACTATCCCGCGTTCCTCGCCGAGCGAGGGGATATGCTGAACAGCGTCCATTTTAGCCTGCACGATCCCGCCCTTGCCGACGCCCGCCAGCGCATGGAACTGCGGGATATGCCCACAATTATCGCCGGGCTCAAAGCTTTAGGCGACACGCCAAAATATGTCCTGATGAACTCGCGACTTCACGCGCCGGACAAATATTTCAGCGCCCAATCTCTGGATGACACGGGCCAGCGCCTTGCATCTCTCTTAGAAGAAGTCGGAATCAACGGACTTATTTTCAGCGATCCGTATTATCTACAGGCGTTGTCCGACGCACACCCTGATCTGGCCGGAAAGCTCGAAGCTGTCCCGAGCGTCAACACGCTCCTTGATTCAGCGGAACGCGCCTTTTCCATGCTCGATATGATTGATGGGACCAGCTTCAAACCGCCCACTAAACTTGTGTTGGACCGCGCACTCAATCGGGACATGACCCGACTCTCCGCCACCGCAAGCCAGATTCGAGCCATTCTCCCGACCATGAAACTGCATCTCATCGCCAACGAGGGCTGCCTGTATCAATGCCCATACAAACCCGCTCATGACGGGCATGTGGCGCTGGTCAACGAAGGATTGTGCGGCGAACGGATCTTTGCCATGAACCGAGATTTTGGGTGCGTACGGCGGCTGCTCGATGATCCCGGCGCCATGCTCGCCTCGCCGTTTATTCGGCCAGAGGATATGAGCCGCTACGAGGGCATAGTAGATGGCATCAAACTCTGTGGTCGCAATAAGGGAACGGAATTTTTAAAGAGGGCCATCACCGCCTATATTGATGGAAAGTATACAGGCAACCTGCTTGATCTGATGGACGCCATGGGCGATCTCTCCGACCGGGTAAATCTGCCGAACGAACAGTTTCCAGATGATTTTTTTGAGCGAGTCACTGAGTGCAACAAAGCGTGCCGGGCCTGCGGTTGGTGTGCAACGTTGGCTGACAAGATCACGACGCGCATGGACCCGGGCTTGCCCCGCATGTGAGGCGGAAACAAAGCGTTTCCTTTTTTGCAGCCCTCCAGTAAACGATACAGGAACAAACCTAGGAGTAATGAATATGAAAAAGTCACTCGGCGCCAAGACCTTGGCCCAACCCACCCCTGTCTGGGCAGTGGGTGCATATGATATCGACGGTAAACCCAACGCCATGATCGCAGCCTGGGGCGGCATTGCCTGCTCCGACCCGGCGTCCATGACCGTGTCCCTGCGCCCGAGCCGCCACACATACGCTGGCATCATGAAGCACAAGGCATTCACCATCAGCGTAGCCCCCGAATGGTTGGCCGCTGAAGCCGACTATCTGGGCATGGCTTCCGGCAGCAAGGAAGATAAATTTGCGCAATCCGGCCTGACTCCAGTACGAAGCGATCTCGTTGATGCGCCATATATCGACGAATTCCCGTTGATCATCGAATGCAAGCTCACGCACACCTACGAGCTGGGTGCGCACACCATGCTGGTGGGTGAGATCGCGGACGTGAAATGTGATGATGACAAGCTCATCGACGACAAATTCCCGGATGTAGAAAAGATTTTGCCGCTAATTTTCAGCTTCGGCAGCCGCACCTATCACACCGTGGGTGATTGCGTCGGTAAAGGGTTCAGCATGGGCAAGAAGTTCATGAAATAGCAGACATTCATTATGAAGACTCAAGCCGGGCAGAAGCAGATTCTGTCCGGCTTTTTTCGTGCGAATATTTGACATTCCACGCAAAAACGGGTGGATAGAAGAAAGAATACTCAACCATCGGAGCTTGCTGTGAAACGCCTCGCCATTCTTGTCACTGTCCTCGTCACACTCGCCGCCTGCTCGACCAAGTCTCCGAACCAGCCGATTCTGGATCTGGTCAATCTGCCACAGGACACCGGGGCGTACCATGGCTTGGCTCCAGATACGCCACTGCTTTCCCAGCAAGCACAGCAAAAAGCGTATGCCAATTTTCTCAAAGAACACTTTGCACCGTGGGATCGCACCACTCCCAAACATACCTCCAAAGAAGTTTTTTGGGGGCTGGAAGTATATACACCCAAAAAAATATACGGTGAAAACACACTACTCCGCGATCCAGCTTGGATGGAGCACATGCGGGAATATTCGCGAGTAAAACAGTATCCGTCCATGAACCGCCGCGCCATTTCCGTGAACAATACATCCATGCGCGCACTGCCCACACAGCAGCCCGCGTTCTTCGATTTCGCCAAAGCGGGCGAAGGATTCCCGTTTGATTACATGCAGAACTCGCTTGTCTTGGCCGGGACTCCGCTCTACGCCAGTCATGTCAGCGCGGATCGAGCATGGATACTGGTGGAATCTCGATTTGCCTACGGATGGGTGCCTGTCAAAGATATCGCATGGGTGGATGACGGATTCATTTCAATTTTCAAGACAGGTGCATACGGGGCCATCACCCGCGATGACGTGCCCGTCACAGACGCAAACGGCAGCTATCAGTTCACTGGCCACGTCGGCACCATCCTGCCCATTCTGGAAAACGGATTTGGCGGCAATGGGTATGCTTTGATCATTCCGACCCGCACCCAGCGTGGCGATGCGGTGCCGCAGCTGGCGTTCGTCCCCACTCCCTTTGTGACGCAAGCGCCTATTTCCACCACTCCCGCCAACTTTGCCAGAGTGGCAAACTCCATGCTCGGCAGACAATATGGCTGGGGCGGACTCTACGAAGACCGTGATTGCTCGGCCGCCACCATGGATCTCATGGCCGCTTTCGGCATCTACCTGCCGCGCAATTCCAGCCAACAAATCAAAGTGGGCAGATTAATTTCTGTTGAAGGTCTGAGCCGTCTGGAAAAGAAACAACTCATCACAAAAAGCGCCACGCCGTTCCTGACACTGGTCCGCAAAAGCGGCCACATCATGCTGTATATTGGGCAAAAAGACGGCCAACCCATCGTATTCCATTCCACATGGGGGCTAAAAACCAAGAAAGGCGACACCTATGGTCGAAAGATCATCGGCTCCACTGTGGTCACCACGCTGGAACCGGGTTTGGAATTGCCTGATCTCGCCCGGCCCGAAGGCATTCTTTTAGAAACAGTCTATGCGATATCCACATTGCCGGAGATCGGAGGCAAGTAATATGAGCCTCCGAACAATCTCCTTACTCGTTGTCTGCACCACACTCTTCTTCCTCTGCGCCTGTGCAAAACAAGCACCCACTCCCGCGCCTCATGCCAAAACAACGCCAAAGGAGTTCTCGGTGGAGACCACGGTCATCGGCATCGACCAGTTCGACGGCGGGGAAGTGTGGGGAATCAATACCGAACACGGCACTTATGTTGTTGGACCGGAAGTTCCGGGCGGCATTAAGACGACCATATACGAATATATCATGGACGCACGCGGCCAAATGATCACCATCCGCTTTCAAAACGTTCCAGCGAATGGCCAAATAATTGCCCATAGACGTGCCACTGCCTTGATTATTCAGGAGAAGGAATACCGACTCGACTACTAGACAATTGCTCATGGAGAGTTTTTACGCGTGCCTGTTTTTTGACGAAATTCTCCCGCAGCATTGGGCACATCCAAAACACCCTCTCGCAATCCGCTAGATTCTCACGACAAACGCAAAGCGGAACACCGTATGCAGCGCCTTTGGCATGAACAAGTCACTCTTCCGAAGCTGTATTGTGACGGCTGCGGCACTTATCTTGCCCGGCTGTCTGGCCATCAACGCCATTCTTGGTGTTGCGGGGTTATTGGCTACCGGCCCGATTCAATATGCGGGCACGGCGTATTCCGTTGGTGAATATACCTATGAATACGCGGTCAATGACAAAACGCCTGATGAAGTGATCGAAGAGAAAATGGTCTGGCTTTTCGCACTGGATTCGGACCCATCAATGGAGATGGTCCCGTCCATGAAAGGATATGCCAAAGCCCTCAAGCAATCAGTCATAACGCCAGCTGTGCTGGATGTGAATCCCACGATCCAACTGACTAAAGCACCAACGAGATCGCTTGTGACATCGCAAAGTGTGACGCTGAACACGATTGTTGCACCACGAATAGCACCTGTTGTTGTGGCATCAATTCGTCCCCGCACGACACACCCTGTGGCAAGAGCAGTGCAACCAGCCGAACCGCAACAGCGTATTGCGCCCCCTCAACCACAACATATTTATGTGGAGCGAAAGAGCGATCCTTTGCTTCTTAAGATGAACCGCATGGAACAGACGCTGGCTCAGGCCGAACAGGTCATGTCCGAAGAACCGACGCACGGCGTACGCTATTCAGTTTCATTGGATGAGGCAGGACAGACCGAAGCCGGTATCAGTGGCTCCTGGTCTATCCGCCATGGCCTCATGCAGAGCAGCCCCGAAGTGCTGCCGGTGACCTCGGGTTCAGTGGCTGAAGCCCCCGCGCCCGGGATTGTTTAGCAATCCTCCTGTTCTGGTGTCCCATGGAGTGGCAATCGACTGCCATCATTATACAGATAATACCCGATGTTTCTGTCGCGCTGTTCGCGCAACCAACGACGCAGGTCATCCGGGAGCGCACGCCAGGTTCCCTTGACGTCCCGCTTCCAGGCGGGGAGGCCGTGTGCCTTGACCAGATCATGAATATTCTTGGGATTTTCTCCCACAGCATCACAAATATCTCGAGCACCCTTTAAGCAGAAATTGTCCATGCAGCCTCCTTGTTGATGAAGGCAGAGGATTCTTCCACCATTTCTTTGACGACAAAGGGGAATTCTTCGGAAGTGTGCGACTGCTCCATAAATTGCGCAAACGTCTTGCCCGAATTGAGCACAGCCCTATTGCCACGCAAGAAACCAAAATGTTTGCCGAGCAATACACACCCCCGTGTATCGCCCGCAACATTACCAGGATGAAGCAGAATATGAGAACGCCCCGGCACATCGGTCACCTCAAAAGTGGTTCCGAAACGGGGAGATTCCACACGACGGCATGAGTACCGCCCGGGAGGGATACAGGATGTATTCACACTATTATTATTATCCGGCGGCTCAAGAGTCACACAAAAAACCTGCCCGTCGAGACGCAGCACTCCAAACGTGCCCTCTATAGATTTTTCCAGTCGTATAAGTTCAGCTTGCTCTATCATTGGATCCTCCTGTTCTTCTCCCCTATGCATTGAGGCTTATTAATAGCCACCTGACTATTTACAAGTCAACTATTTTGTCAATTCTCTTTAGACATTTATCCCAAACTGTGTAAAAATTAGTGATAATTCGCACCATTCAAGGAGAGAGTCATGGGATTCACAGACGACATACGCGAGGCTCTGTCCAGCCGTGTTGGCAAGGGGAAAAGATACCCCAACAACAAGCGCATGGCTGACGAACTGGGCATCGATCCGTCGCAGCTCAATCGGTTCCTGAAAAAGGAACGCGGCCTCAACGCAGATTCGCTGGGGCACATTATGGACAAGATCGGAGCGACCATCTCCTTTGGGGATGAGCCTGCTGACGCGGCACGGGAAGTCTGCTTCCAGATGCCGGGGAAAACCCAGGCCGAGACCAATACGCCGGACCCGCAACCCGACGATTACCTCGCGGTACCGCTGGCAGCCTCGCCTGTCGCTGCAGGCCCCGGCCTGATCCCGGAAGATAAAATTGATGGTTGGGTATTGGTATGGCGACACCAGGAGTCCATCCGCTTTCGGACAAACCTCGTGGCCGTCGAGGTCGGGAACAATGAATTATCCATGGTTCCCACCCTTCATCCGGGCGACATCGTATTAGTGGACCGCAACGACCGCGACCCGAGTCCGGCGGGCAAAATCATGCTTGTCTGCGAACCGGGCGAAGAAGGCGGAACCATGATAAAACGGGTCAACACCAAGCGCCTTGAAGATGATCTGGAACTCATTTTCTACTCGGACAATAGCCGTGATTTTCCGCCGACCACCTATAGGCTGGAACGCGACTATGATGGAGACATCAACCGCGCTATCGGCGGAAATGTGGTCTGGGCGTGGAGCGACATGAGTCAAAAATAGACATTGAGCCAACGAGAGGCCTCATGATTATAGACATTCGACCTTTTTTGCGTTTGGGCAAATGTATAGCCCCACTCATTGTTGCCATTGTGTTCTTCTCTGTCTGCACACCAGCCATAGGCGGGACCGCGGCAGAAGACGGTCCAAAGATCGGTGCCATTGCTGCGAACCTCGCTGACAAAGATGAAGCGGTGCGGAAAAAAAGTATGCGCCAGCTCATGGTCTATGGCCAAGCGGCCATGCCATTCCTTATTGGTATTCGCGAATACGGCTCACTGTCCCAGCGCAGAGGGGCCATTGTCGGCATGGCACTCCTCCCTATTCCCGCCCTGGCAACCGACCATCTCATGCTCGCTCTGGGCGATGATGACGTCGCCACGCGCAGCCTCGCTGCCCACTCGCTGGCATTGATCGGCGCACCTGCCGCCCCGGGACTCACACAAGCCCTTTCCAACGACTACCAGACCATCCGCGACGCAGCTGCCTACAGCCTTAAGCTCATGGGCAAAGAGAGTGTGTCTGCATTAGCGAATGCGCTCGCGACCAATGATATTTTTGCCCGCTCCAAAGCCGCCTGGCTGCTGGGCGGTATGGGCAAGGACGCTACCCCGGCCATCCCGGCGCTCATCCGTGCATTAAATTGTACTGACATTCGCGTCATGCATGTGGTGGCTGAAGCCATCGACCTGATCGGACCGGACCCGGCATTGGCATATCACCATCTCATTCAACTCGGCAGTAAGCCGGGCACACTTCCATTGCACCGACTCGGACGCGATGCCGCCCCTGTTCTCGTCCAACTGCTGAACAGACCCGGTACACCGTTAGGACAAATCGCTTTCCACACGTTAGGGACCATTGGCGAAGACGCAAAACCCGCACTCATGGAGGTCCTTGCAAACGGCTCACCGAGTCAACGGACAGCCAGCGCTCTGCTCCTCGTGGAGATTGACCCGGCCATGGTGTACACGTTACCTGACGACGTGCGTTCGTCCCTTGCCGGGGCCAAACGCCAGCTCAAACAATAAGGAGGCCACAGTGCCCAGACTCGTTTATTCTCTCATGTGTGCAGACTTAATTATTGACAAAGATTCCAGCTCTACCTCGTTTATCCGTACCATCGAACACGCTGTGGTGCCGGAACTGCCCACCGTATTGCCCCCCGTATATTTCGCCAGCCTGTGGGATCTGGACGGCAACGAAGCACAGCCGTTCACCGTCTCCCTGACCTTGACCCCACCAGCAGGAAAATCCATCACTCTGGGTGTTCAAGAGATCACCCCCGGCGCCACCATGCTGCACAAAATGAACTTCCAGGTGCCAGGTCTCAAGGTCGAAACCGAAGGCAAGCACACTATCGGTGTTAGCCTCAAGGTCGGCGACAAGTGGGAACCCATGGCCGAACTGCCGCTTTTCGTTTTCAAGTCCGAAGCAACTTAAGCACACCGACAAAAAGCCAAAGGGCTCCGCATGATGTTTCATGCGGAGCTTTTTTTGCTTAAACAACTGCACAATGTACACATTACATACAGATTTATCGCAAATACGCACCTATACAGATGCAACCCAAGAGCAACACCCAACAGAAACAATGTATTAAGATAACCAAGGCTGTCGCAATACATTCCAAAGAAAACTAATAATATTATTTGAAGAATTTATCAAAGTAAAACAGGGCATTACGTACTATTTTAGTCAGTTTTCCCTAGACTTTTGCAGGCTCAGCCACTAGCTTCTCATCAGTTTTGCTATATTTATAGAACAACCGACAACAACGGAGTCCTTCCGCTTTTAAAGCCGAAGAACTCCGATTGTGGAGAGGATATGCGAAGTGCACTATTAATAATTCCGGAAAGCGGAAGACGGCTGACCACGGCTTCTCAGCTCGAAAGACACGGGTTCACCATTTCAACAGCAGTGGCAAAAAAGGGGAGGGAATGGGAAGATTCGATAGATCTGCAGGGAAATGGGCAAAAAAAATCCCGCCCCTTATCGTCAAAGACGACGTAAGAGGCGGGCGTTGTGAGATTCGTTATTACAAAACGTCTTCGTAACCATCCACGGCTTCATCCACACTCATGCCTTCATGAACGACTCGGTTAAGGACTTCCACCAGTCGCGTGGGGTCGCTGTGCTGGAACACGTTTCTGCCAACAGAAAGGCCAGCACCGCCAGCGTCGATAGACACTCGAACCATTTCGAGAAAGTCTCTGGTCGAATCCAGCTTAGCGCCGCCTGCGATGACGACAGGAACACACGCACATTCAACAACCTTGGCAAAACTCTCATGGTCACCAGTATAGTTGACCTTAACTACATCTGCACCCAGCTCCGCACCGACGCGGGCACAATGCGCCACAATTTCCGGATCGTATTCATCGGGAACCTTAGGCCCTCGGGCATAGACCATGGCCAACAAAGGCATGCCCCATTCGGAGGCTGAGGCTGCAACTTTGCCCATATCACTCAGCATCTGGCCCTCTGTCTCATCGCCCAGATTAACATGCACACTGACACCATCAGCACCGAGCCGAATAGCCTCTTCAACCGTAGTCACCAAACGCTTCACATTGGGAAACGGCGACAGGCAGGTTCCTGCGGAAAGATGAACAATACAACCGAAATCCCGGCCCTGCATACGATGACCGAGTTTGACCTGCCCCTTGTGGACCAGCCCAGCATTGGCTCCGCCCGCCACAAGGTTGGTGACGGTGTCGCGCATTTTTTCCAGCCCGGCTATGGGGCCGACGGTGACGCCGTGATCCATAGGAACGATGATGGTCCGGTGGGTATTCCGGTTAAATATCCTTTCCAGACGAATGGCCTTTCCAATATGCATCCTGCACCTCGCTGATGTGATGAATTATTTTTTTGCCCAAAGAGGCATCTTTTCATGTGATGAACCTGACATAGTACACTCAGCAAAAAGAAGAAAGCGCAAATAAGAAAACACTCGCTTGAATGGCGGCAGGTGTGGTATTCCTCGCCTTTCCGAAGTTCAATGCATATGCTGAAAACCTTGACTCTTGCCCATGATTCTCATTATTGACTCTGACGGTAATAATGTGGGATATTTACACGAGTTGGCATTAAAGCCTAACGAGGATAATTATGAGCGAAGACAACACATACGAAAGCATATATGTCGCCCGACAGCCCATCTTTGATGCGCACAATGAAACATGGGGCTACATGATGCTCTTTCGGGACAGCGAAGACGCCAAGCGCGCCATCTTTGCTGACGACTCCGAAGCGACCATGAACCTTGTCGCCAACCTCCCCCTGTGTGGTGGACTGGGTGGCAATCAGGCTCGACTCATGGTCCACTTCACCCCCGAAGACATTATTCGCGGCACACATCACGCTGTGCCGTGGAACAATACAGTCGTTATCCTTGAAGAGATCACCGACCCCGCTGATAACTTGGTTGCGGCTCTCCTCGACCTCAAGGAAGAAGGGTATGAACTCGCCATCAACAATTTCGAAGGCAAGCCCGGCTGTGAACGACTCGCTGAGATGGCGGACATCCTCATAGTGGACATTGCCAACAAGGCGAGCGCAGACCTCGACTCCATCATGGCCAAGAGCCAAAAACTCGGTTCCCCCATGCTGATAGCCAAGCGCGTGGGAAGTGCCGACGACCTCGTTCGCGCCAAGGATGCCGGATTCCCCTTGTTTCATGGTTTTTTCTTCATGCATCCAAGCACCGAGTCCGGTCGCAAAATTTCCTCATCCGAAGTCACGCGCCTCAAGTTATTCGAAATCATCGAAAAGGAAGAGCCGGACTTCGACTCTCTGACGCCAGCCATCGAAGCGGATGTCGCCATCAGCTATCGTTTGCTCAATTTTCTCAATTCGGCAAACTTCAGTTTCGCGACAAACGTGACGTCTATCAGACAGGCCATAGTCCTGACTGGCTGGAAGCCCATTCGGAACTGGCTCAGGTTGATCATCCTCACGGATATGACACCTTCGGAGAAAACTCAGGAGTTGTCCTATCTCTCCGCACACCGGGCCAAGCTCTTTGAGACGGCAGCGCTGGGTGGTGGATACGAGGATGAATCCGACAAGCTCTTCATGCTCGGCCTTTTCTCCCTGCTCGACGCCATGCTCGATACAGAGATGAAAAGTATTGTGAAGCACCTGCCAGTAGATGACGAAATCAAGGCAGCCCTGGGCGGTGAAGATAATCGCTACTCTCTGTGGATTGAGCTGGCCAAGGCCATCGAAAGCTCCGATTGGGATGAAGTGGGCATCAAGGCAAAAGCGCTCAATTTGCTGCCCGGCACTGTGGCCGTCAGCTATCAGCACGCCTTCACCTGGGCCGACTCATTCTTCGCACCAGACACTACCGACGAACCGGTTCAGTAAAGAAACGCATTCGACACACGAAAAAAGCCTCCGCAACAACTGCGGAGGCTTTTTTCGTGTGCCCTGCAAATGACCTTGCCCGTCCACAGGTTTTTTCATAGCGTGACACCATCACGCACACCCACGGTTTACCCCGGAGTCACAATGGACCTGTCCCGCCGAGAATTTCTCACAGCCGCAATTGGTTTAACCGCACTGTTTGCATCCAGAAAAGCCATGGCGGCCTCTCGTGCAACTGGGCCATACGCCGTTGCAGGCACGATTCTCACTGGCGATGGTTCCGTGTTGACCGACCATGCAGTGCTGATCCATAACGGGCGCATCGAAGCGATAGTCCCACGAAAAACCGTGGCAGACCGAAAGATCATAGCTCTACCCGACGCGACTATTTTGCCGGGTATAATCAATTGCCATGTCCACCGCATCCATTCCCACAATGACCGCAGGGAACGATATCTGGAGCATGGTGTCACTTCCATCGGCGACGCAGCTTCGCCCCTTTCGGCACTCCCCGCGCTCACCAATTCCCCCTCTGGCACGACGGCCAGTGCTGCGTGCGCCGGGCCAATGCTCTGCCCGCCGGGCGGCTACCCATTGCCTATCCACAGCGCAGATCATGGGTTGGTCGTGAACTCACCAAAACACGGTAGAGAACGAGTACGTCAACTCGCCAACAACGGGGCCACCATGGTCAAACTGGCCTTTGAACCCGGGCCATACACCACGCCCTGGCCCTTGTTCGATGCCCCCACCGCCGCAGCCATCTGTGATGAAGCACGCCGTAGGGGGATGACCATCCGCTGCCATGTAGAAGATTTCGGGGGGGCTGGAATCAGCTTTAGACGCCGGAGTACATACCATCGAACACGTACCCCATCGTTGGATACACAACGGCACAATGCGGCCCGTACTGCAACAGGAAGACGGCGGACAGATTCCCATTCCAGCCTATCAGTCACTCCTTGAGCGCATGGTACGTGAACAGATCATCCTCACGCCAACACTGGACGTTTTGTCTCGGTCTGTCTGGAATGGGCCGGAACTGTATGAACCAGTCCGCTTCTTCGCCAACCTGGGCGGCCGTATCGCGGTTGGTAATGACCACCCATATCGTCGCACGGACGCGGGCATGCCACTCAAGGAGATGCACTTCCTGCATAGGGCAGGCCTCGACAATAGCGCCATCATGACCAGCGCGACACAAACCAGCGCCGCAGCATGTGGCTACACAGACAGAGGAACCATCGCACCGGGCATGGTTGCTGACCTACTGGTGGTCACAGGTGATCCACTGAAAGACATTAGCGTGCTAGCAGCACCCACGCACATCATCAAGGATGGGGTGTTCGTCAGATAGAGGGAATTCTGTTGCCCGGTTGGCAAGCAGAACCAAGAGGAAAGGTAACGACAATGAGCGTCCCGGTTTCCGGCGTGCTTTCCATGTGAATACGTCCACCCTGAGTTTCCGCAACCAATCGTGCGGAATACGTACCGAGCCCCGTGCCGAAGCGCTTGCCGGAGGTGGCATATTTATCAAAGAATGTTTCTCGCACATCGTCAGGCACTGGCGCAGCGTTATGCACACTGATAACCGTCCCCTCGGCTTGGAAACACTCTACGGTGACCGTGTCCCCTTTCTCGGATGCTTCCACCGCATTATTGATGAGATTAGACATCATGGAGTGACTTAAAAGCTCCTCGCCCCGCACAATAAGGCAGTCGCCATCGGCCATAGGTTTACCGAACACATTGACATTCACAGTCACGGAACGTGCAGTCAGGGTCCTGTTCAGATCGTGCAGTACATTTTGAATAACACGCAGAATATTTAAGTCTTCGGGAACAAAAAGGTATGTCCCTTCTTCCATCTTAAAGAGGTCCAGAGACAGGTTAACCATCTTGAGCAGCCGATGTGCCGACTCTTCCAATTCGCGCAAAAGGACAGCCTGTTCATCAGTAATATTATCGGCTTTACGCAAAGATCTCGGCACCCAGATAAAGGACATGATGGGAGATTTCAGATCGTGACGTACAATACGGTCCACGTCTTTTTCCATCTGTTCCAATCTTTTGCGTTCAGTAATGTCGTCTTTGACCACCACAAAATTGATTATGGTGTCCCGACTGTCGCGGACTGGTGAGATCGAGGTGTTCTCCCACTTCGATTTGCCACCCTTAGTCTTGTTGCGAACCTCGCCATGCCAATCTTCACCGGACCGCACCTTGTCCCAAACCACATCATAGAATCGTTCATCTTCGTCAGCGAGCATGAAACCGAGCTTACGTTCAAGAATCTCGTCCTCTTCATAGCCCGATGTCTCACAAAAATAGGGATTAACAGAGGAGATACGCCCGGCGGTATCAGTGACGGCAATAGAAACAGGACTCTGATCCACAGCGCGTGTCAGCCGTCTTAAGCCCGCCTCGGCCTCGCGCCATTCAGTGACATCGAGGGACATGCCGCAAATACCAAGCACATCGCCCTCGGCATTGAGGAGTGGAAATTTGGTGGAAGTCCAATGCTCAAACTTACCCGCATGGTGTATGGACATTTCTTCAAGAACAGACTCTCTGGTTTCAAAGACCTCTTTGTCACTCTCGCGAAATTTTTCCGCCACACTGTTTTCGAACAGGCCAAAATCAGTCTTCCCAAGCACCTCATGGGCAGGCTTGCCCGTATACTCCATGAACCGAGCATTGCCGAAAAGATACCGTCCATCCACATCCTTGGCATAGATAGTGGCCGGGGAATTATCCATCATGGAATTCACAAATTGATTCTTGTCCTTGAGCGCCTGTAAAGTATCCTTGAGCCCCGTAATGTCGCGATTGCTCGCACGACGGCCCAGAGGGTCCCCTTTGTCATCGTACACAGCCTGTGAAACGTGGCCGATCCAACGAACATCGCCATCCCGGGTCACTATACGAAAATCAAGAGCCAGCCGTTCGTCTGACAAAAGGCCACTGGTAATGGCAGCACGCACCATCTCCCGATCTTTGGGATGCACGATGGTATCGAAGAGCAACGAAGCATCCTTCTTGAGGTCATCGGGCATGTATCCCGTCACTCGCTCAAAGGATGGAGAAACATAGAGGAAGGAACCATCAGGCCCAACCCAGAACTCCCAGTCGTGGGTAAAATCCGCCACGGTGCGATAGCGCTCTTCCCGTTCCAAAAGCGATCTTTCAAAATTCTTGCGTTCAGTAATATCCCAAAAAAGTCCGGCAATACAGGTGTCTCCGGCCTTGAATCTGTCATCAGAGAGGTCGTCACAAGGAGTCAATCGCATGGAGAGGGAGAACCAGCGCCAACTCCCATCAGCCAACTGCCAGCGATATTCACACCGAGTGGTCACCGAATGTGAAATCTGCTGAAAACGTCGCTCCACCTTTTCCCGGTCTTCCTCATGAATACGGGAGGGCCAGAACTGGGCGCCGCCATAAAATTTGTCCACGGAGAAACCAGTCACCCTCTCTACGCTACCACCAAGATAGAGCGGTTCATACCCCGGTTCATTCCGGCAATAGAACGGCACAATATTCATGGACGTCAAAACCAAATCCTGCATGGCGGCGTTTTTTTCCACCGAGGTTTCAACATCGGTCAGGCCAGTCAGGTCACGAACAAAAGCGCAGATCATCTCACGCCCCTCAAGGGTCATGGGGACACAATACGCCTCAACACTTTTCAGCTCGCCGCTTTTCAGCTTATGGGTAAACAGGAATCGGCTACGAGTACGGTCCAGCACCGCCTTGATGGGCATCCGCGTATCTTCGCGCCCCATAACATTGAGATCGGAGATGTGGAGATTGACAAATTCGCTGCGCTCATATCCATAAAACGCCGATGCGGCCTTGTTGGCCCAGAGGATATCGCCGTTCTTTGCGTCGAGATACAGGACAGTATCCAGATGGTGCTCGTACACGTCATTGGCCATCGCCTGGCCGCTATCCGGCCCCAGACGTTGTTCAAGTGTCTTTATACGCTCCCTCGCCTCGGCAAGTTCGCGTTCAAGCAAATGGTGTGAATTATGGTTGTCCTCGTCCATGGTCCTTCTGATGCCTCCCTCGAAGCAAATTATTTTTAGTCTCATAAATTCGCAGAAATTGGGGATGATGGCAACCCGAAGGTTATCTTTTATTGGAAGGTAGATAAAAAAAGGGCCGTCCTTTTCAGACGGCCCTCAATTCTCATTGTATCAAAAACGACTTAGTCGTCGTATTCATACTCAATATCAATATCAATTCGTTTGCCATATTCCTCTTCCATATCAGCAAGAATCTTGCGCTTGTGATTGAGCAGATAGATGGCGAGTTCTTCCTCGCATGTGTGTTCCACAACATCAGAACCGGGCTTGCGCGCCTCGCGGTGAATATCCTTGAGGGCCTGAAGGGCCTGCCATTCCATGTTGCGACGGATGCCAGTGCCGTTACAGCAGGGGCATGGCTCGGTGGAGATAGCTATGGCGGAGGAGCCAAGGCGCTGGCGAACCAGTTCCATGAGACCAAAGGGTGAAATGCGGCTGACGTCCGTGCGGGCACGGTCGTTCTTCATTTCCGCCTTCATGATCTTCTCGACCTCGCGGCAATCCTTGGGATTCTTCATCTCGATGAAATCGATGACCACCTGGCCGCCGATGTCGCGCAGACGAAGTTGGCGGGCGATCTCACGAGCGGCTTCCGCATTGGTCTTGAGCGCCATCTTCTGGAAGTTGCGCTCGCCACCGATTTTTCCGGAGTTGATATCAACAGCGGTCAAAGCTTCGGTCGCATCAAAAACAAGGCGACCGCCGGACGGCATGGATGCCTCGCGGGAGTAAATTTCCTGCACCTGCTTGGTCAGATTGAACCGCTCCAGCAAGCTCAGTTCATGCTCTTCGTGCAATTTGGCCAAGCCGCTCTTGCGCGGAAAGGCAAGCTTAACAAACTGACGCACTTGATCGAATGTTTCTTTGTCGTCGACCCAAACCTCGGTGACATCGCTTGTCAGGTAGTCACGTACGGCACGGGCTGCGAGCCCCAGCTCGTTGTATACAACGGCGGGCGCTTTCTCTTTCATCGAATTCTCGCGAATGTCGATCCAGAGGCGATTCAGATATTTGTAGTCGCGCTCAAGGGCAGCCTTGGACTGACCGACCGCTGCGGTACGAGCGATGAGGCCGACACCTTCGGTGGTCTCAAAGGATTCCAGCGCCTTTTTCAGACGTGTACGTTCCTTCTCGTTTTCAATCTTGCGGGAAACACCCATCTGGCTGCGGCCTACGGTGTAGACGAAGCTGCGGCCGGGCAGGGAAAGATAGGAGGTAAGGAATGCGCCTTTCTTGCCGGTGGGTTCTTTGACCACCTGCACAAGCACTTCCTGACCGGCCTTGAGCACCTTCTGCATGAGCGGAAAACGCTGGCCGCGTTTTGTGGCCGGGCTGCCTATGAAGTACTCCGGGTGAACCTCATCGATCTGAAGGAACCCGTTGCGCTCGGCACCGTAGTTAATGAACGCGGCTTGCAGCCCGTTATCGATGTTGTGGATGTAACCTTTGTAGATGTTGCCCTTGGTCTTGGCCTGGTGCACCATCTCAACGTAATACTCGTTGACTTTGCCTTCTTCGGCTATGACAACTTCAACCTGTTCTCCGGGCAGCACGGAGATAAACATCTTCTGCCGTCTTTTCTTGATGGTCATAAAAACCTCGTGACGAGAAATATGTGTGTACAATCATGGCTCGGCCTATTCTTCTATGATGTGTCCTGTACCGTGGTAAAAGGTCTCGCCCCGGTCTTCCCGGGAGATGACTTCGCCCACCTTTTGGAGGGCTTCCACGGCCTGCCGGACCTCATTCTGGTCCGCATTCAGGGCATCAGCTAGTTGCCGGACGGTTTGCGGCCTGCGGGAGAGGGAAGCTTCGATGAAAGCGGTAATCCGCTCCATGGACATATCTTCCTTGTCCCCGTTTTTCCGCGCACCTGCGGGTGTATTCCCACTTTCGAGCGCCATGCGCCAACGACTTAGAATCTCCCCGTCCACGGGGCGAACTCCCTTAACCGTACCTGGGCGGGTCAGTGTGACCACATCCACTCGATCAGGAGCAAGTCGCTTGCAAAAATCCTTGAGCTTTCCGAGGTTCTCGTCAGTATCGTTTACTGCCTCGGCAAGCAAAATTTCCAAAAATATCTTTCCCTTGAATCCTTTTTTGAATTCAAGGAGCCCCTGCGCAATAGCGTCAGGAGTCATTCCCTCACAGGGACGGTTGACCTGAGCGAACTCGTCGTCAACCAGCGAATCAAGGCTCGGCAGAACAACGTCTGCCAATGCCAGTTCGTGTCGGACTGTCTCATCGGTCATCAGGCTGGAATTTGTCAGCACCGCGATGTCCGTATCCGGGAACAATGCCTTGGCTCCGGTGATGATCTTTGCCATCTCGGAATTGAGGCACGGCTCGCCCAGTCCTCCCAGAGTCACCATGTCCGGCGCGCTCAGCCCTTCGTCTTTCCA
>JAFLJT010000349.1 GCA_022712855.1 Pseudodesulfovibrio sp. | reverse complement strand
CAATCTGTTCACCTTTCCGCTCAAGAAAATGTGGCAATGGCCGCTCCATTTCCTGCGCTATAAATTCGCAGGGTACGACATGGTGGTTGCCTTCAACGCACAGTCCAAAACGACCTCGCGGATGGTGAAATTCATCAATGCACCGCACTCTGTGGGCACATGGGATCGCGGAACGGAAGGATACTACGACCAGACGGTTCGGTATCGCAACGGCGACCATACTATCGATTTCCAGCTTCAGGTGGCAGCCGAACTCGGCGCACCGAGCGATGACACATCCATGGTTTTCCCGGTGAATGATGAACTAATGGTTCAGGCACAGGTGAAGTTTCCCCCGCGCGACGGTAAAAAGCGTGTGGCCGTGTTCATCGGCAATGCCAAGAAGGTCGATACCCGCTGGCCTGAAGGCAAGTTTGTCGAGCTGGTAGAACGTATGATCAAGCGCGGTGATGTGGAAGTGCATATCGTGGCTGGTCCCGGCGACGAAGAATTGCTCGCCGGTTTTTCGTGGACCGATAATTGTGCGCTTTATCCGGGCGGCAGCTTGCAGGAGCTAGGTGCATTCCTCAAAACCTGTGATTTGTTTGTGACCAGTTCGTCCGGCCCTATGCATCTGGCGGCGGCAGTGGATGCCCCCATGGTTGCGATTCTGGCAGATTACACCTTTGAGTGTTGGCGACCACTGAGTGACATTCATCGTATTGTACAATCCGGCCAGCCCGGTGTGCAGGTGGGGTCTGTTCCGGTCGATGCGGTATTCGGGGCTGTGGTTGATATGATTGATTCATAATAGATTCCTAATTGATAGAATGCAAAAACCGCCTGCTTTTCGGAGCAGGCGGTTTTTGACTTTAATGGGTAGCCAATCTCACCAAAGTTTTGTATCTTGCCCCCTATAGAAAACGGCTGTTTTTTAGGGAGTATACGTGAAATTTGTTATATTGCTTTTGGTATTGTCTGTGTGCTTGTGGGTGATGCCAGCCGTTGCTGGGCCGTCGCTCAAGGTGAACACCTCTATCAAGCCGCCCTTTTCCACTGAAGATCAAACCGGTTTTTTCGATCTGCTCATAAAGGAGCTTGGCAAGCGCATAGACTGTGAGTTCCTTCTGGTCCGGCAGCCAGCTGCCCGCGCCCTTATCTCTGTCAATGAGGGCCTCAGTGATGCCGAATTACCTCGAATTGCAGGCCTCCAGAGAAAATACCCCAATCTGGTTCAGGTGGAAGAGAAGATCATCGACTACAATTTTGTGGCCTTTACGCGCACGGGTGTTCGGGTCAAATCCTGGGATGATCTGGCTGATAAACAGGTCGGCTATCTTATTGGCTGGAAGATTTTTGAAAACAATGTGCCGCAAACAGCCAATGTTACCAAGCTGCAAAAGCCGCATCTCCTGTTCGACATGCTTGATAGCGGCCGACTCGATGTCGCTTTGTATGAACGACATGCGGGCCTGCGAAATATCCGCGAGCACGGACACACTTCAATCAAAGAGTGCGAGACACCCCTCGCCGTGAAGCCAATGTATATGTATCTTCATAAAAGCCACGTGGGTCTGGCTCCATTGTTGGCTCAGGCCCTCAAGGACATGAAGGCGGATGGTACGTATCAGCGAATAGCGAAACAAACGCTCGGCCAGTAACGCAAAAGAAAAGGCCCGCTTCAATTGAAGCGGGCCTTTTTTCTATTCGGAATCTTCGGTGGGCTCTGCCGTGTCGGTGACCGCTTCCGGCTCGTCCACTGGCGCAGCCTCTTCGACTGGCTCCGGCTTGGGAGCGGCTTTGGGCGGCTCCATGTAGCGGGCGAACACCAGGAAGCCTGTGTGGGCGACCATGCGGTCGTCCGGACGCATACGGTCGGGAACGGTTTTCCAGCGACGGATCAGAATTTCCAGCACTTCAGCTTCGGCAAACGGGCCGTCTTCCAGACCGCGCAGCAGTTCGGAAACCTGATTGACCGTGGGCAGAAGGAAACCAAGCATGGCACCGGGGATGACCGCGCTCGGAATGGATTCGAGGTATTCCCACGGGGTGCGCACGTCGAGGAACAGGGCGTCGGCACCGGAGTGCAGGAAGCCGTCTTCGATATTCTGGTTGACCTGCTCCACGCGGTGGGACAACCCCACGCGCTCCAGGTTCTTGCCAGCGAGCTTGTAAAAATCTTCACGGCGTTCATAAGTGATGACCTTACCGGTGTCACCCACGAACCACGCCAGAGCGGTGGTCAGCCCACCGGAACCGGTGCCGGATTCGATAACTGTGGAGCCGGGGCCGATGCCCAGTTTCATCAGCAGGTAGCCGATTTCCTTGGGGTACATGATCTGCGTCTGGCGTTTCACGCCCTTGATCAGATCGTGCAACGTGGGCTTCAAAATGAGATAAGGCCGACCCAGATGGGTCTTGATGTATTGGCCGAAACCGACCTCGGCTGCCTCGTCCATGAGCAGCTTGCCGTCATGGGTATGCACCTCGCCGCCCGTTTCGAGCTTGCGCAGGTAGCGTTTCCCCTTGTGGCTGATGAGAAGAATGAGTTGTCCGGCTTCGATCATGATGTGCACTCCTTAAAATATGGCTTTGGGGTACGGCGGAGGGGCTGGGAAGTCAAGGGTAATGACTTGAAACAAAGAGATAGGTTAGTTTTTAAGCCCACCTCTAATATTTTGAAACAATTTTGCCAATTTTCTCAATTCGAACGAGTTTGAAACCAACGTAATCGATAAGGCCGAGACCTGTGGCATATTTGCGTGGAGCACAATACTCACCGGATATTTCAAAGACAGTTCGTTCTTCTCCCAAAAGAGTTTGCTTGCTTTGCTGATATGGCCATCTTGATCATGCTGTAATTGATACGAATATATTCCCATTGGGGATATCCTTTTTGATTTCCGGAAAGTATACCCCCGGTTTTTGAGTCAAATCGAAAACGGGTGTCAGAGGGGTGCAAACGAGCGAGAAAAGCATAACTTGGACGCTTGACAGGTTTTTGAAAAGAGGTCGAAAGTGAGGGATGACAAACCTGCTGTCCTGCTGATTTGTGACAGGGGCCTACAAAGGACGAACCCCAAGCCCGCAGTACTGCGGGTTTGAGGTTTCTGTCACTGAAGAGGTGGACAGCGTGAGGATAGTTTGACGTGAACGGTTAGCCGCTGGCGTCATCTTTGGATATGTCGTTGACAAATCCATAGAAATAGAAATTGTTTCCGTCTGAATCTGCTAGGGTATTGAAGTCGAATCTGACCGAAATAGTGGAGCCATCCTTCTTGATGAGTTGGGTTTGGAAGTCCCGGATTCGTTGTTCGGTCTTTAACTGCTCGTTCAATGCGGCAAGGTCATTGAGGTTGTTCCAGTAGGAAAGCTTGTTGACATCGCTGTCCAACTCATCTGGCGAATCGTAACCAAGCATGCGTGCGAATTCCATGTTCCTTTCAATGACATACTGCCCGATGAGGCCATGCGTAATGCCGATGGGGGCATTTTCAAAGATCATCTGGAGTTCATCTTCAGCTTGCTGTTGTGTTTGTTCCATTTTGTGATTGAGCGACTTGAGCTTTTCCAGGTCGTTTGAACACGATGTGAGGTCATGCTGCTGATCTAACTGCATCTTTGCAAGTATTCTTTGGTTTTCATGCACCTGCTGCATGGAGGGAATCCAGAGCCAGAAGCCAATGGCTATCATGATGAAACCGCCAAGATAGCCGACAACTTTTTCAAGGAAGGCCTGAATAGGGGTATCGCCGATGATGACGACCCAGTTGAGGGAGTCGAAATTGTCCGTGATATCGACAAATGCACCGAACAGGACGAGGAGAAATCCCAGTTTGACGAACAACCACCCTCTGCGGCCATACTCGATATCCTTGTCGGCGCGGAAAAAGAATATCAAAATTGCCAGTAAAACAAGGGCTCTCAAGCTTTCCAATATGATGTCGAACATACAAGGACCTCCAGATATATTCATACCAGACTATAAGAATTGTATCCAGTTTCAATTATTTTGTGAGGTTCGAGTATCTATTATCTTCTTGCCAACAAACCTGACGCCTTGTACCTGAGCTTGACATACGCGCTCCGGTCCTTAATAACCTGTTAAGATTTTCCGCCTACTTATATGAGTGGGCAACTGACCGCGAGGGATGACCATGGCATATAAATACGTATTCGGACCCGTGATGAGCGGGCGGTTGGGTCGGTCTTTAGGGCTGGACCTGCTGGGTGGACGCGTGTGTTCCATGGATTGTGTCTACTGCGAGGTCGGGGCGACCAGAGACTTGACGGTTGAGCGCAAAGTATATGTCCCCGCTGCTGATATTCTTGAAGAATTGGCGGCGTGGAAAGACGAAGGGCTGAGCGCGCCGGACATGGTGACTCTGGGAGGACTGGGCGAGCCGTGCCTCAATTCCGAGATGGCAAAGATCATCACCGGAGCCAAGGCATTGTTCCCGGATACGGACATCGCGGTGCTGACAAAT
>JAFLJT010000314.1 GCA_022712855.1 Pseudodesulfovibrio sp. | reverse complement strand
ACGGTCATGGGCGCGACAACACCGCAGACATAAATGTCATTGGCAGCGAGCAGGAGGGTCAGGATATCGCCCCCTGACATGGCTATAGCCAATGCGCCAAGGCCGATGCCGAGCATGAGCACTCTGCAGCGGCCCACGTTTTTGCCACCGAGGATATCGTGTTCCAGCACGGTGGCCGCCGTAATCAAGCAGGAGTCCGCCGAGGAAATAATGGTGGAGAGCAGAGCGAAAAGCAGTGCGATGCTCGCCCATGCAGGCATGATACTGGGGATGATCTGGGTGAGGATGGAATCCGGCGATGTCCCCTCCGGTGCGAGTCCCCGTGCGTAGAGACCGATGCAGACGATAACCACAGCAGAAAGGGCAATACCTATGACTGACAGATATGCGCCGCGTTGGGCCTGCTGATCATCGCGGGCCGAAAACAGGCGTCCGAAAAGCATGGGGCAGACCACGTAACTGCCGCCGACGATGATCATGAAGTACCCCCATTTGGAGAGCGGGAATGCATCGTTGGTGAATTGAAGGTCCACATCCGCAAGAGAGACGGTGGAGGCTGATCCTGCATAATAGAGCGCCAGAAGTAACCCGATGGCAACGAGTGCGTATTGTACGGCGTCACTTTTCAGGATGGAGTTCTGTCCGCCCAGCACGGTATATCCGGTGATGAAGATGGCACAGGCGATCAGTCCGGTGGTTGTTTCCATGCCGGCAAGGGCGGTGGTGACTCTGGCTGCTGCGATATATTGGGCGGCGAGAATGGACGCCCAGGCCGGGATGATAATCAGGGCCATGAGCTTACGAGCGCTTGGGGAGATGAATTTTTCGGCCATGTCCGGCAGGGTGTAGACTGCTGTTTTACGGACTTTTTTGGCGAGGAAAACGCTGAGAATAAGCAGGCCAGCAGCGCCGGAGCCGAGCCACCAGAAGGCCGGGGTCCCCACACTGAAAGCCAGCCCGGTCATGCCGATGGTTGCCGAAGCACCCACGCAGGAAGCGGTGATGGAAACGCCGACAACGCCTGCACCATAGCGCCGCCCTGCAACGACAAATTCCTCGAAATTTCTGTGCTTGAAGTATTCATAAATGCCCATGCCGATGAACAGGGCGCAGTAGAGTGCGAGTAGTTCCATTTTCTTTCCTTACTGATGTCTGTTTTCCGCGATGGCATTGTGGATGACCGCCCCGATGCGAGCCACCTCTTCCTCTGAGATGATATAGGGCGGCATGGCATAGATGAGCTTGCCGAATGGCCGGAGCCAGACGCCGCGTTGAATGAACTGTTCCTGGAGCTGAGGAACATTGACGGGCGCATCCAGTTCCACCACACCGATAGCGCCGAGAACTCGAACGTTTGCGACGTCCCGGAGTTCCCGACAGGGAGCGAGAGCTTGGTTAAGCCATGTTTCGATGTTGTGGACTTGGCTTTGCCAGTCGGTCTGTTGGAGTAAATCAAGACTTGCATTGGCAACGGCACAGGCCAAAGGATTGCCCATGAAAGTCGGGCCGTGCATGAGAACGCCGCCGTCAGCTGAAATGGTGTGGGCCACTTCGCTGGTGGCAAGAGTGGCCGCCAGCGTCATGTACCCGCCGGACAGTCCTTTTCCAACGCAGAGGATGTCTGGGGAGATGCCCGCCCATTCAGAGGCGAAAAATTTTCCGGTGCGCCCAAAGCCCGTGGCTATTTCGTCAAGGATAAGCAGTATGCCGTGTTCATCGGCAAGAGCGCGCAATCCGCGCAAATATTCCGGGTGGTAAAACCACATGCCACCTGCGCCCTGAACGATGGGTTCCACGATGATGGCGGCGATTTCGCTGCTGTGCTTTTTCAGAACTCGTGCTGCTTCTTCGAGAGACGACGGATCGTATTCTTCATCAAATCGGCACGCCGGGCGCGGCGCAAAAATCTGTTTGGGGAGCAGGCCGGAAAACAGGTGATGCATCCCGTTGTTCGGATCGCACACGGACATGGCCCCGCAGGTGTCACCGTGATAACCGCCGCGTACGGTGAACAGTTTGGTGCGTTCGACCTCTCCCTTAGTCTGCATATATTGCAGCGCCATTTTTAAAGCGACCTCCACACTGACCGAGCCGGAGTCGGCCAGAAAAACGTGCTCCAATCCTTCCGGTGCCAGATCGATTAGCTTGCGACACAACGAAATGGCCGGATCGTGGGTCAATCCACCAAACATGACGTGAGACATGCGCCCCTGTTGCTCGCGCATGGCCCGATCAAGAGTGGGGTGGGCATAACCGTGTATGGCGCACCACCACGATGCCATGCCGTCCACCAGTTCGGTGTCGTCCTCAAGAATGAGTCGGGTGCCGCGAGCGCTTCTGACCTTGACCGTGGGCAGCGGATTGGTGGCCGATGTATAGGGATGCCAGATGTGGTCGGCATCAAAATTCAGATCGTTTTGTACATCAGATTTGGCTGTCGAATCCAACAAGGGCAATGCTTTCGCCATGGCCTCAACAAAGAGGGCATCGCTTTTGGTCCCGCCGTCGCAATTCGGGATATCTGCCAGAATGGACACATCGCCATACTCTTCAATAGTCGCGACATTACTGCGCCTGAGTGAACCGTCGTCAGAAACAGGCGTGGTGTTATTTATCACGACTCCGGCAACGGAGAGGCCAGCATTACGAACCATTTCAATGGTCATGAGCGTGTGGTTGATCATACCGAGCTTGTTGTCGGCAACGATGATCACTGGCAGGTCGAGGCGCTGCATAAGATCGAGCATGGTCATGCCGTCGCCCAATGGAACAGCCACGCCGCCCGCGCCTTCCACAAGGGTCAGCGTGTTCGCGCCCAAGGTCCGCACTTCCTCAGCAAGGGTGTCAGGGGTAAGCGTGTCACCCGCCATATCCGCAGCGAGGTGGGGAGAACAGGCAGGAATATACTTTCGGCAGCAGACTTCCGGGTAACCGTCAGGGAAGTAGGGCGCAGCAAGGCGGCCATAGACTTCGGCATCTTCGGCAACCAGTCCGTGCTCTGTTTTTAAGCAACCAGTCTGCACCGGTTTCACGGCAAGCGCGTGACGGCCAGCGTCGAGAAAAGCCCGCAGCAGGGCAGCAGTTATGCATGTCTTGCCGACACCTGTATCGGTGCCGGTTATGAAAAATCCTGTCATAGTGATAATGGAGTCCGCCAAAAGATGGTTGTTTCAAACGTGGCGGACTCTACCGGGGCGGAAGCCGAATGGCAAGTTGCCTTGGCGTAGTGCGTATAATCATTCAAACTTGTATTGGTATCTCAAATCTTCGCTGGCTATCACACACTTCCCTATACTTCATGCAAAATGCGTCGATACGATGTGTCCGAGGAAATGAGCAATTTGGGTGCGTCTATTTCTGGCTTGCCAAATGCCGTAGCGCATCCCCATTCTGCCACGTTTCAACATCCTTCCAGAATTCCCTGCTGGGGAAGACCTGCCAGCCGTTGCCGAGCCTCATGTTGACCACGGAATCTTTGGTGATGATGCCGAGGTTCACAGCTGTGCCACCGGGGTAGCGCTGGAGAATCGTTTTGAGTGCGTTGAGGTGCCCGTCTTCGGCGTTTTTTTCGCCGATCCAGAGGGAAACGGGCTGGTCTGATCCCTTGACTGCATCAGCGAGGAAAAGGACCTTTTCGGCGAGGAGCTTTGCCGTCTTCGGCGCTTCTTCCTGCCCCGGTTCCTCACGACGGTCGATCTTGGCCTCAATGAGCAGAGGGCGGTCGGCGTCGACCTTTTCCTTGGCCTCATCCCATACCTGCGGAAGCATGGTGATCTCGCCCGAGGTGGTGAGGTCCTCGCCCACGCAGAACGCCATGGGGTCGCCTTTCTTCGTCAAAATTTGTTTGTAATCCGGCATGATGACGGCCAATTTGACTTGTGTCCCATTGGGGAGACTCTTGCACTCTTCCAGCGTGGTCGTGCGCAATCGGACAAGCTCATGGCGGTAGGCGAGCAGCGGGTGGCCGGACAGGAAAAATCCGAGCACTTCCTTTTCCAACGCCAGCTTTTCGCGGTCGTCGTACTCTTCGCACGAGGAACAGGTGGGTGAGTGGGCTTCCGGCTTTTCGCCCCCACCGTTGCCGAGCATATCCAGCATGTTGATCATGCCGGTATCCTTCTCCTTGGCCTTCTTCTGGCCGATGGCAACGGCCTTTTCCAGATCTTCGAGAAGGGCGGCCCGAGAGCAGTTGAAACAGTCCAGCGCCCCGGCCTTGATGAGCGATTCCAGCACGCGTTTGGTGACGCGGCGCAGGTTCACGCGCTCGCAGAAATCGAAAACATCCTTGAACGGCCCGTCTGCTTCGCGGACCACAACGATCTCGTTGATCGCCTCTTCACCCACGTTCTTGATGGCGGCCATGGCGAACAGAATGTCGCCGTCGAGGACCGAAAAACGCGCCTGGCCCGCATTAATATTGGGCTGCTTGACCGTGATCTCCATGTCGCGACACGCGTTGATGTACATGACGATTTTTTCGGTGTTGTTCATCTC
>JAFLJT010000191.1 GCA_022712855.1 Pseudodesulfovibrio sp. | reverse complement strand
ATGAGTTGGTTAATGGTGGGCATTAATCCTCCAATCAATAGTTAATACGACACTCCACGCATTTCGCGCGAAGAGAGGGGCAAATACTCCTAATCTTCACTTCTTGTCAAGGGGTTTGGCGGAGTCTTTTTACTATTACATATATAATAACGTTGAGGGGAAATATTTGAAACTGATTTGTAAAAGATGAAGATGGGATAAGAGAAGAGATGAAGGAGGCTGCATAAAGGCAGCGATTGAAGAATCAGATGAAAGCTCAAGACTGAGCAACTCCACTCGAAGACTCCTTCCATGTCTTGCCAGACGGGCCGACTTTTTGGCTGAGCCGCCACAAAAAGTAGCAAAAATGTCGGCTTTTAAGAACGAGCTTGGCCGCCTAGTATTTGCTCACTAAGAATCTGATCCAAGCGGCAAAGGCTCCACCGTCGGAGTGTGGTACGCCCTGCTAACCAACACAAGTGGATTGCCGACCATGATTTTGCGCATCACGGTAATAAAGCCGCCTTCACCCCTTGGGCAGCTTCTAAGCTCTGCAAATAAGGGCTGGTGCAGGTCGTTGAGTGGAAGAAAAGATGGTCATGAGAACAAATTTAGCATCCCCCTATTTTGAATAGGACATGACCAGTTACACCTCAAGCATACCAAATAACTGATAAACCTTTGCACGCAAGTCCTCATCACAAGCGTCATACTCATCAATAAACTCAATAATTCTATCCACCTGAATCTTCGATCGATGCGGAAGAGTCATCACTTCCTCAAGTTCATCTTCTATTAAATATCGATCTAGTTGATCATACGGATCCAAATTCTTTGGTATCCCGACTTGCTCGATTAATACTCGCCACCAACCTAAGCTCGAAAAGGCCTTCTGCGCTTGGACACACTCGCGATATTCTTGAACGGAGTCAGGGAGGCAATCATCAACAACCGCTATCAGCCAACCATATAGAGTTTCAACTTTTTGGGAATACGAGTCAAACAAATGTACAACATCGATAGCTGAACCTGATGCTTTGATATGATCTTGAGCCATTTTGTTAAAGTCTCCATCTCTAAGCAATTGAGAGCAATCGAATTCAAAAGTAGCAGATTGATCTCCCACTAACGACGTGGAAACTCTCCAATCTGCTGGGGCGAACCAACTATGACTTACATTATTCCGAAGCCCTTTGATCAAATGGTGATCCCCTGCCTTTGCAAACTCTGTTTCAATTTTCTCTTTAAGCCCTACTACTTTTACCTTCGAGAACACTCTTCGAGACAAATCGACAAGCGCAAAAGCTGAACTTGATGCTGCAAATATTTCTTTTCGAATCTCATTTCTAATGTCTTCAACTTCTTGCTGTTTCTCTCGATGCCAAAATCTATCACTAGCAGCAAGTGTCGAAAATCTAGCGGCTTCTCGATGAATACCCTGGCAAGCGCAACGAAAGACATCCAACATATTCCAAAGAGATGAAATCGCCTGCTCAAGTTTGTGGCCTGAATGATGGCGTAGAAAATAGATTGCTTCACTAGACCCAAGTTGAGCCACGGCTTGCAGAGCTTCTTCATCTAAAGCGCCTTTATTGGCTGCCGAGATTAACTTTTCAGTCCTCATTCTTTCATGATTGTTCATCGATTCCACAACATGCCTCAAGTGCATGATATCCATATTTATTTTTTCACCATGCGACATATCACCACCTCCTTAGATCGATTTAGCGAATCATGAATATCAATCAATATAATATTAATATGGTGAACACCATACCAATTTATGTTTGCACTCCCCTACTCCAACTCCATCGCCCAAACCCCAGCCCTTATTAGCAAGGCTTAGAAGCTGACAAAGGAGTGAAGGCGGCTCTTGAAATTTGTGCACCTGAGTATTGGGTGATCCGCTTACAGCATTCGTTTGCATTTTGTGTCAGGCTTTGACGTGGAGCCTCCGCTGCTTTGATCAGATTCTTGATCTGCTAATACTAGGCGGCCAAGCTAGTTCTTAAAAGCCGACATTTTTTGGTACTTTTTTGTGGCGGCTCAGCCAAAAAAGTACCGCCGTCCGCGCAGCACATGGAAGCTTTGAAAGGCTAAGCCTTTCAACTGGCGTTGCTCCGTCCAGAGCTTTCACCCAATTCCCCATCCCGCCAAAAGGCGGCATCCTTCCCTCTTCATCTTCCCCAAAAACCAAAGCGCTACAACGCACTCACCGCCGTCTCCAACCGAGAAACCTCATTCCGCAAAGCAGTCATCCGCTCATGACACAACTCCACCTCTTCCCGACGAGCAGCATTCTCAAGCTTAATAGCAGCAACCCGAGTAGCCTCAGCACCAATAGAAGCAGCCACACTCTTGAGCGTATGCGTTTGCAAAGCAACCTCACGCAACGTGGTAGACCGCACAGCCCGATCAGTCAGACCAAGCTTGAGAGAAATTTCAGCCATGGCGTTCGGCACAAGGTGCCGGATCTCCGCCCGAGAAACCCCCAATAAAGTGGATGCGTGAACAAGATCAAGAACCTGCGCGCCCTCCTGATGAGGCTGGGACGAACCACTGGACTCCTGCCAATCGCCACCCAAAATCTGCCGCATGGCCGAACCAAGCTCACCAAACCCCACAGGCTTGGTCACAAAACCGTTCATGCCCGCTTTGTCACACCGTGCACGAACCTCGGCCAAGGCATGGGCTGTCACCGCAAGAATGGGGATGTCTGACTGCATGACAGCCTTGCCAGCCCCCTCACCACTCCTGATGCGCCGGGTGGTTTCGTGCCCGTCCATACCCGGCATTTCAAGATCCATGAGGACGAGATCGAAATTATGTTCAGCCAGAAGCATGAGCGCCTCGGTGCCACTCTCGGCGACTGTCGTGTCCATACCCATGCGGTCGAGATGGAGCCGCTGCACCTTCACGTTGAGCGGGTTATCTTCCACTAGCAGGATGCGGGACGGCTTGATGGGCAACTGCGCATTGAAGGACGCATCGATGATATCGGATTCAGTGGCACGCTCTCGGTCGCCCTCGGCAAAACGGGCGGTGAAGATAAATTCACTGCCCTTGTCCTGCTTGGACTCAACGCGGATTTCTCCGCCCATGAGCAAGACGAGCGACTTGCAAATAGCTAAACCGAGCCCGGAGCCGCCATAGCTGCGGGAGGTGGAGCCATCGGCCTGGGTGAATGCTTCAAAAATGGACTTGAGCGTATGTTTTTCAATGCCACCACCAGTATCCTTGATCGAAAACTGCACACCTATTGGGCGGTCCTTGTCTGAACTGTCGGCCCATGGACCAACCGTGACGCGAATGTACCCTTCGTCCGTAAATTTAATGGCGTTGTTGAGCAGATTGATGAGCACCTGCCGCAGTCTGCCGGGATCGCCTTTCAGGAAACGCGGGGCACCAGACATGAATTCAAGTTCCAGATCAACGCCCTTTTGGTCGGCCTGAAGCTTGACGGTCTTGATGGCGGACTGGGCCACTGACGGCAGATCGAAATGGACGGAAAGAAGGCGTAGTTTCCGCGCTTCGATGCGGGAAAAATCAAGGACGTCGTTGATGACATCGAGCAGATGCAAGGCGGATTCGCGAGCAGTCTCAATATAGTCGCGCTGTTCGCTGGACAATGGCGTGTGCAGGGCGATCTCGGTCATACCGAGAATGGAATTCATGGGAGTGCGGATTTCGTGACTGATGGCGGCCAGAAAATCGGATTTGGCCTGACTGGACTCTTTGATGGCGGCATGGGCTTCTTCAAGCTGAATGTTTTTCTTCTGGATAATCTGACGATTCATGAAGTCGCGGAAGGTGCTTGCGTAGGTAACGTGAGCCACCACAAAGGAGACCCAGGAGATGATCATGGCGTTGATGAGATGGTACTTGATAGTGGCCGCTTCCGGCACGAAGACATACAGCGCACCCGTAATGGTGGTCATACCGATAGTGAGCAGCGCGAGGGTCTGCCGGGTGGTCATGGCGATGAATGCGGTCGGACCGAGCAGGAAAATATAGACCGGGCCGATGGATTCCTTGAGCGGGAACATGAAGGCCACGATGGTTGCCGTGTAGACCAGGAAAAAAAAGATGTATGCTTTCCAAACCCATGCATGCCGGGGTTTGAGGTCGTCAATGGACCTGAGCGGGCCGAATAATTTGATAAAAAGACCACAGGCGGCGATGGCAAGTATGCGCATGAAAACAATGCCGGTCCACATAGCCTGGGCCTGGGCTGTACCCGCCCGTTTAACGGTCAGGTAATCGGCAACCAGATAGACGAGCAACGAGGACAGCAGCAGCCATGTGACCGCCTTGAGCCGCCGGGAATTGGACAGGGATATTTCACGCTTGAGCTGCGCGCGCAGTTCTTTTGGCGCCTTTGGCTCTCGGATGATCTGTGGAAGTTTGTCTCGAAAAGTTGCCATTATGAACCCCTTCAGGTCGCACAGATAGCATGAGATTCTGATTTCTTGAAGGGAATTTACGTAATTGCGCGCGCGGGGGTACTTATTCCCACATTGATGGTGAACATGAATTCCGTGCCTTCGCCCAGTTCCGAGTTCACCGAGATGGTCCCGCCCATGGCTTTGACGAACTCATAGACCAACGCCAAACCGATACCTGTGCCACCATGACGTCGGGTGCGTGAGCCGTCGGCCTGATGGAATGGTTCAAAGATGCGGTTCATTTCTGCCTCAGTCATGCCGATACCTGTATCCGATACCATAAATGCGAGAGTGGCCCGATTTCCCTGGACCGAATTCTCCAGAAACGCGGCCTCGATGGACACGGTGCCGTTGTCAGTAAACTTCACGGCGTTGCCTATGACGTGAAACACGATCTGTCGAAGCCGTCGGGCATCACCCACTAATTGCCGGGGCATGGCCGGGTCCACGGAGTAACTCAGCTCAATCCCTTTAGTCGCAGCCTCCACCTGATACGGTGCCGTCACCAGCGCAAAAAGTTCGTATAGGTTAAAATCGCCTTCATCCAAGGTCAAAGCACGGGCTTCCACCACGGAAAAGTCGAGGATATCGTTGAGGAGTGCGAGCAACCCCTTGGCCGCGCCCGTCGCGTAGTCGATCATCTCGGCCATCTCTTCGTCGAGGTCAATCTCCTTGATCAGTTGCAGCATACCGAGCAGTGCATTGAGCGGAGTCCGGATCTCATGGCTCATATTGGCGATAAAATCTGACTTGGCCCGGCTGGCATCCTCGGCAGCTTCCTTGGCTTCAATAAGAACACCCACGTCCAAAATCGCCTGAACCTCAAACTGCTCACTGGGACGGTGGATCGTTCGGATAACCTGCTTCGGCCCACCCGGCGCGAGCACTTCACACCGCTCGCCTTTCATGGCCGCCAGTCCCTCGTCCTCGCTCTGTACTAGGGTAATATAGTCGTCCACGGGCTTACCCAGAGCGTCATGCCCAAACATGGCGACAGCTTCCGGGTTAAGAGAGCGGATAATACTGCCCATCTCTGTCCGCTCCACTTTGAGCAGGGGAATAGGAGAATTATCTATGAGCAACTTCAGCTCAAGCTCGGTCCGTTTGCGACGGGTAACATCTTCACGGATAAGGATGCCCCCTTTGACCACGCCCGCCTCCATAATCGGAGAGAGCCTGATATTGTGCCACGACTCATCGCGGACACCAAAGGCGGGGATGTGCACGTCTTCCAAAGATACCGATGTGCCTTTGAGCACGGCTTTGACTTTTCCACTGATGCCGCCATGGACGATGCCAGGAATGTCGTAGATTTTTCTTCCGATATAGAGTTCCGGCTGAATACGCCCCTTGTCGAGCATGCGCATGTGCCAGTCATTGACAAAATTGACGACACCATTGGCATCAAAAGTGATGATGGAAACAGGGGTATTCAAAGCCAGAGCCTTGTATCGCTCTTCGCTTTCCTTGATAAATTTGTCGGCCATTTCACGCATGGTGACATCGAGAACGATGAGCAGCGAGCCTGTGGTTTCACCCGCTTTGTTCTTGAGTGGATACACTGAAGAGAGAGCGGGAAAGACTGCACCGGATTGTCGCCGCATGAGGGCGCGAGTCCGGGTGTATTCTCCAAGGGCGCACGCATACGGTTCGCCTTCGGGATGATCAATTTCGGATGGGCAGAGTATGGACAGGGGCTGCCCGAGGGCTTGCTTATTGGAGTAGCCAAAAATGCGTTCAGCACCGGCGCTGAATTCGACGATATCGCCCGACTCGCTCTGCTCGACAACTACAAAAGCGATGTCTTCGGCAGCGGCCATTATGGTATCCAGACGGGTGCCAGTCTCAAGCAGATTCTGACTCGCCAGCGACATATCGTCCACCAGATTAACAAGAGCGCCCTGCATGGATTGTTGCTGTTCACTCAATACATCATGATAGGCCGTCAGCTCATCAAGGAGCACGGCATACTCTTCTTGGGGCGCGTCTTTTTCACGCAACAGAGCAAGACGTTCCTGTGCAGAACGTCTCATTTCATCGAGAGATTGTGTCGGTTTATCGCCTGTCCGATTCTTACTCATTGCTCCCCTTGGTAGGCTTCTTCTAGCCATCCAATATACCTTAAGCAACGGGCAAACGGAAGGGGGGACGAGTTATAATTCGCTTACTCTTGAAAAAAAACTAAACAACGTCATTCATGACGTGGGCTTCATTGGCCCATTTCTCATAGTTGCCGCCCCACTGGCAGAGAGAGTGGATAACGGGCATGACGCTCTGGCCCATGTCGGTCAAAGAATATTCCACCTTGGGCGGAACCTGCGCATAAACCTCGCGGTGCACAACGCCGTCCGCTTCCAGTTCGCGCAGCTGCTGGGTGAGCATTTTTTGCGTGATGTTGGGAATGGCCCGCTTCACTTCGCTGAAACGCAAGGTGCCATCCATGCCGAGGCGATAGATGATAATCGGCTTCCACTTGCCGCCGATGACTTGAAGGGTCAGTTCCACATGGCAGTAATATTTTTTGGTGCCGCACAATTTCAAACCACATTCTTCGCCCATAATCATCTCCGATTATACTGTTCCCATTGGCTCTGTATAAGGTATGTTCTATTCACACAGGGCAATGGTATCTTTTGGGTGCCTATAGCACTTTTTAGTGCGTACTTGATCTTTTCTCACCATTAGCAGAGAAAGTGTGCAGAGTAAATATCACCAATTGGAGACGAAGGAGGCACCTATGGATTTGATGAACGCCATTCGCACTCGACGCAGCGTGCGAAAATATGAAGATAAACCCGTTTCAGCAGAGATGGTTCGGGAAATACTGGAAGCTGCCATGATGGCGCCCAGTGCTGGGAATGCGCAACCGTGGCATTTCATGGTCATCGACGATCGGGCTATTCTCGATTCCATGGCGAACATGCACCCACACATCAGCATGGTCGCCCAGGCACCGCTGGGTATCCTGATCTGTGGCGATCTCAGCCTCGAAAAGTACGACGGCTTCTGGGTGCAGGATTGTTCGGCTGCTATGCAGAACATGCTCCTTGCCATCCACGGGCTGGGTCTGGGCGCAGTCTGGACAGGCATCTATCCCAATGAAGACATCGTGGCCCCATTCAAGGCCAAGTTCAACCTGCCTGAACAGATTATCCCCCTCGGCTTCGTCCCTGTGGGCTGGCCCGCTCAAGAACTCAAGTCAGAGAGCCGGTTCCGCGAGGATCGGGTTCATTACAACACATTTTAGGAGACGATCATGAAAGTAGTCGGAATTAACGGAAGCGCCCGCAAAGGTGGTAACACCGCCATTATGATCCAAGGCGTCTTTAAAGAGCTTGAGGCCGAAGGGATCGAGACTGAAATGATCGAACTCGCGGGCAAAAAAATGCGCGGTTGCATTGCCTGTTTCAAATGTTTTGAAAACAAAGATCATCTCTGTGCAGTGAATAACGATTTCATGAACGACTGTATCACCGCCATGGACGAAGCAGACGGCATCATCCTTGGCTCCCCCACCTATTTTGCCAACATCTCCACTGAGATGAAAGCACTCGTAGACCGGGCTGGCATGGTTGGCCGCGCCAACGACGACATGTTCGCCCGCAAGGTCGGGGCCGGAGTAGCATCCTGCCGACGCGGTGGAGCCATCCAGACTTTCAACGCGCTCAACGCATTCTTCTTCATCGAACAAATGATCGTACCCGGCTCACACTACTGGAATCTGGGTCATGGCCTGAACAAGGGTGAAGTGAACGACGACACCGAGGGCATGGAGACCATGGAAATTCTCGGCAAGAACATGGCATGGCTCATGAAAAAATTAGAAGACTAAACCATCAACCC
>JAFLJT010000056.1 GCA_022712855.1 Pseudodesulfovibrio sp. | reverse complement strand
AATAACATTAATAAAATATATGAAAAAGGTTCATCCGAAAGAATGCAACATCAAAAAAAATTTTGATGGTAACCCGGCTGTCTCTAAGATGAGACCCGTGGCTTTCCGTCCCCGCTTCACAACGGGTTTGGCTTTGCCTCTCCCTAAATATACGCACTCGGACCGTCTCTGTAAACCACGGCCCTCTCTGATGATTATATCGGCGTCTTTTCACCTGAGCATTATGACGGTTTGGTCACAAATATTTATCAATATCGTTGCTATTCATTACTCCCCCATGTACAAAATGGGGGTATGGCTGTGTGTGGATACAGGCATGTGGCGGTAAATTTCAATTGTCTGTTCATTTCGGGGGAAATATATGGTTTTGCGGCGGTTCATTTTCATAGTGCTTGTTGTTCTGTTTTCGATGGTATCCTTGGCTCATTCCGCTCCGCGGTTTGTGCGTATTGCTGCCATGACCTGGGAACCATATTCCAGTCCATCCCTTAAAAACGGCGGTTTTTATACCGAAATAGTTCACGAAGCGTTTGCCCGTGTGGGTTATGAAATGGAAGTGGATTTCTACCCATGGAAACGCGCCTTGCTGCTTATGAAAGAAGGCCGTGTGGATGGCCTGATCGGTGCGGGTTACACCGAGGAACGGACCGAATTTATGTCCTATCCCACATATGCCTGGGAAAGTGATTTCTATTTCTTCCATACTGGTAAAGGGCAGGATAAAGTAGCGGATTTCAAAGAGCTTTGCCCGGCCACTCTTGGTCAGTTGCGCGGCACTCGTGTTACCAAACTTGTCGAAGCGCAAGCCCCATGTATTGACATTGAATACGTTGATACTATTAGTAAAAATCTTGATAAATTAGTCTACGGTCGTGTGGATTATATGATCAACACACCGGAAACTATGCGCCATCTCATGCAGTCATTTCACCCTGATAATGTTGACTTGCTCAAAGCGGTGGAACCGCCCCTTGAGCACGTCAAAATCTACACGGTATTCTCCAAGCAGGTTGCTGATTGGAGGACGCTGACTGTTGATTTTGACAAGGGTGTAAAGCTGCTCAAAAAGGATGGCACGTATGAGGCGATCCTGCGTAAGCACGGGATGAAGTAACTACAAGCCGACCATCTCTCTCGCCTGTTTTGGTGATGCGAGCTTTCGCCCGGTCATTTTCGCCATCATCGCTACTCGTTCCACCAGTTCCATATTGGTGGCCAGTCGTGTTCTCTTTTGATCCAGCCAGATATTATCTTCCAGCCCGATACGCACATGCCCGCCCATGGCGAGGGCCGTTTCGGTGACCGATGTTTGGAATCGGCCCACGCCACCGGCTGCCCACTGAACCTCTGGAGGCAGTGCATTGACCAGATGTGCCATATCCGCAAGGGTTGCCTGGACCATGTGTGCAGATCCCAAAATGAGGTTGCAGTACGCCGGAGTCTCGATGGCGTTTTTGCGCATGAGCATACGTAATGTGTTGAGCATACCGGAATGAAATATTTCCAATTCGGGTCGGATGGACCGGGCTAGCATCTTCAGGGCCAGATCGCGAACGAATAGTGCGGTATTTGCACACGACCCGTCCGGGAAATCCACGGACCCTAAGGTCAGACTCGCCATATCAGGTTTTTCATCGCCAGTGAGATCGAGGACTGCGGTCCGTTGCTCGGCATTGGCCCCGCCGCGCCCAGTGGTGGTGGCGCAGAGAATTGCTTCTGGTCGTTGCGATCGAATCCGGCTGAAAATTTGCCCGTATATGATGGGATCGCTCGACGGATTGCCGCGTTCGTCCCGTGCGTGGACATGAATGATGGTCGCGCCGGCATCGAAACAGCGGACGCCGTCAGCCACAATTTCGTCCACCGTGACAGGAACGTGCGGCGTGTCCTCCTTGCCGGGCATGATACCTGTGAGTGCTGCGTTAATAATTAGCGGCGGCGGGTTCTTCACCCGTTCCAGCTCGGAATGGAAGGCAGTTCTATCCGTCATGGTGTTTACTCCACGCCAGTAAATCAGTGAGCAGCGTCGTCCATTCATCCACCCTCGGCAGGCCGAATTCATGGTTCTTCTTGAGATACCCGATTTTTTGATAGCCGAAATATTTCATGTACCAGTCGATGGTTTCCGGCCTGTCCGCATTGGTGGTCAGCGTCGTTGCGCCCAATTCCACGGCGGCGTGCATTCGGCGCTCCTGCAACATGCGTCCTATACCGTGCTTGCGGTACTCGGGCAGCACGGCCAACAGCGTTGTTTTGGCGCGGGTTTCATCAAGCATAGTTATGGCGGAGAACCCGACGATAGTGTCATCCATGACCGCAACCCACGCATGGCGCAGGTCAAGGTGTGGCATCTCCTGAGACGGGATGTGGTGCATGTTGGCCGTTTTAAGCACGGCCATGATGGCATCCCGATGCTCGTCACGAGCCGGGATGAGAGAGGGAGTAGACATAGGATTCTCCGAATATCATGAAGATAGCACGGAGAAGGGGGTGGGTGTCCAGAAAAAGGGCGGGTGCCCTTAGCAGTTACACGCGAGATAGTCCTTGAGTGCTTCGGCAATCATTGCCTCAAAGGCGTCCGTACAACATCGGCCCATGGGGTTCTTCACAGCGCACATGGACTTCATCTCGTCGCGATAATGGAGGATAATTTCTTCCATGCCGCGAAGCCCTTTTTTGCTGACAGCATCGGCCACCATCTCTTTGGTGATCTCGTTGCAATAGCACGCCATGACCGGGGCGGCGTCCGCCTTGGCCCAGATGGGCGTGTCGGTCTGGCTGGTAGTGAAATGGTGCGAACCATCCTGAGCATACCAGGCCACATTGCAGTCGGGAGAGAGGCACAAACCATAAATTTTGTCAGTCGCATCGGCGCGAAGCTCAGTATGGAGATGGTATCGGACCGTGCCGACTTTGACGCGCGCACCCTTCTCTCCGCAGGTAGGGCATTGGGCTTCAACGAACTCCGCCGGGCCGCCACAGCTACAGGAGTGATTTTTGGTATCCATGGGCAGGTCCATCATGGGCTTGGGTGAGGTCATTCTGTCTCCGGAATATTGCATGTGTTTGTAACGTCTTTCCCAAATATATGTTGCCCAATGAAATTGTCAATTGCCATGACGCAGGAGCCGTCCATTGCCCAGTCAGTTTGCTTGACCATTCCTATCATTTATCCATTCCCGCTTGCCATCCATTCAGGAATGGTTACCCTCGGGTGATGACCAAATCCAATACAAATTACATTCGTATAGAAGGTGCCCGGCACCATAATTTGAAAGACCTGACCCTTGATATCCCGCGTGACGAACTTGTTGTCGTCTGTGGTCCGTCAGGGTCGGGCAAGTCCACTCTTGCCTTTGACATCGTTTACGCCGAAGGCCAGCGTCGGTACGTGGAATCATTGTCCGCGTACGCTCGCCAGTTTCTGCCGCAGATGGACAAACCGGACGTGGATAAAGTCGAAGGACTGTCCCCGGCCATCTCCCTTGAGCAGCAGACCGCCACGCGTAATCCGCGTTCCACGGTCGGTACGGTCACCGAAGTGTACGATTTCCTTCGCGTGTTCTTCGCGCGTTTGGGCACGTTCTATTGCCCTGATTGTGGCAAGGCCATTGAGTCGCAGACGATTGATGAGATCGTGGCTACCATCCTTGATATGGAAGAGGGCACCAAGTTCATGCTGCTCGCCCCGCTGGTTGAACATCAGAAGGGCACGCATAAGGACTTGTTTGCCAAGCTCAAGAAAGAGGGCTTCGTGCGTGTGCGTATCGGCGGCGAAATGTACACGCTGGACGAAACACCTGAGCTTGCGAAGAACAAGAAACACACCATTGATCTGGTGGTGGATCGTCTTGTTATCAAGGAAGGTATCAAGAAGCGGCTCACGGACTCCGTGGAGCTGGCTTTGGATAGTGGCGACGAACGGCTGACCATCGCAGTGGTCGGCGGTGACAATCCTCACGATATATCCATGTCCACGATGTCTACCTGCCCGGAATGCAAAATATCCATGCCGCGGCTTACCCCGCAGCTTTTCTCGTTCAACTCGCCACAAGGGGCCTGCCAGACCTGCAACGGTATTGGTTCCGTAGAATATTTCGAGCCGGACCTTATCTCCCCGAATAGGGGGCTGTCTCTCAATGAAAGCGGTGTTATTCCGTGGAAATCCGCCTACCGCCAGGGGCAGTATGGCCCGCAGCTCAAGAAGCTCGGCAAGGAACACGGTTTCACTCTGGATACGCCCATGGAAGAGTATTCCGAGGACGCATGGAACGCGTTGTTTTTCGGTTGCTCCAAGACTCACTGGCAGGGCATTGTGCCCATCCTCGAATACGGTCAGCAGCAATCCGGCGTCTGGGATCACTGGTCCGCCCGGTTCCAGCAGAGCCGCCCGTGTCCCGACTGCGAAGGTGCGCGTTTGCGTCCTGAATCGCTGGCTGTTCGTGTGGCTGACAAGAATATGTTCGAGTTCGCGTCCATGTCCATCCAACGTGCTTTGAACTGGCTTGAGGCGCTTACTTTTTCCGGCCGTGACACGCTTATTTCCGAGCCGCTGCTCAAGGAACTGACCCACCGTCTTGGCTTTATGGTCAACGTCGGTCTTGAATACCTTTCTCTTGGTCGTACCATGGGCACCTTGTCTGGTGGTGAGGCCCAGCGTATCAGGCTCGCTTCGCAGCTTGGTTCCGGTCTGGTCGGTGTCACTTATGTTCTGGATGAACCGTCCATCGGTTTGCATCCGCGTGACAATCAGCGTCTTCTCGACACCCTGCGTTCGCTCCAGAGCCGGGGTAATACCGTGCTTGTTGTCGAGCATGACGAGCCGACGATTCTGCACGCTGATCATGTCATTGAAATTGGCCCCAGCTCCGGCTGGCTCGGCGGTGAGATCGTGTTTCAGGGGCCAGTGAAAAAGCTGCTCAAGGCGAATACGCTCACGGGCAAATATTTGCGCGGCGACTTGTTTATCGAGCCGCCGGAAGTACGCCGTACGCCCAAGGATCACGTCACGATGAAGAATGTCGAGACCAATAATCTCAAGAACCTCGACGTGGATATTCCCCTTGGTGTCATGACCTGTGTCACGGGTGTTTCCGGGTCAGGAAAAAGTTCGTTGGTCATGGATTCCCTGTACAAGCACATCCAGTTGTACAATGGAAACAGGGCCAATAATCCCGGTAAGATCGGTGGTATTGATGGACTCGACAAGATCGAGAAAGTTATCTCCATCGATCAGGCGCCCATTGGTCGTACTCCGCGCTCCAACCCTGCGACGTACACCAAAATTTTTGATGAAATCCGCAAGATTTTCGCCAACTCCAAGGAAGCGCGCACTCGTGGCTATCAACCCGGCCGTTTTTCCTTCAACGTCAAGGGTGGCCGCTGTGAAGCGTGCAAGGGCGACGGTCAGATTCGTGTAGAAATGCACTTTCTGCCGGACGTTTATGTCACTTGCGAAACCTGCAAGGGCAAGCGGTACAATTCCCAGACTTTGGAAGTGGAATATCGCGGCAAAAACATTGCCGACGTCTTGTCCATGACCGTGCGGCAATCGCGCGAATTTTTCGCCAACCATCCGCCGCTCATGCGCCGTCTCGATGTTCTCGCTCAAGTCGGTCTGGAGTATCTCCAACTCGGCCAGCCAGCCACCACGCTTTCGGGCGGTGAGGCACAGCGTATCAAGATCTCCCGTGAGCTTGGCAAGCGCAATCTGCCCGGTGCGCTCTATATCCTCGACGAGCCGACCACTGGTCTGCATATGCACGAAGTCGGCAAGCTCATCCGCGTCCTTCATTCTCTCGTGGACAAGGGCGCGACCGTCATCGTTATCGAGCACAACACCGATGTCATCAAAGCTTCGGACCACGTCATCGACCTTGGTCCTGGCGGCGGCGAACACGGCGGCCAGATTGTCGCATCCGGCACGCCGGAAGAGATCATGGCGAATCCTGATTCAGCGACTGGTCAGTTTTTGTAAGCGTAAGAGAAGAATTACAAAGCCCGGCAGGAGTAATCTTCGCCGGGCTTTTTCATGAGGTCGAGAATTAAATTTTGATATACTCGCCTTGGAGGTAGCCGATGAAGTCAGCAATGCCTGCTTCTCTGGCTGCGACGTAGTTGGCAACGTATCGGGCATAGCCAATTTTTCTGCCGTAAATCTCGAATTCAATGTCTGGTTTCGCAAAGTCCCATCCGAAAAATTGCCCGATCCTGGGGTTGATGGGCTGCTCGAAATCCGGGAAAGGTTCGCCTATGCTCTCCAAGACTGTGTCATCCGGCGCATCAAAGCCGAGATGTTTCAGAATCCCTTTGGCCGCATGATTTATGAGGCGGCTGTTAGGGTGGTTGACCGTGTTGAACAGCATCTCATCGCGGTAGTGTTCGATGAGCAATTCCACGTATTTGATAGGCGTCTGTTTTTCTTTGTTCCGTTCCTGCTCAAATGTTTTGTTGAGCAGTTCCAGCAGATTAAATTTTCTTTCTACGTCTGACCGAAGAAACAGCAAGACTGTCTCTTCCGGTGACAAACCCATGTCGATAAATTCATCCAGGTGCAGGCAGCGGTAGTTGAAGCCTTCCTTGCCACTCCACAGTGGCCAGTAGCCTTTGAAAAACATGTTGGGAATGCAAAGATGCCGAGCTGATTCGGGTAGTTTTTTCAGGATGTTTTCTGATGCTAAATCGCCCCATGCCGAACCGAGATGTTGGTACAGAAAAAGCGAGCAGTGGCCTATCAGCTCGTCAAGAACTGGCTCCTTCTCATAATTCGTGAAGAGTTTGCATTCATACCGTTCCTCGAATTGCGGACAGGCCAAAAGACGCTCGATAATCGGCGGCCCCTGGCAGTTGGCGTGTACGATGCAAAGTTCTTTGTCCATTATATCCCGGAAGTGGCTGAAATATCCTGCGAAGATCGTTTCGAAAACCTAGCATGGATGGCTCTGACGTTCAACGCAATGATAATCGCTTTGTTTACACGCACAACCCAAGGGTGTATCCCTCCGGGACCGAACAAAATCTAGCATCAGTGAGGATACAATGCAGAAAGAATTTGAGGCCGCTCTGGCCGCCATTCAGCCCGTTGACCGCGCTCTGGCCGCCCAAGGACAGGCTCATCTCGATAATCTGACCAAACCGCAGGGCAGCCTTGGCCGTCTCGAAGATTTGGCGCTCCAAATGTTCCTTATCCAGGAAGGACAGCCCCCGCAGGCCGATCCTATGCGTATCTACACCGTGGCCGGAGATCATGGCGTCAACGAAGAAGGCGTCAGCATGTTTCCGCAAGAAGTCACGCGCCAAATGGTGCTCAACTTCCTCGGCGGCGGTGCAGGTATCAACGTCCTCGCCGAAACCGCCGGAGCGCAGCTCTACGTGGTAGACGCAGGGTCTTGCGGTGAAGGGTACGACGAACATCCGAATCTCATCCAGGCCAAGATCGCGCCCGGCACTGCCAATCTCGCCAAAGGCCCGGCCATGACCCGCGAGCAGTGTCTCGAAGCACTCCTCCTCGGCATCTCCCTCGCAGATCGCGCCCACGCCGATGGTGTCAAAGTCCTCGGTACCGGAGACATGGGTATTTCCAACACCACGCCATCCACCGCGCTCTATTGCGCCTATCTCAGTCTCGACCCAGAAGATATAGTCGGGCCCGGAACCGGCCTCGATCCAAGGGGCGTCGCCAACAAAGCTGTGGTCATCCAAAAAGGAATGCTCGCCAACAAGCCTGTTATCAAGGCAGGCGATCCCGTCGAAATCCTCGCCGCACTCGGCGGATTCGAAATAGCCACCCTCGCCGGACTCATCCTCGGTGGTGCAAAAAACCGCCAGCTCATCTGCGTCGACGGGTTCATCTCCACCGCAGCATACACCGCCGCCTGGAAAATCTGTCCCGCCGTCAAAGATTACTGCGTCATCAGCCACTCATCAGCCGAACCCGGACACATCACCGCCGTCAGAGCCATGGATCTCGAACCGCTGCTCGACCTCGGTTTCCGACTCGGAGAAGGAACCGGAGCCGCCTGCGCCATGTACTTAGTACGCAGCGCCGCCGCCATGTATACCAAAATGGCAACATTCGCTGATGCAGGTGTTACTGCTGCGACTGAGTAGTCGATTCGTACTTTTTGATTTGGAGAGCCTCCGGCGGCGCTTGCCAGCGGGGCCTTAAGAACCCTTTGAGAAAAGGGTTCTTAAGAATCTCCTAAACTTTTTGTCCGCCCTTCGGGCGAGAGCGCAGGTACGCAGAGGCTTTGTTCCTGCCGTGCCGGTTAACGGTTTGAGTCGAAAAAAGCGGTCGGTACTGTGTCCCATTTATTGGAACAGTATCGGCCGCTTTTTTCGACTCAAACCGTGGGTGAAGTTCTTAGAAAAGAGAAGAGATTTTGCGTCAGAGCCAAAAGAACTATTGGTGCTCGGCAGCCTACTGCCCAACAACCCTCCCCAGCCTTTTTAGCAAGGCCTAGAAGCTGACAAAGGAGTGGAGGCGGCTCCACCCATGAAATTCGTATGCCCTCGGACGGCCAACAATTATATTGATTTGCACATCGTCCGACACTCCGACGCTGGAGCCTCCGCTGCTTTGATCAGATTCTTGATCTGCTAAAATCGGGCGGCCAAGCTAGCTCTTAAAAGCCGACATTTTTTGGTACTTTTTTGTGGCGGCTCAGCCAAAAAAGTGCCGCCGTCCGCGCAGGACATGGAAGTTCTTAGAGGCTAAGCCTCCAAACTGGCGTTGCTCCGAAGGAGCTTTCACCTAATTCTCCATCTCGCCGAAGGCGATTTCATCACTCCCCCTCCCTCTTCCTCTTCTCCTCTCACTGCATATCAAACAACAAAGCCGGACGATTATCGTCCGGCTTAGATGTTTGATATGCCGCTGTTCACGGCCTCGCTATGCTTCACCCATGTCTCCTGAGACTGCCTGGATAACATTACCCTTGGCGTTATACGTTCCTGTGGCTTCAACCTTCACGAGCTGGCGTGCCATCTCCGGGTTTTCGAGAACCTGCCGTTGCAGCCGCACCTTGCGAATGGACTTCATCTGGTCCGCAAAGCTTGAGCCCTGTAAATCGTAGTTTCCAACTTCCATGATACGTACCTCCTTCCATGGAGCAGTTAACAAATTCGTTACTACTCTTATCGGAATATATGGACGAATCTTTAGAGGTCGGGCCAAATCACGGGGTTGACTTTCGCCAACCAGCCGAATTGCTTTTAGTTTTTCCATGCCCACCACTTCAATTTTTCGGGATTATGGGTAGAATTTGAGGCAAAATAGACGGCGCAGCGAAAAACATACAAAACACAGCGGTCAACATGACAGCCCTTGCTGTCCATGAGTTTCTGGTACATTTCTTCAGGGTTTTCCCCTGCCAGATCGGACACAGCAGTATAGCCGAGGCTAAGTATTTCCTCGGAAAGGGCTGGACCGACTCCAGGGATTTCCTGGAGCCGTTTTAATGCTGCGGTGTCTTTCATTAAGATGTTTTGGCGTACACTTCGTCGAGAATTTCTTTGCCGCCAGCGTCGAGAACTTTTACGGCGAGAGCCATGCCGATATCCCAGGCGTTCTCTACTTTGCCTTCAGCCATCATACGTATGGGGCGCGTGCCATCGATATCGGCAACAAAGCCGGTGAGGGTAATCTTGTCGCCGTCGAGGACAGACCATGCTGCGATGGGCACCTGGCAACCGCCGTTGAGGCCGGTGAGGAAGCCGCGCTCGCAGAGCACCTGATTTTTGGTGGGCGTGTGGTTGAGGAACTGGAGCATCTCCATGACTTCGGTGTTGTCCTCGTGGTACTCGATGCCGAGTGCCCCCTGGGCTACTGCGGGCAGAAAGTCCGGCGGTCCGAGAATCTCCTGCTTGGGTGCGGTGAGTCCCAGACGGCTGAGACCCGCAGTTGCGAGGATAATGGCGTCATAGTTGCCATCGAGGAGCTTTTGGAGACGAGTGCCGACATTGCCGCGCAGGAATTGGACTTTCAGGTCAGGGCGCAGAGCGAGGATCTGAGACTGGCGGCGCAGGCTGGATGTACCAACCACTGCACCTTCGGGCAGCTCTTTGAGACCGTCGTACTTGACGGAGAGCAGGGTGTCGGTGGCCTCTTCGCGTTCGGGGATGACGCCGATGACGAGGCCTTCAGGCAATTCGGTGGGCACGTCTTTCATGGAATGGACTGCAATTTGGGCGCGGCCATCAAGCAGCGCTTCTTCGATCTCTTTGACGAAGAGGCCCTTGCCACCGACTTTTGCCAGAGGCACGTCGAGGATTATGTCGCCCTTGGTCTTGAGCGTGAGCAGTTCCACGGTCAGACCGGGATATTCGGTTTCAAGACAGTCCTTGATGTGATTGGCCTGCCAGAGTGCGAGTGCGCTGCCTCGGGTGGCGATGGTAAGTTTTTTCATAGGCCCCTTTTGTGTGCTTCTCGTGTGATGATGGACGAAAATTTATTAGTGACAGCTTGAGCAGTCGCCGCCGGAACAGCCTGCGCAACCGCTGGAGGCTGCCGCTGCGGGCGCTTCTGCTTCGCCTGCGCTCTCGGGTGCGCCGCCGCCTGTGCGGGAGCGGACCGCGCTCATGAGCTTGCCGGTTTCTTCCGAGCCGCATTTCGGGCAGGGCGGGCATTCGTCACGGTCAAAGACAAGTTCTTCGAACTCGTCACCGCAGGCGTTACATTGATATTCAAATATGGGCATGAATCGCTCCGATTGTGTTTATCACTACGCCAGTCACCCGGCGAAAAGTTTGCATAGCTGAAAAGACATGGGCTGGCAATGTTCGCCCCCCCCCGTTGGCCAATGAAGAAAGATAATACTTGATGACTGCTTGTCCAGAGTCAGTGTATAAAAGTTGAAGGAAGGCGGAATTTCTCATGGGAAATGGACGAGATCAGAATGCGGGTAAGCATGTACCCGCTCGCGGTGGTTGTACTGGACTCGATAATCCGGACGAGCCGCTTAAGTGTGTGTTTTCCTCCATTACATCCATAAAAGTTGGCACCGGGGCCACAGCAAAGAAGCAGGAATCTCGGCTTCTTTGGTATATCAAGCAACGTGGAGTTGATGAGTTTGGCGTGCGCAAGATCAATCCGCAATTTGTGCCTGTGGGCGAGGAAAAGATCATTGATCAGGAAGAACTTCTGAGCGATTACACTCCCGAGGTGGAGTTCCACAACGCGCAGGTCGAGCCAGCCATGCAGAAGTTGCGAAAGACTCTCGCCAAGGGTGATAAGCACCGGGAAAAGGGTTCGCCGCTGTCGGCCGAGATGGAGTATACCAAGGCGCTTGATGTGGACGAGAAAAATGTTCGCGCCATGTTCGGTCTGGGGTTGGTCTACCTTGACCGCAAGGACAAGGAAAAGTCCCGCGTGGTGTTTGAAGATTTGGTGGGTCTCAAGGCGGCTTTTTCCGATAAGCACAAACATCTGTTCAACGAATTTGGCATCGCCCTGCGTAAGAACGAGCTGTATGACGAAGCGGTGCAGTATTATACCCGCGCCGTGGAACTGACAAAGAGTGACGAAAATCTCTATTACAACCTTTCCCGCGCCTTTTATGAAAAGGATGATTGGGAGCATTGCATTGAGTTCGCTTCCCGCGCACTGAAGATCGATATTTTTCATGAACATGCTCTGGGCTTGTGCAAACTTGCAGTGGCCCTGTCTGCTGACGCATCGCTACGTACCAAGCATGCCAAGCCACCGGTTCCTGATGAAGTGGCGAAACGGGCATCGACGCTGCTTTCCAATGGCGAAGAGAATCTGGACATGACCATTGAGATTGGCCCCGGCGGTCTTGGGGATGCAGACCGAAGCGAATTGTAACGGGAGATTGTGTGAAGAAGCGACTCGAAATAACCGTTTTTGGCACCATGTACCACGTGGGTGCAGTTCATCTGACGCCGGACGCCATCCGGGCGGGAGTGAGCGCCTATGGGCAGGATGAGTGGCGTAAGCACCTTTGCGCAGTGGCTCTTGGTGAAGCGTCAAAGAAGCTGTCGGGCGAGGTTATGCGGGTCCTTGGTCAGCCTGTTGTTTTTTCCTATCGTGTTCAGGGTATCCTCATGCAGGGGCGCAGCTTTGGGTTGGAGATTTTTCATGGTGGCGAGCATCTGCCCGTTTCTGCCGTGGATGCGGAAAGTAACACTTTGCAGCCCTCAGAGCTCATGCGATCATACAAAATGGGTGATATGCTGACTGTGTTCTGGGCTCGGCGTCCTGGAGCCATGTCTTTTCGTTGGGATGACGTGGACAATGTGAGCCAGGACGATGTATGCTTGGCGTACGACTCCCTGACGCCTCTACTCGCCGGGAAACGTCCTTTTGACCTTGTCGTGGATATTCTTTGGCAGGGAAAGAAAGGGCAGCGCAAAGAACCGGGTGCGGTGAGTAAGCTCAGCGCGCATCAGCACGTTTTTCATAAGGCCAACTGATTGTGAACCATGGTGGTGGCCCATGAGTGACGATTTTCGAAAACTGGACCAGGGCGATGAGCCCGAAGACCTTTCCATTTCTTCCCCTTACGGATGGGAATACCTTTCTGACGGCGGGCAAATCCGCTGTGTCTTCTCTACTACCAAAACGATCAAGATGGGCACGGGGGCCGATGCACGTAAGCATGAAAGTATGATCTACTGGTTTGTGGAGCAACTGAGTGAAGAACGTTTTGAGGCGCGCATAATCAATATCAAGTGTGTGCCGGAAGGGAACGCCGAACTTATCCCTCTTCATACGTTGATCAAGGATTACAAGCCGGAGCTCGCCTTTTATGAGGATTCTGTGCTTCCGGCCATGGAAGACCTGGATGAGATTCTTGATCAGGGCGATGAATATCGTGAGGACGGGGAACTCTATAGCGCGGAGATGGAATACGAGCGGGCGTGTACTATTGAGAAAAAGAACGTCCGTGCTTTGTTCGGGCTGGGGCTGGTGTATTCCAGTCGCAAGGAGGTGGGGCGTACTCGTGCTTTGTTGGCCGAACTGGTGGGAGTCAAGGCGGCCTTTGATGGTAAAAATCAGCATCTTTTTAATGAATTCGGCATTTCTCTACGTAAATCAGAGTTGTTCAACGAGGCTATCGTCTACTATCGCCGTGGCCTGGATTTTGTGAAGAATGACGAACATCTCTATTATAATCTTGCCCGTGCCCATTACGAAGACGGTGATTGGAATGGGTGTCTGGACGGATTGATCATGTCGCACAGACTGAATCCCGGTCTTGGTGTGGCCCGTGATCTATTCGAGCTGATGGTCGGGCTGGCCGAGGATGAACGGCTTTTACGTCGGTATGGCAAGCCTCCGGTGCCGTCCAAGGTGCTCATGCGGGCTAAGCAGATACTGGCCGTGGAAACTGGTAAGCTGTCTTTGGACGACGGACCGATCTATTTCAGCAAGGCTCGTGGGCGCGCTCGTGGAGGTCGTGACGTTATGGGTGACAACGACGTGGATATTGTTGAGATAGACGATGTCATTGATGATTGATATAAGACGGTGCAACGGTAGAATATTATAGGGATGGAGTTGACCGGATTATGAGCGAAAGCAAAGCAGACTTGGACCTGACCGATGAGATGGAAAGCTTCGGTCTTCCTTTGACCGAAGATGAATCTGTTCGGTGTGTGTTTTCGACGATGGAAACGATCAAGGTCGGCACCGGGACCACCACGCGGGAACATGATTCAAAGCAATATTGTTTTGTGGAACATCTCGAAGACAGGAAATTTTCTGTTCGTCCGGTGAATCAAAACTATCTGCCTTCGGGTGAGTCGAAGACCATCACGCTCAAGGAGTTGATGGACAAGTACGTCCCTGAAGTGGAGTTTCTTGAAAGCAACACCATCCCGGCCATGGAGCTGCTTGATGAACACCTCGACGATGGTGACGCGGATCGTGAAGACGGAAAGCTCTATAGCGCCGAGGGGCATTACAATAAAGCCCTCATCATGGATAAGGAAAATATCCGCGCCCTGTTTAGTCTCGGTCTGGTCTATCTGGAGATGGAAGACAAAAGTAAATCCCGCGATATGATGAAGAACATCCTTCAAGTCAAAACAGCTTTTGCCGGGAAAAACGAACATCTTTTCAACGAATTTGGTATCAAACTCCGCAAAACGGGCATGTTTGATGATGCCGTGGAGTACTACACGGAAGCCACCAAATACGTGAAGTACGATCAGAATCTCTATTACAATCTGGCTCGTGCCAATTATGAGCGAGACAATTGGGAGGAGTGCCTCAATGCCCTGGCCATGTGCTACGCCATTGACCCCGAGATGAAGGCATCGAATGATTTATTCACCATCATCCTGAAGTTGGACAAGAAACCGGAGCTCTGTGAACAAGTAGAGAAACCACCAATCCCCAAAGTGGTGATCGACCGCATTCGTGACATATACCGGGATCAGGACAAGACCATCATCGATTTCCAGCGTGAGATGAGAAACCGGCCTCGCGAAGACACAGCAAAGGCAGATACGTCGGAAGCAGGCCGTGCCCGAGGTGGCATAGTCGCAGAAGCAGAAGCAGAAGCAGAAGCAGAAGGCAGCAAGAAAAAGAAGAAAAAAAGCTCAGCCGGGGAATTCAATTTTAACCTTGATTAGCCCCTTACACAGACCAAATATAAAGGCCGGGAGAGCATCGCTCTCCCGGCCTTTTTTCCTGTCGTATTCTAAGGCCTAATTCGCCACGATGTTCACGATCTTGTTCGGAATGACAATAACCTTGCGGATCGTCTTTCCTTCGATGAACTTGGCGACATTGTCCAGTTCAAGGGCGACCTTTTCGGCGTCGTCCTTGGGAGCGTTGTTCGGCATTTGGAATTTGCCGCGCATCTTGCCGTTGACCTGCACAACCATGGTCACCTCATCCTTGACCAGTGCGGACTCGTCATATGTCGGCCACGGCTGTTTGGTCAGGTTGGTGGTGTGTCCCATGGCCTGCCACAGTTCTTCGCAC
>JAFLJT010000250.1 GCA_022712855.1 Pseudodesulfovibrio sp. | reverse complement strand
GGGTGAAAAGCCACACATGGGTGACGAGATCATGGAACCTGTGTCGTGGAGCAAGAATTTGTCGGTCATGTCCCTTGGTTTTCTCCTCGATGATGACAAAACGGCTGTGATCTGGCGTGGTCCCATGAAGGTCAGCCTCATCAAACAGTTCGTGGAAGACGTCATGTGGGGCGATCTCGATTACCTCGTGGTTGACTGCCCTCCCGGTACTGGAGACGAGCCAATGACTGCATTGCAGACTCTCGGGTCGACCGCCATAGCCGTTGTCGTGACCACCCCGCAGGGTGTGGCTGTCGATGATGTTCGTCGCTCCCTCTCTTTTGTGGGACAGATGGGCAACCGTGTTCTCGGCGTTGTTGAAAACATGTCCGGCTTTGCCTGCCCCGATTGTGGCTCGGTCCATAACATTTTCAACACTGGCGGCGGTGAAGAACTCGCTAAGGAAGCTGGCGTCCAGTTCCTTGGTCGCATTCCTCTTGATCCTGCTGTTGCCCATTCCGGCGACGAAGGGTTCCCGTTCATGAAAGTGCACAAGGACTCTGCCACCGGAAAGGCCATGAATGAGATCATTGCGCCCTTGCTGAACCTGCCTGATCCGCCCAAGGCTGATTAGTCGATAGTTAATAAAAGGCCGGGGACTCCCGGCCTTTTTTTTTTACTCCTTTCCGTTTCTTGACAGTAATGGTGATCGCTGAGTAGATATCGCCATGTCAAAAAATATCTCCAATTTTCTCTTATGTGGTGTCGTCATATCCTTGCTCATGCTGTCTGGATGTTTTTCCAAGCAGCCTCCGAAGCCCGAAAAGATTGCACCAGAGCCAGCGCCAATGTCTCAGTCAACCAAAGATCTATTCTTAGCAATCGAGAATAAGGATATGGATGCTGCTTTTGCGGCTTTGGATGAGGGGGCCGATGTCAACGCCCGGCAGCCCAAAGATAATGACCTGGAAAGATTGCGCGGAGACAACCCTAAGGTTAATCAGCTTTTGGACGCGCTTATTCTTGTTGCAAATCTATATTCAGGGCCGAGCAATAGCACTCCACTCCACAAGACAGCAGATTGGGGTAACCTGACCCTTTTCAAAGCTCTTTTGGTACGGGGTGCAAATATTACGGCAGTGGATAGTCACGGTAATACCGTTTTGCATAATGCTGCGAGTTCTCAGAACTACCAGATTGCAAGAGAGGCGCTGGTACTGGGGGTACCTGTTGATGCCCCTGCACGCTACGGAACAGCGCTTCAACAGGCTGTCCCTTATACAAATTTATCGTTTGTCAAACTGTTGGTCGATAATGGTGCAGACGTGAATTACCGAAGCCCTCAGAGGTTTACGCCTTTCTTGGCAGCAGCCCAGCCCAAAGGCGGAAAGGACAATCGAAGCATTCTCGAATTCTTGGTGCAGCATGGCGCGAATATGAGCGCACAATGGAAAGGTGGTCGTAACGCTATGCCTCTTGCTGCTACTGGAAATCCATCCGCTGTGCGGTTCCTGATCGAAAACGGTGAAGATGTAAACGTCAGAACAGATACTGGTGTTACCCCTTTACACACTGTGGCGCGTTCTGTTTTTCGTGATGAAACAGCATGGGAATCAGCCCGTATTCTCATTGGTGCAGGAGCGGATGTGAATGCAAAAACGGATGCTGGACTGACACCAGTCCTGACTGCGATCATGGCAAAGAACGAGGATTACTTCTTTCTCCTCGTAGAGAACGGTGCATCTATCGAAGGAAGGACAATGACTGGCGAGACCCCGCTCCACATTGCAGCCGCGAAAGGAATGGTAAAAGTTGCAGAGTATTTGTTGGATAATGGAGCAGATCCAGTTGCGACCACGAATCTGGGGGAGACCCCACTCGTTACAGCAATTAAAAACGACAAAAAACGGGTCGCGGACCTTCTTCGCAAACGCGGAGGCTACAGCCAATAGTTGGTTCCTGTTTTAAGGGAGATTGATTATGATCGCCCATTTACTCTTCCATCAATCCCTTGTACATTTCCAGCAAGATAATAACTCTTGCGGAGAACATGGATGAAATCCCTTCGATACATCATATTTTTGCTGCCACTCATGCTGGCGGCCTGCGGATACGGCTTCGGTGAATCCGGTCAGTCGGTGCTGGAGCCGCAGTACCGCACTCTGGCTATTAGCGAAGTAGAGAACCCGACCACTCTTTCGTGGTTGGAGCCGCGCCTGCGAAAGCTGCTCAAGGATGAATTTACCAATCGCGGCACGGTGAAATGGACGGATGATCAGGGTGCTGCCGATGCGCTCATCAAGATCACGATCACCAAATATTATCGGCCCACAGCGGTTGAAGGTGCCAGCGACGAGACGTTGCGCTCAAACGCCAACTTCGTTTTCGAAGCCGCCATCACATCCACCACGGATGACACAGTCATTTGGCGCTCCGGTTCCATTAGTCAGAGCTGGCCGTTCTTCTCCGGTCAGGAAACCGAAGCGGACGCGGAAGTGACACGCCTTGGTGTCCGTCGTCTTGCCGACAAAATGTCCCAGAACTACTAGGCTGAACACCATATTATGAATCGCCCCAAGTATATTTTTCTGGTCTGCCCGGACCCTGAACTTATCAAGTCGCATATTGATGAGCGATTGAAGAAATCCGGTCAGGACGGTTGGGAAATCAAGACCTATTGGGGCGATGATGACGACCCGTTGCCCGCCACTTTTTGGACCGATCTGACCATTAAGAGTTTGTTCCCCCAGCCGAAGGCGCTGGTCGTCCGGCGCGCCCATACGCTCAAGGCGGATCAATTGGACAAGCTCGACTCCGGGGTCAAGGGGCTGTCCAGTGACATCTTCCCCATCTTCTGTCTGGAAGGGCCGTGGAAGAGTAAAAAAGCGCCAGTTCCGGCAACGTTGTCACGCCGCAATCTTTTTAAAAACGCCAAGAAAGAAGGGTGGGTATGGGAGTCTCAGGGACTTGACCAACGCTCCCTTGGCGAGTTCGTGCGTAACTGGGCTGCCCGAACCGGTATCTCTTTCGAGCCGGGTGCGGATCGTGCTTTGACCATGGCGCTGCCCCTCGACGCGGTGGCGTCACGACTGGAACTGGACAAGATGGAGCTGGCTGCCGGGGATGAAAAACTCGTGCGAAAAGAGCATGTGGACCTCATCTCCCAGACCGGAGAGATGGCCTTTTTCGATCTCATGGATGCGCTGGGCCAACCCGGTGCCGAGGCCGCCATCTGGAAGCGGGTTATTAGCGACCATTCCAAGAGCGCCAAAGACCAGATGCTGTTTAACCTCATTGGCTTTCTCGCCAGTCAGGCGCGTATGTACGGCCAGATTATTGGCGGCGGTAAGGTCAGCGGTAGCCCCTATGTCATTCAACGCAAGACGCCCGTCGCCCGTCGACTCGGCATGCCCGGCGTGGCCCGCATGATCGATCTTGCACTGGATGCGGAGTATTCCATCAAGTCCGGCGCACGTCGGTATGACGAGGTTTTGGATATCCTCATAGCTGGCCTCATCGACTTATTCCAACCAAAGACACAGGCCCGGCGCTACTAGCGTCAGGTTATAATCTTTCCCTAATACTACCCATCATCTCGACTTTCCAGATATGACTGAAAAAAAGAAGCCCCATTATCACGGCCACCGCCAGCGCCTTAAAGACAAGTTGGTAAAAAGTAGTCGAAGCTTGTCAGATTATGAGCTTCTGGAAGTGCTTCTTGGGCAAGTGTTCTCTCGCATGGATACCAAGCCTATAGCCAAGGATATCATGGAGCGGTTTGGCTCTTTGAAAGATGCCATGATGGCTCGGCCTGACCATTTGGTCGAGATCAAAGGCGTTGGTCCGGCTGCGGCAGCACAATGGACCCTTTTTCAGGAACTTTTCGCCCGAATGGGTGAGACCAAAACGCGGAGCCGTGTACCCCTGACTGATCCGGCTGAGGTTGCGGAAGCCGCCATTGCTCGAATCGGCAGCAAGGGCGTGGAGGAATTTTGGGCCGCATTTCTGGATACCAAAAATCGTGTCATCGCCTGGGAGCCAGTGAGCAAGGGGACGGTGAATGCCACGCCAGTATTTCCGCGTGAAATCATGGCAACGGCACTCCGTCTGGAAGCAACAAGTCTTATTTTGGCGCATAATCATCCCGGTGGCGACCCCACGCCATCCATGGAAGATGTCTTACTGACCGAGCGGATAGTGGAGACAGCAAAAGGATTGGATATTCAGGTGTTGGACCACCTCGTCGTCACGGACCATGACTATTACAGTTTTAACGAACATGGACGGCTGTAAATGAAAACGCTCAATTTTACGGTACACGGCAAGGTGCAGGGCGTTTGGTTCAGAGCATGGACGCGCGATATGGCCCGTGAGATGGGCGTTCTCGGCTGGGTGCGCAACAAGGCGGATGGCAACGTGGAAGGCGTGGCGCAGGGTGATGAAACAGTGCTCACATCGTTCCTCGAACGCTTGCATGACGGGCCACCGTTGGCTCGTGTGACCACCATCGATTCGGTGTGGTCAGATGGTGAAGATGAATTTTCCGGCTTTGAGGTTCGCGCTTAAGAACACGTTTTTTACATAAAAAAGCCTCTTGCCAAGCTGATTTGACGACTTATTTGGGTTAAGGTACGCTGTTTTCACCAAATCAAAGGAAGTTACCTTGACCAAGAAAAAGAGCAAATCGCCTGTCAAACCAGCGCGAATCCGACGCAAGAAGTCGAATATACAGCAGAAAAAGCAGCCCACCCGCCAGCCGGAAGGGGCTAAGCCCAGCGCTCCCAGACCAGTTACACCCGCGCCGGGTGAAGATATTCCCGATCTGATCGAAGCATTGTCAGCCGGTTCCGGTACTGCCGGACTGTTTGGCGATGGCGACGACATGGTCGGTCCTAATCCTGACGACATCCCGCAGGTACTGCCCGTTCTGGCCGTGCGCGATATCGTTGTATTCAATTACATGATCCTGCCGCTCTTCGTGGGCCGCGACAAATCCGTGCAGGCCGTTGACGCGGCACTGGCCGGAGATCGTTATATCCTTATTCTGACTCAGAAAGATGAGGCTGTGGAAGATCCGACGCAGGATGACCTCTATACCACGGGCACCGTGGGCATGATCATGCGTATGCTGAAAATGCCCGATGGTCGCCTTAAGGTGTTGGTACAGGGTTTGGCCCGCGCCAAGGTGAAGCGGTTCTCCTCCCATGATCCTTATCATATAGCTGAACTTGAGCCGCTCCTTGAGCCGGAAGTAGGCCCCCTGAACAGTGAGCAGGAAGCGTTGGTTCGCTCCTCCCGCGAGCAGTCCGAACGCATTCTGACCCTGCGCGGCATATCGAGCCAGGATATCATGAGCGTCTTGAATAACGTTAATGAACCGGGCCGCCTGGCCGATCTCATTGCTTCCAACCTTCGCATGAAGGTCGGGGCCGCTCAGAAAATTCTTGAATGTCACGATCCCATGGAACGTCTTGAGCAGGTCAACGGCCAGTTGCTCAAGGAAGTGGAAGTGGCGAACATGCAGAACAAGATTCAGACCATGGCCAAAGAGGGCATGGATAAAGCCCAGCGTGATTTCTACCTCCGCGAACAGATCAAGGCGATCAAACGCGAGTTGGGCGACGAAGGTGACGAAACCGAGGAAATGGAAGAGTTGCGTCAGGGTATCCATAAATCAGGTATGCCCAAGGACGTGATGAAGGAAGCGAACAAACAGTTGCGCCGCCTTGAATCCATGCACGCCGAATCGAGCGAAGCCACGGTTATCCGCACCTACCTCGACTGGATGATCGAACTGCCGTGGAAGAAACTCTCCCGTGACCGTCTGGATATCAAGAAGGCGGAGACGATCCTCAACGAAGATCACTATGATCTCGTCAAGGTGAAAGAGCGTATTCTCGAATACTTGAGCGTGCGCAAACTCAACCCGAAGATGAAAGGCCCGATCCTTTGTTTCGCAGGCCCTCCCGGTGTTGGTAAGACCTCCCTTGGTCGTTCCATCGCCCGTTCGTTGGGTCGTAAATTCCACCGTATGTCCCTTGGTGGAATGCGTGACGAAGCTGAGATTCGTGGTCATCGTCGCACCTACATCGGTGCAATGCCTGGTCGCATTATTCAGGCCATTAAACAGTGTGGTACCCGTAATCCGGTGATCATGCTGGATGAAATCGACAAGCTCGGTTCAGACTTTCGTGGCGATCCTTCCAGCGCACTGCTCGAAGTACTCGACCCGGAACAGAACTTCTCGTTCACCGACTACTATCTTAATACGCCGTTCGACCTGTCCAAGGTCATGTTCATCTGTACGGCCAATATGCTCGATTCCATCCCCGGTCCTTTGCGTGATCGTATGGAAATCATCCGCATTCCCGGCTACACTGAGCAGGAAAAAACGGTCATCACACGCCGCTACATCTTGCCGCGCCAGATCACTGACAACGGTCTCAAGGAAAATGAACTTGTCATGACCGACACGCTAGTGAGCAAGGTCGTGCGCGAGTATACCCGCGAGGCTGGACTGCGAAATATCGAGCGCGAAATCGGTACCTTGTGTCGTAAAATGGCCCGCAAGAAGGCCGAGGGTGAGAAGGGACCATTCAAGGTCACGGCCAAGAATCTGTACACCTTGCTCGGCCCGCCGCATTTTCTGGACGACGAAAAGGAAACCACTTTGCCTCCGGGCGTGGCGGTTGGCCTTGCCTGGACTCCGGTTGGCGGCGAATTGCTGCATATCGAAGTGACCACTATGGAAGGTAAGGGCAAGTTGATCCTCACTGGTAAGCTCGGCGATGTCATGAAGGAATCGGCTCAGGCCGCTCTCTCCATTGCTCGCGCCCGCGCTGACGAATACGGCATCGATCCGAAGTTCAATGAGAAGTTGGACATTCATATTCACGTCCCGGCCGGAGCCACACCCAAGGATGGTCCGTCTGCCGGTGTCACGCTGGTCACGGCACTCATCTCGGCCCTGACGGACACACCCATTAATCCCGAGCTCGCCATGACTGGAGAGATCAGCTTGCGCGGTCGTGTTCTCCCAGTTGGCGGAGTGAAGGAAAAAATCCTTGCCGCTGTATCCCGAGGTATGAAGACCGTGCTGATTCCCAAGCAGAATGTGAAGGATCTCGCCGAGATTCCCGAAGATCTGCTCAAGCGGGTGACCATCAAACCCATCGAAAAAATCGAGCAGGTCTGGCCCCTCGCTAAGGCGAAATAGGCTGCTGACTACTGAAAAGATAAAGCCCCACCGAGATTCGGTGGGGCTTTTTTGTTGCTAGCAACCGTCTTTCCTTTTCTCTTCCCCTTTGCCGTCCCATTGCTGTATAAGTACTGGAAAACAAATCCTTATGGAGGCTCCATATGAAACTTCGACTCTTGATAACACTCGCCCTTGTCCTCTTCGTTCTTCCCGGCTGCGCCCCAAAAATTAAACTTTTTGCTGCTCAATCCACCGAGCCGCTCAAAGAATTTGTGATTCAGGGTGAAGGTGAGGGCAAACTCGCCCTTATCCATCTGACGGGATTCCTCGAAACCCAGCCCAAACAAGGGATGCTGCGTGCCAAGCCAAGCAAGGTGCAGGAACTCGTCTCGACCTTGAAGCTGGCCGAAATGGATGATGAAGTGAAGGGCGTTGTCCTCGCTATCGATTCCCCCGGCGGGACGACCACCGCGTCGGATATTCTCTATCATGAGATCTCCGACTTCAAACGCCGTACCGGAAAGAAAGTTGTTGTCGCCATGTTTGATGTGGCAGCGTCCGGTGGTTACTATGCAGCCCTGCCCGCAGATTGGATTCTTGCTCATCCCACTACAATAACGGGTTCAGTTGGCGTCATTTTTATGCGCCCCAAAATGCATGCACTGTTGGACAAGATCGGCGTCGAAGTAGAAGTCTCCAAGTCCGGAAAAGATAAAGATATGGGCTCCCCGTTCCGGCCAAGCACTGCTGAAGAAGAGGCATTGTTCCAAGCCATTATTGATGACTACGCGGCCCGTTTCCACATGCTGGTTGCCAAGCACCGCGACCTGACACCTGCCAATATGGAGCTGGTAAAGACCGCCCGTGTATTCACGGCCAATCAGGCCAAAGCCGTCGGTCTCATCGATCAGGTCGGCTACATTCAGGACGCTTTTGCCAAGGCGGAGCAGTTGACCGGGCTGTCGGGCGACGCCAAGATCGTGGTGTATCGTCGGGACACCTATCCCAATGATAATCCATACAATAGTCTTTCGAGCACCGACGTAGCCAAGTTCAATTTGCTCGGCGTGGATGCGAGCATGATTATGCCGCCCAAGTCCGGCTTCTATTACATCTGGCCGCAGGGAATGGCTGAATAACAGCATTTACACAGAACAGAAACAGCCCCCATGGATATCCGTGGGGGCTGTTTTTTGGAAAGGTGTATTGATTATGGGCTCAGTGCCTTTTCCATCTGCAGCCAAACGAATATTTGAGCATTCCCCAAATATTGATTGGTGTCTGTAACAGTGCCACCGCAATCTGTTGCGGCCCATTTGGCTTTGCCGTACAGTGTCGATTCCACTCAGAATACAAGGAGACTTTATGCAGCTTATCTCTACACAAATGACCGGATATATTGAACGAGCGTCCTGGATTCGCAAGATGTTCGAAGAAGGCATTCGCCTGAAAAATGAATTCGGTGCAGACGCGGTTTTTGATTTTAGCCTCGGCAACCCGGACCTGCCGCCGCCTTCTTCCATCAAAGAGGCTCTTGCCGAACTGGCAGACCAAGCCGATCAGCCGTTCTTTCTTGGCTACATGCCGAACTTTGGTTACCCGGCAGTGCGCGAGCGTCTGGCCGAGGAAGTGTCCAAAGAGCAGGGTGTTGAAGTTCCCGCCGAATGTCTTGTTATCACTTGTGGTGCAGCCGGAGCGCTTAACTCGGTGTTCCGCGCCGTGCTCGAACCGGGTGACGAAATACTCACCCCTGCCCCGTTTTTTGTGGAATACGGTTTCTACGCCGAGAACCACAGCGCAACGCTGACCACCGTGCCGTCCAAGCCGCATACTTTCGAGCTGGATCTTGAAGGCATCGATGCAGCCATCAACGATAAGACCCGTGTGGTTCTCATCAACTCGCCCAACAATCCTACTGGCGCAGTCTATTCTCGTCAGGAGCTGGAAGGGCTGGCCGCCATCCTGAACAAGCACAACGAGAAGCGTGATCGTCCGATCTTCCTTCTGTCTGACGAACCGTACCGCTTCCTCGCCTTCGACGGCGTAGAAGTACCGAGCCTGCTCGATATCTACCATTATTCCATCGTCTGCTCATCGTTCTCCAAGAGCCTGAGCATGGCGGGCGAACGTGTTGGTTACGCGCTCGTCAACCCGGCCATTGAAGGCAAAGAGCCGCTCCTTGGCGCGATCGTCATGGCAAACCGTATCCTCGGTTTCGTCAACGCCCCGGCCCTTGCCCAGAAACTGCTTGGCAAAGCGCTCGGTAGTTCTGTGGATGTCTCTATCTACGACACCCGCCGCAAGGCCATGGCCGAAGTGCTCGATAACGCAGGCTTTGAATACACCATGCCCAAAGGCGCGTTCTACTTCTTCCCCAAAGCACCCGGTGGCGACGACGTCAAATTCTGTGCGATGCTCCAGGAAGAAAAAATCCTCGCAGTACCCGGCACCGGATTCGGCTGCCCCGGTTACTTCCGCCTCGCCTTCTGCGTTGGCGAAGACGTGATCATGCGAGCCAAAGACGCATTCGTGAAAGTAATGAACAAAGTGTAAACTCACTTTATCGATTGAACAAAAAGGGACCGCCAACAGGCGGTCCCTTTTTTATGAGCTATACACTGAGAACGGTTAAAAAATTTTGTCCCTGAGAGAGAAGGTGTGGGGTAAGTTGAAATTTTTGTACTTGAGGGCTTGTTTTTAGCCTCGGAAGGAGTGATTGGAAGAGTGTCGCAAGTTCCTGATATATAATGAATTAAAACTTATGTTCACAGCGTGGTAAAGTTTGGCACGCCAAATGCTATAAAGAAAGCATCTTCCTTTTGTTTGCACACGAGAAAACAACAAGGCCTCCCACTAGGGAGGCCTTTCTCGTTTCTACCTGACAAGATGTCAGCGATGGTGAAACGCTATTCCTCGTCAGAGGATTTTTCTTCGGAATCATCATCGTCATCGTCGTCGTCGACGTCATCATTCTCATCCATTCCGTCAGTTTGCTGTTTCTTGAGAAGCTTTTTTTGTTTCTTCTCTTCTTTTTTCTTTTTCTTCGCCAATTCTTTTTGGCGCTTTTCGAATCCATAATTACGTTGAACCATGGTAGCCTCCTTTTGAAAGTATTATTCCTGGGGCTTCCAGAAA
>JAFLJT010000055.1 GCA_022712855.1 Pseudodesulfovibrio sp. | reverse complement strand
CCCTTTTGAACAGCCGAATCGGGAGAAAGAAGACGTTTAAGATTGTGGGTTCTTAATGAAGAATATGCCAATCAGCATGATCGTAATCGCGCAGACCAAACCGCTGTAAAAGACGGCGTGCATGCCGAACATGGCGTAGATGCCGCCCATGAGGATGGGGGCGATGGTTTGGGCGAGGCGGAGGATCAGGCCGTTGGCCGCCATGAATGCGCCGCGTTGTTCCATGGGCGAAATGGTCGTGAGCATGGTCATAATGGTCGGGATGTTAAGCCCCTGTGCCAGACCGAAGCACATGACCGGAGGAATGACATGCCACAGGCCGGGAGAGAATGGCGTCAATACCATAGAGAGTGCGTAGAATATGCCGGACGCAATGAGCAGGGCGCGTTGGCCGAAGCGATCAGACAGTTTTCCGAGCTGAAATGATGCAATGCCAGTGAAGCCGGAGGCGATGAGAAAAACCATGCCGATGGCAACGGGCGAGGCGTTGAATTCTGTATTAAGCAGAATGGGCAGGTAGGTGACGATAGGTCCGTAGAGGACGGTGAATGTCATGAGCGTGGTGGCGAAGAGCGCGAGTACCTGCCGCGTTTTCATGAGCTTTAAGGCGTCGTGGATGTAGTCCTTGAGGCTGCCTGAGCTTTTCGGTTCCGGGGTGTCCATGAACATTGAGATGGACAGGCCGAGGGGGATGGCGAGCAGGGGTAAAAGGAAGGGATAGTTCCAGCCGAGCATGGCGAGAATACCGCCGAGCGCCGGGAAAGCCGCTGTGCCCATGGAGAGAACGCTGGCATTGTAGCCCATAGCCTGTCCGCGTTCACGGTCCTGGTACAGGTCGCCGATGATGGTGCCGTAAATGACGCCGAGCGGTCCAGCGCCGACGCCCTGGAAAAAACGCAGGACGAGGAGTTGCTCATATGTCTGGGCGAAGAAGCACGCAAAACCGAAGCCGCCGAAAACGAAAAGCGACGGCACCAGAATGACCTTGCGGCCAACGCGGTCGGCCAGGATTCCCACCAGTGGTGAGAGTAGGACGCCGGGCAGGGTGAAGACCGAGATGAGCAGTCCGATTTCAACCGGGCTGACAGACAGGCTGTCCATGATCTCCGGCAGGGCCGGGATGATGGAAGACACGCCGAGAATCGCCATCAGCGTAACGCCGAAGACGAATTGTAAATTCTTGTCGAGGTAGAGTCTTCTCACAATAGTTTCTTTATTTTCCTAGTTGTATTCTGGCTGTTCAAAAAGGTTCGAGTGGTAGGCGCAAGAAATATTCAAGGCCGAAGCGTTGTCTTTCTACGTGAGGGTTTGAACATCTCGCAGCAACGACGCAATCGGGCCTTTTTCAACAGCCAGTTATATAGCTGCGTCGAGCAACATGTTGTCGCGGTGTATGGCCTCGTCGAATGACGTGGGGCCGATGATGTCGGCAAGGTCTGTCGTTCGCTTGCCTTTGATGCGTTCCAGTTCGTTGGAAGAAAAATTGCTGAGGCCGACGCCGAGTTCTTCGCCGTTCATGGATTTGATGAAGACGAGTGCGCCGCGTTCGAAACAGCCATCCACCGCGTCGATGCCGATGGGGAGTAGCGATTTGCCCTTGGTCTGCAATGCGCCAGCCGCGCCTTTGTCCACGAAGATCGCGCCGGACGGGTCGTCGTGGTAAGCGAGCCAAAATTTCTTGCTGGAAACGGTACGGCCAGCGGGCAGGACCAATGTGCCACATTCTTCGCCTTCGAGGGCTGCGATGATATCGAACTCGCCTTTGCCGGAGACGATGAGGGTCGGGACACCAAGCTGGGCGGCCCGGCGTGCGGCGCGCAGTTTGGAGTACATGCCGCCTGTGCCGACGTTGGTTTTGCCATCGCACATGGATTCGATGTCCAAAGCACAAATATTTTCGATGATCGGGATCGACTTGGCGTCAGGGTGATTCTCGGGATTTTTGTCGAACACACCGTCAGCGCTGGTCAGGTTCACGAAGAGATTCGCGCCTGTCAGGCCGAGACACATGGCGCCCAGCGTGTCGTTGTCGCCGAATTCCAGTTCCTGTGTCGAAACCGTGTCGTTCTCATTGACGATGGGAATGACGCCCCATTCGAGGAGACGCTCCATGGTGTTGCGGGCATTGAGGAAACGCTCGCGAATCTTGAGGCCGCCGCGGGTGAGCAGGACCTGTGCCGTGACCTTGCCGTGCTTGGCAAATGCTTCGTCATAGTCATGCATAAGGCGGCCCTGACCGATGGCTGAGGCTGCCTGGCGTGAAGACATATCGTTGTAATTATTCTGGCATTTCTTCGTGCGCTCGCAAATGCGTTGTCGCCCGGCAGCGACTGCGCCGGATGAGACCAGCACAACGTCGATACCCCGATCACTCAGGGCAGAAAGTTGTGTCGCCAGTCGTTCGATAGCAGCAGGGTTTAAGCCGTCTTCGGTGGCCAGCACTGCGCTGCCCACTTTGACGACCACCCGCCGAACATCGTTCAGTAGCGTTGATCTATTTACATCGGTCTTCGTCATGGAGCGCACGGTACAGCAACAGGGTGGTCGCTGGCAAGAAAGGACTTACATCGATTGGATCAACAATCATGGCTTTTGTCTTTGTTTATGTGTAGCTTGCGGAGATATTTCTGGGCATATGTATATGCTTTTAAATGGATGAACTTCAAATAATAGGTCGAATCATGAAATACATCGCATTTCCATGCTCCATAATCCTTCTTCTCCTTCTGGTAACGGTTACCCCGGCCTCTCAGGAGTTCGACGGAGAAACCATACCTCCCTGGCTTGAACAGGAAACTCCGCCGGAGATGTCCATGCCGTGGGGCATGCCTCTGGCCGAGTTCAGTGGAGTGGTGAAATACAAGAGTGAAGATGGAGTGGAGTATTACCGTTTTCCGGGCTCAAATTCGTGTCCCATTTTTTCAGGCGACACTAGCGATATCTCTTTGGCATTTAGAGATAAAGCGCTCTACGCGTATTTTGTGGAAATTACGCAAGTACAGGATTTCAAACAGTCTTTAGCTGAAATGATGGATATTTACGGTCAGCCTGAGGATTACTCAGAAGGCGACTACAGAATATATGAATGGCGGTCGGGAGTTGAGAAAATCAAGATCAAGTTCAATCGCGAGACAGGGCAAATGAAACTGGCATTTTACCATTCACTCTAGCGAGTTACTCTGCCTGTTTTGCTTCTTCTTTCGCATTCATTTCTAGGAGTTGACTCCACATTGTCTTGAGCAATTCGTCAACACCTTCTCCTGTCAATGCGGAGATGTAGAATACTTTTTCGCCGGTGGCGTCGATCTTGGCCTTGATCTCGGCGAGTTCTTCTTCGTCGAGGGTGTCGATCTTGTTGATGACCTTGATCTGCATCTTCTCGTCCAGTTCTGTGCTGTATTCGCGCAGCTCCTGATTGAGCATGTCATATCCATCGATGGGATTTTCGCGGTTCAGGTCTTCGGCTGCGAGAATGTGAAGAAGAAAGCGCGTGCGTTCGACGTGCTTGAGAAATTGGATACCCAGGCCACGGCCTTCAGAAGCGCCTTCGATGAGACCGGGGATGTCGGCGATGACCATACGTTCGTAGTCATCATCTTCGATGACGCCGAGGTTTGGCACTAGCGTCGTGAAAGGGTAGGCTGCGATTTTCGGTCTGGCAGCGGAAACTTGTGCTATGAACGTGGACTTGCCAGCACTGGGCAGGCCGAGCAGGCCGACGTCAGCCAGAATCTTGAGTTCCAGGCGAATACGTTTTTCTTCGTTGGGGAACCCGTCTTCGGCAGTACGCGGAGTACGGTTGACGGACGTCTTGAAATGCAAGTTGCCGCGTCCGCCTCTGCCACCAGCAACGATAACGATCTCGGTGCCGTGAGAGACGAGGTCGGCGAGGAGCACTTCGGTCTCGGTGCCATCTTCGTGTTCGGTTATTTCATATATGAGAGTACCGACGGGCAGATCGACGTAGAGCGTGTCCGCTGCTTTACCATAGCGATCACCGCCCATGCCGCTTTCGCCGCATTTGGCAAAGTAGTGACGGTGCAGACGAAAATCATACAGTGACATCAAAACGTTGGTGCCACGGAAAACGACGTCGCCGCCTTTACCGCCATCACCGCCGTCAGGACCGCCTTTAGGAAGGTTGGCCGCGCGTCGCAGGCTAGCACAGCCATTGCCGCCCTTACCCGAACGCACCTTGATGGTCGCTTCATCTACAAATCTCATACCGTAACCTTGCTTGTACTAATCAAATAGTACCAATAAAATTGATCCCGTTCAAATTGGTGAGGGAGTGCCAGCTGCAAGGCGCAAGAGAACCACAAGGCCGCGCGTATTCTTATACGCAAGGGTTTGTGGTTGTCGCAGCAACGCAGCAGATGGCGCTTCATCGCCAATTTGAAGAACGCAGAAAATGGGCAGGGAAGCGCGCAATGGCGTTCCCTGCCCAGATGAGATGCTATTGCTGAAGCTTACGCTTCGGCAGGCAGTACACAAATGCGGGTCTTACCGACCTTATTGCGTGTGTACTTCTCGAATTTGACGACGCCATCGACCAGCGCGAACAGGGTGAAATCCCTGCCGGTGCCGACGCCTTCGCCTGCGTGAAAGGATGAGCCAACCTGGCGAACAAGGATGTTCCCTGCGAGAACTTGTTCACCACCGAAACGCTTAACGCCTCGTCTTTGACCGGCGCTGTCGCGACCGTTCCTAGAACTACCACCAGCTTTCTTATGAGCCATTTGATCCTCCCCTCAGGCAACTAGGCCTTGATGGATTTGACTTTGATAGAAGTATAATCCTGGCGGTGACCTTGGGTCTTGCGGGAGTCTTTCTTCGGCAGCTTGTGGAAAACCACAACCTTTTTACCTCGAATGTGTCCCAGAACGTCGCACTCAACCATAGCACCCTTCACATAGGGTTCTCCGATTTTAGTGTCGCCATCCTTTTCTACCAGGAGAACGGAATCGATGCTCAGCTTTGCGCCAGCTTCGACTTTCAACAAATCTACATTAAGTTCAAGACCTTCTTCAACGCGGTACTGTTTACCGCCGGTCTCTATAATTGCGAACATGGTTAAAACCTCCAATTCGTAAGAGGAGGCAACCTATCCGCAACAGGTTTGGGAGTCAAGCCCTGACGTGTGATTTTTTGAGTTTTTTTTAGTAAAATCGAAGGGAGATTATATTTGCTATAATTGATTTGTTCGAATGACTCGTATACGGAATCCGTTGAAGTTGTAGATGTTCTATAATTATTTGTTTTTTTGAGGGGGAATTGATGAGACGCTTCTTGTTCCTGTGTCTGTTGTTATTGGGGCTTTTGAGTGGAGGTTGTTCGTCTCATGAATACCGGTGGGTCACAACACCGACTGGCTTACCTGAACATTGTACAAAAAATGTACAATTTAAGGATGTTGAGATTCAGTATTGCATTGTCCCATCTTCTGGAGGTGGTGAATACTTTGAAGGTGTGATGATTCCTAAAAAATATGCGAGGAATGCCTTTATTAAAGAAGGGCTTCTCCATTTGCATCTTATGAATAATGGAGAAATTGTTTATCGTACAACCCTCAGTCGTTCTGGATTTGATCTTAGCAAGAAAATACTTTTACATAGTAATATAAGATATGCCGGGCCCTATGATGAGCTCGTGATATGGTCTGATATTAAATACTCTAATGATAGAATGTAGTCAGATTTACACGGGCTCCTGTTGCGCCCTCGCAACAACCAATACATCGACACCTGATGCCCCGGCGCGGTTGAGCGTTCGGGCGCATTCGGTGAGGGTCGCGCCTGTGGTGTAGACGTCGTCCACCACGAGAATTGTTTTTCCTCTCACACTTTTTTCATCTGCGGCAAAGGCATCCTTGATGTTGGTTTGCCGATCTTTCATGCCGAGTTGTGTCTGGGGGATTGTGTGTCGGGTGCGGATCAGGCCGGATTTGAGCACGGGCCTGTCCAGCGCCTTGCCGAGGGCGAGGGCGAGTTCGGTGGACTGGTTGAATCCGCGCCAAAGGAGCCGACGGGTGTGCAGGGGGACCGGGATGATGGCATCCGGGATGCGCTCAGTGTTATTGCCGAAAGCGGTCAGGGCAAGGTCTGAGAGGAGCCGTGTGCGCCCTATGCCGCCGTTAAATTTGTAGCTGAGAATCAAATCCCTGAGCGGGCCGGAATATCGGCCATGGAAGTAGAGCCTGCCCCATGGCAGTGGTGTGAGATGGCACTCGCCGCATAAGGTGGGTGGCGTGTTCTCATCGCCGAACATCGTGCCGCATTGGGGGCAATGGCCACCGAGGTGCGGGCGCAATTCCACGGCACAGGTCGGGCATAATCCACCGTTGTTGCGGTCTGTGATGGCTGAACAGATGGGGCACCGGGCGGCGGTGAGCCCGAGACGGCTGGCAAAATTTTCGAGAGCGCGGAGCATGGAGCTAGTCTGCCTCTTCCCACGCCTGTCGGCCGAGTGCGATGACCTGTTTTTCCAGATCCGCTTGTTTTGTCAGATCATTTGGCTCGTCCACGCCGCGGAAGGCGAGAGGCTCGGCCAGTTCCATGTTGAAGTTCTTCACAAAGTATTTGAGCGTGAGCCGTGACCCTTCAAAAAGCTTGTTGCCTGTCGGTTGTCCGGCGATGAAAACAGTATGGGCTGTGCGTTTTGGCAGGTTGTCTATCCATGGCTCCTTGTCCAGTCGCGCCTTCCAGAACTGCTGGCCGCGATCAATCCATGTCTTGAACATGGACGGCAGGTGGTAGAAATAGATGGGTGAGGCAAAAAGCACGACCTTGGCCGTGAACATGGGGCGGAATAACTCCCAGGCCTGATCTTTTTCACCGAGAACACATCGTTCCTGCCCTTGGCGCTGGGGCGATTTGTCGCAGAA
>JAFLJT010000223.1 GCA_022712855.1 Pseudodesulfovibrio sp. | reverse complement strand
TTTTTTGCCCGCGACGACGCATTAAAAGAGCTGTCTCGCTTCATCGCTGACGGCCACGCTCTCTTCAACCACGGCATCGGCGTCATGGTCCTCACGATCAGCGTACTGATGTCGTATGTAAAAGAAGATTCCGATCTGATGGTAGCCGTGGGCATGGGTGCCATGCTCCATGACATCGGCAAGCTGGAACTGCCGCAGGATCTGTTCTCCCGCCGTCGGGACGGCCTGAGTCAGACCGAGCTTGATTTGATCAAATCCCACCCCGCACTGGGTGTCGGGGTTTGCTCGGCGCTCCCCCTGCCGCAGGAAACATTGCAGTGCATTCTCTTTCACCACGAACGCGAAGATGGCTCCGGCTATCCATCCGGCGCACAGGGCAACATGCTCCCCTCCTACGTCCGGGTTCTTTCGCTGTGCAACGAATACGACAACCTCACGCGCGGCATGAACAGGAAAAAGAAGCTCACGCCCTTTGAGGCACTCACCCGCATCAAGTCCCAACGCAACGCCCACGACCCGGAGATGCTCAAGCGTCTCATCGCGGTCCTGTCCAAGGCCGAATTGGCATAAAAAAGTTCAGCCAAGGTAAAGTTGTTTACCTTGGCTGAACGCTCTTTCTTGAAAAGGTTTCCCTTTTAAATACAGGGATGCCTAGAAGTCGTATTTCACTCCAAGTCCAAGCCTGTGTGCTCTGTACTCGTGCTCCAATTCGTCATAATCGAGCTTCTTGAGTCCCATCACGAACTTGTAATCCAAGGCCATCGAAACATCTTCCGTAAGGTGGTATCCCAGACCAAAAATCGGCTGCACAAGCGGAATACTGGACGTTCCGGTAACACCGTCGCCGCCGCCTTCGTATTTCCCTTTTGCCCATCCGTAGCCCGCTCCAAGGCCAGCGAAAGCAAACACGTCTGTCTCGCTCTCAAACTGCCACAAAGCGTTGACCATAAGCGCTGTCATATCCAGGTAGCCATTAAGATCTGTGTCTCCAACAGTCGATGAGACCTTGTCGATATCACTCTTAAAGAAGCTCAGCTCGCCTTCAAGCCGAAATCCGTTTGTCCACTGATAACCAGCAAACCCGGAAGCTCCGTAGCCAAGCCCTTTGAATTTGAATTCTGCATCCGATGCTTTCAGTGCAGCATCGGTTAATCCATCGTTAGAGCCGAGTTCGGAATCCATAAGATTTTGCCATGCGATGCTGCCACCAACATATGCATGATCGTCTTTTTTGCCCTCTGCAAAGGCATGAGATGAAATAAGCAGAACAAGTGCGAAGAGGAGTAGACCTTTTTTCATGCAATCTCCGTGGACGTAAGAAGTATTTTTCAACAAAGGCTCAATAGCTGAACAAATTCATAAAAGCCATTATTTTAAGCAATTACTTAGTCGTCATTTGCAATTTTGGTGAACAAAAAACAAAAGAAAAGGCGGGATTCTTCCCGCCTTTTCTTATTGTATTTCGAATGGAATTTAGATCTTACGACCCCACACCGCAAATACGGAGTCTTCTTTTGCGCCGGATTCCACGCGGTCAGAGGATGTCCAGAGATCTTCATATTGCTCGGTGCGAATAAAGAACTGGCTGACCAGCCCCATGCGCTCGAATTCCTGCAATTCCGTCCAGACCTGGATGACCTTCGGCTCGAACCAGTGGTTTGTATAGGTGACCGCAAAGACACCACCGGGCTTGAGTACCCGCGCCACATCCTCGAACACCTCAAACGGCTTGGTCAGGTAACCCACGCTCGCGGTACAGATAACAGCGTCAAAACTGGCATCATCAAACGGCAACTTCGGATCATCATTGAGATTGTGGATGACATTTTTGTCCAGGTCAGCGTTGCCATCCATCCCCTCCTGGCTCAAGCCCAGACCGATGACCGATGCGGGCGTAATATCCTCCGGCAAACGCGAGGTACGACCAGGCATGAGATCAAGAATATCCATACCGTTCTCAAGCAGCGCCCCATAGACTTTCTGAACACTTTCAATGCTACTGGCTTCCAGATGATCCGCAGCCTTTTCCGTGGAATAAAACGCGGCGTCGTCCGTCTCGTCTTCACGCAAAAAGGGATCAGCGCCGAGAAAATCCGTGGGCGTATCGAGCAATCGGGCCTGCATTCCCGGTCCTTTGAGAATAATCTCCGACCAGCGGCTCAAGTTGCCTGCATCTTCAGAAGGCGGCCGAACATCAACAACTGTGGCCTTGAGCGTGACTTCACGCCCGGCCATGGGATGGTTGAGGTCTGCCTTGAAACCCGCTCTATCTGCTTTGACCACACGGAACGGCGTGGCGGAATCTGGCCGGGTGCCCGGCACGGATTCGATATAAAATTTGGGGTAATAACGACCGATACGCGGTTTGATATCTCGGCCATGAACCTGTGCCTTGAATCGTGTACGCGGCATGTCGAGTATTTTGCCCGGTTTGAAAGCAGGAACCTCGGAAGGGTCCATTGCCATCTCCACCGAATCGCCAACGCCAAGACCACGCATACGGCTTTTCACGCCCAGCGGTAAAATGTCTCGGGTGAAGCTGACGCCTTCGGCCAGGTAACGTTCCACATGGGTTGCATTGGAACTTTTCCAGGTAAACTCGAAATATATAGTCGCCAGGGAATCCTGCGCGATATGAGCCATATTGACCCTCCTTGTCTGAAAATCGCCGTGAAATTGAAAAGATTGTCTTTGTAAATTGGCGATTGCGGGTAATTATAGCTCAAAACAACCAAAAGGCAAATCATTCCAGCCATTGCATTTTGCCGCGCCAGTGGCTAGGAGACACCCATGAAGAGCAGCTCACGCAGAAAGCCCCGAAAACGGATATGCCCGCCCCCGCCAAGTCGGTCAGAGCGGATGTACATCCGTATCGCCCCCTCGAAAATCGGATTGTTCCGTTTCCTGCTGGAAGCGCACGACAATCTCGGGCTTTTCACCGTGACAAATAAGTTCAAAGGGATATTGCAACTTCGATTCAGCCCGCACCAACGGCGGGAGATGATGAAATTTCTCAAAGGCGTAAAAACAGAAATGGACGTGGAAAAAGTACTGGGCGAGTAAATCTCCCCCATCCACTCGTCACTCCCACCCTATCCCAACTGCTCTCTGACTTCCTTCACAAACGCCTCGGCACCATCGCCAACCGGAATCAACTCGATCTCCTTGGGTGACGCAACGCCGATGCCAAGTTCCACAGCCCGCTTTATCTGCCCCTGATCAAAAATCGCCCCCCTAGACACTTCGGGTGTGGTGCCGAACATGCGTAAAATTGCAACACCAACCGCATCCACGGCCACCGGATCGGTTCCGGCCACGATAACACCCGGGGCGACTTCCTTGCCCGAATGCGGCCCGCCGGTGACGAATGCCTTCATACCGTCCATAAGAATAAGATCATTCCGATAGACGATGCTGATCTCGGCAACCAATTTACGTTGGTCGGACGAGCTATGCAGTTCGCTCATGTAATTGTAGTTGTCAGCCGGGTCATATTTGGCGACAGCGCCCACGGCATTCTTGAGGGAGAGGGTAAAATTTCCGCCATATTGATGGGTTTTGAGGCAGCAAGTCTGCACCACTTTATTCGCCTCAACAAATGGACGCGCCAAACAAAACCCGCGCTTCCAATGGCTCTCTTTCGGCTCGTAGGCCACATAATCGTCTTTGCCCAAATCATCCATAACCACAACATTAACGTCGAGGTCCTCGGCAATCCGCATGGCACCCATGGTTTCGAGCACATCAGGGGTGTTGCCCATGCCGCTTCGCTCGACCAACGCCAGCGGCCCAGCTCCGGCGTTCTTTATTGCCTGCATAAAGGTCCGCAAGGTATCCGGGTGGGTTGATGCAGGGAAGGGATCGGCGCTGTTGTAATTGGCTTTGACAGCAACAGTGGCCCCACGAAATTCGTTCAGGTCAAACCGGTTCATGGCTTCTTGTATGCCTTTCACCCGATCTGCCGTTTTGACGATGACAACCTTGGTGGTGTGGGGCGCGTTCATGGTCGCCTCCGCTTTTTGAGAGAAGCTTAACCCGGCAAGCAGGCCAGCGCTCAGGATGGAGATGGTGCGTAGGCAACGACGACGGCCCATGGTTTGATTAAAAGGATGATCAGCAGTCATGACGATTCCTCCTATGATCACATGTACGGGGATGCTTGGGGAGTGTAAAGTGTTGATGGTTATAAATGGTGTTGGTGAACAATGAGGAAAGGAAAAGGATAGAAAGGAAAAGAAAAGAAGTAAGAATGGTGGAAGCCGCCTTTGGCGGATTTAAGATTTGTAAGACCATTTCGCCTTGAAGGGGCGACTTCATTTTTGGTTGGCCCCAAAAAGGAAGCAAAAAGCGCCTTTTCCAGAGTGTGATCGTGATTGCGATGGGCAAGAGCCAGTAAGCGGCTCCACTGCCCGAAACGGATTGTCTGCGCTACAGACGCGTCTCGGGCCACACTACGCCGCTTCTAACTGGCTCTAACCCCCGCGATCAATTACAGCCCTCTGTTTATATGAATCGAGTTGGTAGTACGGGCTGGATATGAAAGGCACATACTGCCAAATTTAGATCATCCACATAGACTTCAACGGAACGCACCAGCCCTTTTTAGCAAGGCTTAGAAGCTGACAAAGCAGTGGAGGCGGCTCTATTACCGGGACACCTACAGCCATGGACGGCCATCAATTGTATTGATTTGCACGGCGTCCCACACTCCGAAAGTGGAGCCTCCACTGCTTTGATCAGATTCTTGATCTGCTAAAACCGGGCGGCTAAGCTAGTTCTTAAAAGCCGACATTTTTTCGTCTATTTTTTGTGGCGGCTCAGCCAAAAAATGGACCTCCGTCCGCGCAGGACATGGAAGTTCTTGGAGGCTAAGCCTCCAAACTGGCGTTGCTCCGAAGGAGCTTTCACCCAATCTCCCATCCCGCCAAAGGCGGCCCCCTCTCTCCCATTCCCTCTTCATCTCCCATTCCCCCAAACAATAAAAAAAAAGGCCGCACCCTCATGGGTGCGGCCTTTAAAAAGTCAAAAACTAGTCAACCTAGCTGATATCGACAGTGATCCCTTCATTAACATAAAAAAGAATCTCAAACTTCTGCTGAAGCGCTTCAAGCACCTGCTCAAGAGACTTATCACCCATATCCTCAATACGAATATACGCATTCCTTGACCCCGGCTCATTATGATCATGCGCCGTAAACACACTATCAAACGCAATACCCATCTCTTTAAAGTCGATAAGCAAATCAGACAAAGGCCCGGGTCGGGCAGGCAACCGAATACCAAACTGCGTACCCCCACGCATGGAACCGGAAGCCGCACACAAAAATCTAAGCACATCAGCCTGCGTAATAATACCCTTCAACTCTTCCCCATCAAGAACAGGCAAACCACCGATTCTGTGCTTAACGAGAATCTCGGCAACCGCATCCATGGCCATATCCGATGTAACGGAGATAGGGTCCATAGTCATGATATCGCCAGCGGTGAGCGTGTACAGCCCGCCACCTTTTTCAGAGATATTATCACTTGGAATAAATTTGGACGGCATAGCATCGCGGATGTCGCGATCAGAAACAATCCCCACCAGCTTGCCCTTTCTGTCGAGAACCGGGAATTGGCGAATGTTTTTTTCGTGTAGAATTTCGGCGGCATCCATAACCGACGAGTTGACCCCAAGTGATAAGACGTTGACCGTCATCCAATCTCTAACAAGCATACATTGCCCCTCATTTTCACTCTTGCGCCCTCAAGGAAGACACGGTTCAACCTGTGTAATCGTTCACTGAAAAAAACGCAATGGTTCGTAGACTTATAACGTTCCGAGAGAATTGCGAACAGCTTGCACCAAGGCCACGAATTGCGGACGCAGATCGAGCACGCCCTCAGCAACATCGTCCAGACTCCCGTTGTAGCAGACCTTCTCCAATTGTCCGGACAGACGCACGATGTCCATAGCCAGAACATGGCTCGCAATATTGGTAATGGAATGCAACGCCATGCCCAGTTCTTTGGGGTTCCGACTCTTGAGGCCATTATCGAGATTGGCTATCTTTTCGTCAGCCTCCAGCAGGAAGAGTTCAAGGATATCCTTGAGCAACTCCATGTTGCCATCAAATCTGCTGATGAGGCTGTCCATATCCAACGTAATGACCACACCGTCGGCTTCGACCTTGTCGCGCACTGCTTTGGAGGCCACAGGCAGCCGGGGCATGGCGGTCTGAATCCTATCAGCCATACAACCAGCGATGGCTGCGGAGAGCTCCTTCATATCGACGGGCTTGCTCACGTATTCGCTCATGCCCGCCTTGAGCATGCGCTCCTTGTCGCCCTTCATGGCGTAGGCGGTGAGTGCGATGATCGGGATATCGGTGTCAAAACTTTTGCCATCAGCTTCGCGGATCAGCTTGGTTGCCTCAATACCACCCATCTCGGGCATCTGGATATCCATGAGGATCAGATCGATTTGCCGTCCCTGTCGATACAACTCTTCGAGGACAAAGCGGCCATTGCCAGCAATGGTCACCGTATGACCAAACATGGTCAGGAAATGGGTCAGGAATTTCTGATTGAGCGGATTGTCCTCGGCAAGCAGGATATTCAAATGCATGGTCTGTGGCGCGACCTTGGTTGCTGGCTCCGCCACGGCAACCTGCGGGGCCTCGGCTTCATCAAACCACGCGGTGAACGTGAACGTACTGCCCTTGCCGAGTTCACTGTTGACGCTGATATCGCCACCCATCATCTCCACCAGTTCCTTGGAGATGGTCAGGCCCAATCCGGTGCCCTGATGCTTCTTGCGCACCGAGCTGTCCGCCTGGGTGAAGCTCTCGAAAATGGTCCCGATTTTATCCTCGGCAATACCTTCGCCAGTGTCGCGAACCGTGAAGCGCAAACGACTACGGTTTTTTTCCACCCCGGCCATCTCCACACTGAGTTCGATGAGCCCGCGCTCGGTGAACTTCATGGAGTTGCCTATGAGATTCCTGAGAATCTGGCCCAATCGATCGGGGTCGCCGTGCACATGGCTGGGCACAGCGTCATCAACGGAATACTGGAACACAATTCCTGCCCTGTCCGCTTCGACAGAAAAGGGGCGTGCCGTGGTTTCCAACTCGGCCCGCAGCTCGAAATCCTCGGGCTTGAGTTCCAGCTTTTCCGCCTCGATTTTGGAGATATCGAGAACGTCATTGACGATGGAAAGTAGCGAACGGGCCGCGTCGCGAATCATGTCCATATGTTCGCGTTGTTCACTGGTCAGCCCAGTGGTGATGGTCATTTCCGCCATACCGAGAATGCCGCTGATAGGCGTGCGAATCTCATGGCTCATGTTGGCGAGGAATCGACTCTTGGCCTTGCTCGCTTCCAAAGCGATATCCTTGGCGTCATAGGCTGAACGGCTGACTTCCAGAAGCTGGTCTTCCATGGAACGGCGCAGGATGGCAGAGCCGAAAATATCCGCGACCATAGTCATGGATTCGATCTCTACGGGCAGCCAGTCGCGTTCCTGGCGATGTTCTGAAACACCGATGAATCCCCACCAGCTAGTGCCGACAAAAACCGGCACAATCATGATGGATTTGGTGTTGGTTAATTCGAAGAACAGGCGTTCCTCCGACTGAAAATTGGAGATATGTCCGGCAATAATCTTGCGCTGGAGTAACGTGTTCCGCCACCGATCATAGGTGGGCGAGAAAGGCTGGTTCTGCATTTCCGGTCTGTGGATAATCGGCTCCACAAGGGGCGACGCCCATTCGTGGGCCATGGAAACACTGGCGTCCGTGACCGAACCGGAGGACTTTTGAAAGATAAATACTCTGGTGACGTCGGCAGCTTTTCCCAGTTGTTTGAGAGCACTGTCAATGCCACTTTCCCAATCGGATTCACGAAGGAACCGCTCGGCAAAACCACCGACAACCTGAAGGACTGCATCGCGCCGGAAAAGAAAATTTTCGAACTCGCGTTCTGCCGTGACATCGCGGACCATGCCGTAAGCTCGAGCAACCTTGCCATCATTCCCCAACTCCACCCGTCGGTGCAGGTGGAGATATCGCAGATCATCATCGCTGAGATTAACACGGTATTCGAAATCCAGAGGCCAGCCTTGCTCAAAGGTCGCCTTGTTGGCCTGATCATACACTTCCAAATCTTCGGGGTGCACAAATTGGCGAACACTGGTGAACTCTTCGGTAAGCCGCCCGTCATCCTTGAGGATAGCCCTCACACCATCAGACCATGTTGTCTTCCCATCAGCGCCCAACTCCCAACTACCGAGCCGACCAGTTTCTTCGATCCAATCGAACATGGTCCGGTCTTTGCGCAGAGTCGCTTCAAGCTTCACCTGATGCTGCAAATGCCGAAGACTCCGTTTCATCTGAGAAGGCTGAACCGTCTGCGTGTCGAATATGTCAAAGGCTCCGGCCGAAAGAGCCTCCTCTTCACGTTCCTCGCCATGGGAACAAATGAGAATAGGCCACGTGTCGTATTCCTGCCGGAGACGCTGAAGAGCACGGGACCAGGAGGTATCGTCATCGTCGGGAACAACCAGCACAAGATCAGCTGGCGTGCTCTCAAGCCGTCGGACTCCACGAGACACGGAGCCAAAACGGGCCATGGCATATTCATGGCTGCCGAGCATCCTCTGAACAAATGATTCGTCAATATTTTTTCCGGCCAGCACTAATATGCGCAACGTCGCCTCCGAGTCTGTCTTCATATACTTCTATAAGTTATCCCCACTTTCCTCTGAGTACAACCGCTTTAGAAATATTATCATGGCGGAGTTTCTGCGGAGCAAAACCGACCGCTATCGTCTGAAAAGACAATCGGTTATATAAGAAAACCCCCTTGCATTCTCCTGTTGCCGGGTTTACTGATGAGGCAGACTCAGACGTCCCTTTTCAACCAAAGACCCAGTAAAGTGGTGAAACCATGAATGTTATGCCTGACAGCGATATCCTGACCCTTCTGATGGGCGAGATCAAATCCGCCGGTATCGACAGGCTGGGCATCGTCGCAGAAAAAACGCCCAACCCCAATAAACAAGACCAGTAACCCGGACTATCATGCGGTATCTTAGCTGGCTCTTCTCCTTCATCCTGCACGTCACGCTTTTTGTGATCCTGTTGCAGGCCATGCATCTGGCCCCCCTGACCTTGGAAGAGGTCATGGAGGTGGATCTTACGACAACGCTGGAGCCAGAAGAAGTGGCGTTCATGCCCGTGCCCCAGCCCATGGAAGAGCCTGCCATTGAAGAACCGCAACCAAAAAGTGATGTAACGTCCACCCCCCTGCCTCTGAACAAGACCGTGGTCCTTGATGACTCTCCGCCACCCCCTATTCCCCCCGCAGCTCCCCCGGTGGCAGAGCCTGCGCCATTGCCGGAACCGGAACCGGAAATCACCGAGATCAGTCCGGTCAAGGTACCCAAGGATACGGACTCTCGGCGTATCGTTGTCCGTAACGACACCACCGTCCATCGCGGTCATGAGGCTCGGTTTGGACGCGCCTTGATGAGCGACTACTACTCCTATTCCTCCACACAATTTTCCGGTCAATTCACAACACTGGATGACCGGACCATCTCCATTATTGATGCCCGGAACACCAAGTACGGCCGTTTCCTCATATACGACTCAAAGCACAAAACGCTGCGTCGTATGAAAAAATTCGGCAAATACGTCTACACCATCGGCCCGTCCATTTACGAGGATGAACCGGTTTTCGGCTCCGTGACCTTTCTTGCCAAGGAT
>JAFLJT010000326.1 GCA_022712855.1 Pseudodesulfovibrio sp. | reverse complement strand
AGCGACGATCTTGTCCGGGGCCATGCCGACGATGGATTTACCCTGGAACTTGATGTCACCACTGACGATCTTGGGTGCTTCCGGCGGCGGGAGCTGGGATATGGACATGAGTGTCGTGGACTTGCCAGCACCGTTGGCACCGATGAGCGTGACGATTTCGCCTTGCCCGACGGTGAATGAGATGCCGTGGAGCGCCTCGATATTGCCGTACTTGACGTACAGGTCAATAATTTCAAGTTCTGGAGTATTCATATGTTGTCGTCTCCAAGATAGGCCTTGATGACGGCCGGGTTGGACTGAATGTCTTCTGCTGTGCCTTCTGCAATAGTGGAACCGAAGTCGATGACCTTGATCCACTGGCAGAGGCTGGTGACAACCTTCATCTGATGTTCGATCATGAAGATGGAGATGTCGTAGTTCTCGTGAATCCAGCGAACCAGCTTGATGAGGTCTTCAACGTCAGATGAGTTGAGACCTGCAGCAGGTTCGTCGAGGAGCAGGAGCTTGGGCCGGATGGACATGGCGCGGGCGATTTCAACACGACGCTGCAAGCCATACGGTAGGTTTTTGGGACATTCCTGGGCCACTTCCGTGAGGGACATGGCTTCGAGCAGCTCGGTGGCGATTTCGAGGATACGTTCCTCGCGTTCGCGATACTTCTTGCCGCGCAGGATGGAGTCCATGACGTTGTAGCCGAGACGGTAATGCTGGGCGATACGGATATTGTCCAGCACGGTCATGTCGTGCCACAGTCGAATGTTCTGGAAGGTTCGTGCAACGCCAAGGGAGGTCACCTGATGCGGCTTGAGGCCTGCAGTGGGCGTATCGCCCACGGTGATGGTTCCCTCGGTGGGTTGGTAGAAACCGGAGATCAGGTTGAAGATGGTGGTCTTGCCAGCGCCGTTGGGACCGATAAGTCCCATGAGCTCGCCGCCCTTCATTTCCACACTGAACTCGGACACTGCCTGGAGGCCGCCGAAACGTTGGGTCAGCCCGTCGATTTTCATAAGTGACATGACAGACCCCCTACTTGAACGTGTAGTATTTTTTGAGTTTGGGGAACACGTCCGACAACTCTTTGTTGCCCATAATACCCTCGGGCCTGAACTGCATGATCAGGACGAGGAGCAGGGGAATCATGACCCACTTGATGACACCAGCAGACGGTTCCCAATCGGGGAACACGAAGGTGGCGGGAGCAAGCAGGAAGTCGATGAGAGACTGGGACCGAAGCACTTCCATGAGGAAGGTGAAGACGATGGCTGAGAGGACTGCGCCGGACAAGGAGCCCATGCCGCCCAGATAGACCATGACCATGGCTTCAGTGGATTTGAGAATGTTGAACGACTGCGGGTTAACGTAGCCGATGATGTGGGCGAACAAGCCGCCCGCGCAGCCAGCCAGACCTGCAGAGATCATGAAGTTGACCAGCTTAATTTTGTTGGTGTTCACGGACATGATTTCCGCAGCGACCTCATCCTGACAGATAGCGTTAACGCCCTTGCCGTAGGTGGATGTGATGAACCGGCGGATAACCCAGATGGTGAAGACTGTGAAGGTGATGACCCAGAAGAGCATCCATGGGCCTTTGATAGTGTCATTCATGGCCCAGACGGTATTTTTCATACCCTGGAAGCCGCGAGAGCCGCCAACGAAGTCCATGTTTTCGATGGCCGAGATGACCATGTAGTTCACAGCGATGGTGATAATGGCAAGATAATCGTCACGGGTTTTAAAGGCCGGGATCGCCACCAGGAGACTGGTTAAGGCTGCCACGACGCCACCCGCAAGGATCATGATCGGAAAAACGAACATGGCCATATACTGGGGGAGCAGCGGATCGCCGAAGTTCTTGCCGAAGCAAAGAACTGACAGCAGGGACGTGACGTATGCGCCCATGCACATGAATGCGGCGTGACCACAGGTGAATTCACCCATGTTACCGTTTACGAGGTTCAGGCTGGTGGACATGATGATGTTGATGCCAACAAACATGATGACGGCCTGAATGTAGTTATCGATGATTTTGAAGTGAGCCAGCACCAGGAGAAACACGGCGCAGGCAGCCATGAGCACGTTGAGAGTATATTTTTGCATATCTATATATCCCAACTAGATCTTCGTGGATTGCGGCATGCCGAACAATCCGGTTGGCTTCACCCAGAGGATGATCAGCAGGATGGAGAAGGCAAACAAGTCGCGGTAGGTGGACGGGAAAATCGTCACAACACCGACCTCGATGAAGCCGAGAAGGAAGCCGCCGTAGAATGCGCCGCGAATGTCGCCGATACCGCCGACAACCGCTGCGATGAACGCCTTCCAACCGATGATCATACCCATGAACGGTTCCAGAATCGGGTAGGACATGGCGAACAAGAGTCCGGCCAGTCCGGCGAAGCTCGAACCCAGGATGAAGGTGAAGACGATGATGGCGTCAATGGGAATACCCATGAGCGGGATGGCAAATTTGTCGTATGAGATGCCGCGCATGGCCATGCCGATCTTGGTCTTGGTGACAATGAAGTTCAAAAAGACGTAGACCGCGATGGCGGCGAAGATGACGATCACCTTGAGGTTGGTGATGGTAACGCCGCCTATGTGCCAGATGGTTTTTTCGACCAGTTCGGGAAATTTGAGACGGCTGGCGCCGAGTACGGCAAGGTTGGAGTACTCAAGGATCAGCCCACACATGAGTGCAGTGATGACAACATAGAGCCTATGCGCACCTTTTCGACGCAGGGGCCGATAGGCTATGCGCTCAAGGGTTACGCCGACGCAGGCTGTCAAGGCCATCGTCAGCGGTATGGCGATGGCGAAGGTCATCAGCGGTGACAAGTCGAATGCCGGACCGAGCAGGAACCAGGCAATGGCATAAGCGATGTATGCGCCGACCATGAAAATATCGCCATGGGCGAAGTTGATCAGGCGCAAAACGCCGTACACGAGGGTGTAGCCAAGCGCGATGAGCGCGTAGAAGCTTCCCCACTGTAGGGCGTTGAGTATATTCTGAAGTATGAAGTCCACAATAGTTCTTCCCGAGAAATTTCTTTAGGTATTTGGCCGCTCCACCGAACGAAGTGGCCGTTTGTTTCACTAAAAGAGCGGGGGTCGCATGACCCCCGCCCTGATTAATCAGCTAAGTCGTTAGCTTACGGACAGACAGACTCTTCGAAGACGAATTCGCCCTGGTCAGAGATCTTAACGACAACAGCGCACTTGATGGGATCACCCTGTGCGTCGAACTTGGAGGAACCGGTGATGCCATCATAGGACTTGATGGCTGCGAGGCCTTCGCGAATACCTTTGCGCATTTCAACGGGATCGGCGTCGAATTTGTTGTAGTTCTTGATGGCTTGAATCATGATGCCGATGGAATCCCAGGTCAGAGCTGCGTAGTCAGCCGGGATAGCACCGTAGGCTGCTTCGTAGCGATCGATGAAGACCTTGGTTGCACCCTTGGCGCCAGCGGCGGCGTAGTGGGTGGAGAAGTAGTTGCCGTTACATGCGTCGCCGCACAACTTGACCAGATCAGGTGTGCCCCAGGCATCGGAACCCATGAAGGGACCAGTGTAGCCGAGGTCTTTAGCCTGCTGCACGATGAGTGCAACCTGGTTGTAGTTGTCGGGAACGAAGATGAAATCGGGGTTAGCAGCGATGATGGTGGTCAACTGCGCGGAGAAATCCTGGTCTTTAGTTCCGTGGGATTCGAAAGCGACGACAGGGCCGAGGCCTTTGGCTTCCCAGGAAGACTTGAAGATTTCAGCCAGACCCTTTGCGTAGTCATTGGAGACGTCAAAGAGAACAGCAGCGGTCTTTGCACCAAATTTCTTGGCAGCGAAGTCAGCAACAACCGGACCCTGGAAAGGATCGAGGAACGCAGCGCGGAAAACCCAGGGGCGGTCCAGCGTGGTGTTCGGGTTGGTGGACCAGGGAGAAATCATGGGGGTGCGGTTCTCGTTGGCGGTACCGCCGGCGGGAACAGCCTGCTTGGAAGAGTTGGGGCCGATCATGGCAATAACGTCTTCCTGATCAATGAGCTTCAGAGTAACGTTGGTTGCGGATTCAGCTTTGGACTCGTTGTCCATGTAAATGAACTCGAGGGGGTACTTGACGCCGCCCACTTCGAGGCCACCTGCATCGTTGATGTCTTTCAAGTACATCTCGGCTGCGTTTTTGGAACCTTCACCAACTTCCGGAATGTCACCGGTCAGGGGCAGGTTGAAACCGACTTTGATAGTCTGTGCTTTATCCTCACCACAACCGGCGAGAATGAAAGCACTACATACCAATACGAGGCTCAACAGGCCTACGCTTTTAAGAAAACCTTTCATCATTTCCTCCTCTCATAGGAATTTCAACAATCAGTAGTGTGAACAAGCCACATGCTTACACCAAATAGGTCGCGTAGAAAAGTTTTTTTCGTCATACAATTTTGCAAAAAGCGCAGTATGCTTGAACAAAAGATGGGTTTTCTCAGTGATGGCAAAGGAATAATGGGCTAAATTAAAGTAAATAATATTTCAAATTGCCATTTATGTAACAACGGTTCATCTCTGTAGAGTTGGTTTGGCAGTATGAAATTCAAAAAGAAGAGCCCGTTGCAGAACAACGGGCTCGTAGAATTCGGGGGATTACAAGCTTATTCGTCTATATTGATCTTGTCTGCCAAAAAGGCGAGCACCTTGTTCACGCACTCATCAAGTTCAAGTTTGTCAGAATCAAGCAACAGATCCGGGTTTTCCGGGGCCTCGTACGGGGCGCTGATACCGGTGTAGTTCTTGATTTTACCTTCGCGCGCGAGCTTGTAATATCCTTTTACATCACGGGCTTCGCAAACTTCTACCGGGCAATCCACGTGGACAAGGAAGAAGTCGCCGGGGGCGTGGGCTTCCCTCAGTTGTTTTTGGACCTCATGCTTCGGCGTGATGAATGCACACAGACAAATGGTCCCGGCATCCATGAACAGCTTTGTCATTTCGCCGATACGCCGGATATTCTCTTTCCGATCTTCGGAAGAGAAGCTCAAGTCTGCGCAGAGGCCGTGGCGAACATTGTCTCCGTCGAAGGTGTAGACGTGCGCATCGAGGTCGAAGAGGCGTTTCTCAACCTTGTGCGCAATGGTGGATTTCCCAGCGCCCGACAGACCTGTGAACCACAGGGTTACGGCGCGGTTTTTATTTCTTCTTTCTCTGTCATCGCGGCAAATTTCGCCGCGATGTTTGCAATTGTATTGAGCTGTCACGTTCTTATTCGGCCTTGGGGCGTTTGTTCTTTTTTGCTTCAATTTTAGCAGCTTCTTCTTCGCGCAGAGCTCGACGTAGAACCTTGCCAACCATGGTCTTGGGCAGTTCCGTTCTGAATTCGACCTGGCGCGGCACCTTGTAGCTGGCGAGCTTTTCACGGCAGTAGGCGATAACGTCACTGCGAGACAGTTCCTCACCTTCCCGGACGATGACGTACGCCTTGACAATCTCGCCACGCGCTTCGTGGGGAATTCCCACACTCACGGCTTCCTCGATTTTGGGGTGGGTGTGTAAAACTTCGTCGATCTCGCGTGGATAAATATTGTATCCGCCTGAGATTATCAAGTCCTTCTTGCGGTCCACAATGTAGAAATAGCCTTCCTCATCCATGTAGCCGATGTCGCCCGTGTAGAGCCAGTCGTTGCGCAAGACATCGGCCGTGGAGTCGGGGCGATTGTAGTACCCTTTCATAATCTGCGGGCCGCGTACAACCAGCTCACCGCGTTTGCCCGGAGGCAGTGCTTCACCACCCACATCCATATCGACGATCTTGGCGTCGGTATCCGGGAAGGGGAGGCCGATGGAGCCGTCCTTGCTCTTGCCGTTGAGCGGGTTGAAATGGGTGACTGGCGATGCTTCCGTCAGGCCGTAGCCTTCAGTGATGGACGTGCCGGTCTTCTCTTTGAACTGCTCCATGTACTCCACTGGCATGGGAGCAGAGCCTGAGGCGCAGACATTGATTGAGGATAAGTCGTATTTATCCACATCCTTTTGCTGCAAGAGCGAGATGTAGAGCGATGGTGCGCCGGGAAATACCGTGGGCTTGAGCTTCTGGATGCCTTTCAACACATCGGCAGGCACGTAGCGCGGGAACGGAGCCAGCGTTGCGCCCATGCTGGTGGGCCAGCACAGGCAGGTGGTCAGCCCATATATATGGAAATAGGGCAGGATGCCGATGAACGTCTCTTTTTGCCGTCCCAGTGTGTGCATCATGGATTGGCATTGCTGCATGTTTGCGCTGATG
>JAFLJT010000239.1 GCA_022712855.1 Pseudodesulfovibrio sp. | reverse complement strand
ATCTGCGTTGGCGATATTACCGCTCACCCAATTGATCCCGCCATCCAGACTATAGGAATACTCGATCTCATCATTCATGGTCACAGGTGATGTATTATCGATTCGCACCGTCGTATTCGTATTCAGGAACGACCCCGAAGCAGACGCGTCAACATTCCTGCCGCCAGTACCAAGCTTATCCACCTGAGGCGGCGTATCCTTGTCGTCACCAACATAGCGCACTGAAGGTCGAATCCACATCCAGGTGCCGTCAGACACACTGGGATCAGTGGGATCATTGACCTTGATAGTTGCATCACTGTGAAAGATCACGCCTGTACCACTGCTGGGCAGGCTGAGGGTCCCTTCGGTTCCGGCAAAGGAGATCGAACCATCGTTCAACCAATTATTACCGCCATCAATGGAGTAACGGATGCCAAGGTTGGCATCGGTGAGTTGCATGTCGTCACCCACGGCGGTGGCGCCGCTAGTGTCGAAAAACTCCACAAGTACGGTGGTCTCGGACGATCCCTGAACCGTAAAGTCCACGGAACTGCCAAAGCTATCATCATTGGTTGTCAGCCACATAATTTCTTCGAAAGGAGAAGAATCGACCTTTTGGCCGCCAAAAATCTTCTTATTGTCAAACTCGCTATTAGCGAGTCCGACCATCTGTTCGAACAGGCTCCGGAGTTCGTAACTGATCTGCTCACGGTTGTTAGCATCCACGGTGCCGGTGGCAGCCTGTGTCGCCAGTTCCTTGGCACGCGTAATGATGGTTGAAACCTGGAGCAACGATTCATCAGCAGTCGCCAGCCATCCCTTGGCCGTTGCGATATTGTTCTTGTATTCCTGCAGGGAACGTAAGGTATCTCGGTGATCCAAAACCCGGACCATGCCAGTAGGATCATCACTCGGCTTATTGAGCCTCTTCTGTGTCTGAGCCTGCATGTTCAGGTCCATCAAACTGGTCAGGGTTGTGTTCAGATTGTGCACATACCTGTCGAATTGCATTTGTTGCGTTACGCGCATGTTCCCGCCCCTTTCCTTAGGCCTTCAACGACAAGATGGTTTGGAGCATCTGGTCAGCAGTTGTGATGAGCTTGGCCGCTGCGGTAAATGAAGCCTGATACTTAATGAGATCACTCATTTCTTCATCAAGGTTAATACCGGAAACCTGCTGCTGCCTTTCGTTAAGGTCATTAGCCAGCGTTAAATAGAAATTCTGGTTGAACTCCGCACGGTTGGTATCTGAACCAACATTACCGACAAGGCTGTTGTAATATTCAAGCAACGTCGTTTCGGTTGTGCCTTCCACCGCGCTCGAAATCGTCACGCTAGTTTCTCTGAGAGCAAACATGGACAACGCGGTTGTATTGTCGCCTGCATTCATCTCTCCCGCACCATTCACATGGCCGGTGGCAAGATAATCAAGATCACTCGTCACCTTTTCATTGATGAGAATGTCGGTGGGCGAATCTCCCCTGAAAAATGTATTGAGACCGAGTCCGGCCATGAGACCGGAGCTATCAGTACCGAATGCGAACGTCGTCCCGGGCTGTGCCTCAAGAATCAGCTTGTTATTGGTGATGCTCGCTGTGATCGCACCACCGAAGGTATTCGTGAATGCATTCTGAACATCTTCCAACGAATGGATATTCGGGTTGAACGCTGCCCCACCACCGAAGTCCAATGCCGCGGAGGATTGCACAAGGCCGGAGCTTGCGTTGTAGACATACACAAATGCGCTACCAGACTGGAGACGATCGCCGAAGGTCAGGCCAGTAGAATCACTGCCCAGTGCCTTGCTCGTATCGTTCACGCTATAGGTTGCATCCATGACGGAGAAGGCCTGGAGTCCAGCGCCCTGGCTGTGTCTACGATTGGTTTCCCAAATAAGTGTCTCGGTAAGCTTATCGAGCTTTTCCCGATACTTTCCTGTGTAGTTGTCACGGAAGGTCAACAAAGCTGCCATGCTGCCACCTGTCAGGCGCTTGTCGTTCTCCTCGCCGTTGAAATGCAACTGCGGGGTGATATTTTCCTTATGCGCAGAATTCTCTACCCAATAGAGCGCCTGATGCGGACTGATGGTGAACGTATCGCCAGCGGAAAATTCACCAGTGGCTGTGCCCTTGGAATCGGTCGATGAACCGAACCATATTTCAAGATCTTCAACAATAACACGATCATCGTATCCACGTGAAAAGAATGTCTTTTGGGCGCCATCATCGTCGGTAAGCCACGTCACGCCCCCATCCAGAGAAACCCTGAATTCTGCGGCGGTTCCAGCAGAGCTGACCATACCAGCCATGGAAGAACCGGCACTGGAAGACAGAAATTCGATAGTATACTCGAAATCGTCCTCACCATCATAATAGATGTCACCTGCGAACGTTGAGTTAGGGCCTAAAACTGTCTCCGTCTCAGCCGCACTAAATTCGAGTTCGTAATAATTATCTCCATCAACCAGATTCTGTCCGGCCTTGGTCAGGATCGTGAAGTTACCACCACCATTATCAATGGTGGAAATATCGAGCAGTTCGCCGAGTTCACGAACCTTTCGTCCGCGTTCGTCAAACAATGCATTGGCGTTATTCTCGCCCTCAATGTGATGGACCTGAATCTCATTGTTCAAATCCGCGATCTGTTCCATCAAAATATTGGCGTCTCGGACCATGTCGTACACAACTTCATTGACCCGATCCTGCATGTTCGCCATATCACTATCAACCTGCTTCAGGGTCGAAATCAAAGTCTGCGCACTGGTAATAACGGTTTGACGAGAACCATAGTTATCAGCATTCGAAGCAGCGTCATTCCAGGAATTGAAATATTGGGACATGGCTTCGCTGACGCCAGTGCCGCTTGCTTCATTGAGCAGATTCTCAACACCCTGGAGCTGTTGCCAAAGCTCGCCCCACTTGTCGCGCATGGAGGCCTGGTCCAGATACATCTTCTCGACCATTTCATCGAAGTCGCGAACAATTGCCGTGGCTCTAACACCTGTACCGAGCTGCCCAGGTTGATAGTCAATATACTGGCCATCTTCGAGCGTTACAGAACGACGCGAATAACCTACGTTATTAACATTGGCGATGTTCTCACCAGTGACCTGCAACTGTACTTGTGATGCAAACAGGGCCTGGCGGCCCATGTCCAGTATTGCGTTAGCGCCAAAACCCATCTAGAGCCTCCCAGTCAGAAGCCGTGCGCTATTGGCTGCTTGAGCATATCGCCCGGAAGCCGCGTAGGCTGCAGTATTCTTCGGCTTGATCTGATCATGCATGAAATCGAGCAGCACCTTGCTCTGATCAAACAGAGCCAGGGCCATTTCGTTGTTCTTGCCAGCCTGCATGCCGCACTTCTGCTCGGTCTCGTCCATGAGGGAGAGCAACTTTTCAAAAATTTCACGCTTCTCGTCGTCCATCATAAGGAAAAGATCACGAACCCTCAGAGCGCCGGGAGCAAGTTCTGCCACCTGACGGCGCAGGGTCATCCTCTCCGCAGCGATCTGTCGCATGAGCTCCTGAATGGATAACTCAATCTGCGACACGCTTTGAGGCTTGGACTTCATCAAACGGGAAAATTCTTCCTCAAGCAGGATAAACAACAGCATCATAGCCTTGTTCTGCCGTACCAAATTTTCCTCAATGAGTCTGAACATGATGTCTCCCTTACCGTATTAACAACTTGAAATTTCTATCTTAACTGTATTTCTTGCCATTATATGACGAATTGTACTTAACCTATTTCTGCAAGTTTCCGGCCAAGCAGTTCGTTGGACTGTGCATCGCCTTCCTTTCCGTACGATCGCACCTTGGTCGTCTGACTATTTCCCAGCAGTCCCGCCTTGATGCGCTCTGCTTCCAGACGTCGGGTCAACGCTTCGAGCTGCGCCTTGACGTCCACGTCATTCATGGGCGCCTGTGCGCTCTTCTCGGCTACCATCTGCGAGATAATCGTCCCACTGGTAACCACCTCGGAGGATTGGGCCTTTGCGCTGTCGCCCCCCCAATCTTCAAGAGTCATTCGTTTGGTCTGCGGCAGCGGGATCGAATCCTTGGGGCCATCCATGGCAATGGGTTGCCCCCTTAAAGGATTGAGCTGAATGCCACCAGTCAGAGAATTTCGGCTGGTTTCCTTGAGCTTTTCAGACATCTGCTCGTAGATCATGTCAGCCAGTCCGATACCGCCAGCTTGAGCCATCTTCTCCGAAAATTCGCGGTCGAACATGGACATGTATTGATCTTCCTGCTTGGAGTGCAGGTACCCTTCCTTGGGTATTGTGGACTTCATTCCCTTCCACAGCTTACCGATGAAAATGGCCTCGAAATTTTCGCACGCCTTTCTCAGTTCCTTTTCCTTGTTCTCGGCAGAATCGCCGGCCATCCGGCCCTTGAGACCATCCATTTCCTGCTTGAAACGGATCATGTCTGACTGGTCAGTCCCTTGCTTGGCAAGGAGTTGAGGATCAATACCTGAACTAATCATGCTAGATTACCTCCACTTCTGCGTGCAGTGAGCCTGCAGCCTTGAGAGCACGGATGATGGAAATAAGGTCACGCGGTGCTGCGCCGATGGCGTTGAGACCATCCACCAGTTCCTGCAAGGTCGCGCCTTCCATGAGCATGAGCGGATTGTTCTGTTCTTCAATGGCAAGATCGGTTTCTGGTGTGATAACAGTCTCACCGTCAGAGAACGGGCCAGGCTGGCTGACGTTCTGGGATTCGGAAACCACGATCTGCAAGTTACCGTGAGCCACGGCCACCTTGGTCAGACGGACATCCTGTCCGAGCACAACGGTGCCGGTCTTTTCATCAACAATAACCTTGGCCTTACCGTCGGGCGAAATATCAATGTTTTCCAGTGATGCCATCAGGGGAACCATGTTGCCCTTGAATCGATCAGGCAGTTCCAGTTCAACAGTTGAAATATCTGTGGCAGAAGCAAACTCGCCACCCATGGCCGCGTTGATCTTGTTGACCACCTGCATGGTGGTACCGAAATCGCGTATTGTGAGGTTAACCGTCATCTGAGTCTGATTATTGAACTTGAAGGGAACACCGCGTTCCACCACAGCACCATTGGGAATCCGTCCCACGGTGGGGATATTCTTTTGCGCAGTCGCCGCCTCGCCTGACACGGAGAAACCACCGATGGTCATCGAGCCCTGAGCCACTGCGTACACCCGGCCATCAAGGCCCTTGAGCGGTGTGACGAGCAAGACGCCGCCCAGCAGACTCTTGGCATCACCAAGGGATGAAACCGTAATGTCGAGCTGAGAACCGGGCTTGGAGGAAACAGGAAACTTGGCAGTGACCATCACAGCGGCCACGTTCTTGGGCTTGAGGTTCTCAGCATTGGTTTCAACGCCCATCTTTTCCAACATATTGGACATGGAGCGCAGGGTGAAGGTGGACGAACTTCCATCTCCAGTTCCGGCAAGACCAACAACCAGGCCGTAACCGACCAGTTGGTTAGTTCGCACGCCACTGAAGCTGGCAATGTCCTTCAGGCGAGCTGCCGATGCATCAGACGGGAACAAAATGGTGACCCCGATAATGAAAACAGCTGTGAAAGCGGCAGCAAGTGCAACCATAATCGCAGTGTCCTGCATATCACTTGTCGTGTGGCGCTGCTTCGTATTCATGACCTTACTCCTCAAACCTACTTAATAATCATTCAAATTTACTAACAATTAGAAGGGGAAGACGTTGTCCAGGATGCGAGTGAGCCAACCGGGACGCTGCTTGTCGGTCAGGACGCCCTGGCCGTAAATTTCGATCTGCGCTTCTGCCAGACTGGTGGAAGAAATGGTGTTGTCGGATTGGATGTCACGCTGACGAATAAGTCCACGAACCACCAGAAACTGCGTTTCATGATTGACGCGAATGCGACGTGCGCCTTCTACCTGCAACAGGTTGCCGGGCAATCTGCGTACAATTCGAGTTGCCACAGTGGCCTCGAAATCCGATTCATTTTTGGTTTCACCATTACTCTTCAAATCACTGAGGGACTTCGCATCAATAGACATTCCGGACTTGGCGCCCAAAGTGGCGGCCAATGGAATGCTACCGATAAGTCCAGTCTCAGGCATAGCGGTGACGCCATATGTAACGGTGTTATCCTTCTTGGCCTTGGTCTCGGACTTGATCCGGGACGAAGAGTTTTCAGCCACCTTGACCAAAACGATATCGCCCACGCGGGTGGCGCGGTTGTCATCGTAGAGAAATTCCGAACGGTTGGTATCGAACAGGGAACCGGGATTGGCTGCCGGGTTCTGTTCCTCGTACACGGGTGGTGTCAGGATCGGCATAGGCTGCTCCTGATACTTGGGTGCACATCCCGCAATCAGCGATACTGACGCCAAAAACATGGCTGCTATGATAAGTACTGCGTGTCGCTTCATGACCTTTCTCCTGATCTATCTGACCATAACCGTGTCATCTGCGATCACGGTTGCCAGTATTGTCTTGTTGCTTTGCAAGTTGCGAACCGAAACCTGTTGGCCCATGCTCGCTTCACCCAAAGCCACAGCCTTCATGGAGACCTTAATGCGCTTGCTCTTATAGATAATGGCAACGGTTTCGCCCTTCTCAATGAGCGGGATTTGTTCAAGGTGCCCGGGGGTAAAAGGCTGTCCGCGACCCAGTGTGCGCGCCATGCGCCAGGGGCCATCTGTACCGTCCCAAAGTTCAGGCTTGTATGCGAGGTTAACCCGCATGAACGTTATCTTATCCTGGGTCACACGCTCGAAGCGATTGAGGGGCTTTGCAGCCACTGGAACCGTCTTCCATACGTTGATAAAGACTGTTCCGGCCTTACCTGATTGCACCCTGCCGTCGGAGGACATTGCGCGAAGCCTGATCTGGTTTCGACCCGGCTTGATGTCGCTGGAAAGAGCGATGGTCAGCTTGTCATATTCGTTGGGAAAAAAGTAATGCATGGGCAGCTTGAGGTTCTTGAATTCGATATCGCCACCCAGGTCGTTTGCCCGAGGCGTCAAAAAAGCGACAACACGAGCGCGGAGTTCCTCACTCGTCACAACACGACCTCCGGTCTGCACAGTCAATTGACTCGGCAGCACCAGATTGTTGACCATGTCGCCAATGTAGTACTTGATAACCTTATAGAGCTTGGCCCGATCAATGGTCACGGGCCGCCCAATCTTGTCTGACGCCTTCCAGAGCTTGGTCGCCCCAACAGTCTGCCAGGACCGCTGATCCAACCCCTCGATGGGATCGGCGATTTCACCAAGCGTGACAACAGGCCCCTGTACACAAGCTGCGCTCTTTACCATAAGACGCCAATCATCCCCTGCTCCATGGGCCACATCACTCATAGATGCAGTCCCCAGAATCAGGATAATGATCAACGCCAACGCGTACATAGCGGGTCTAAAACGTCGTTCGTTCGAATGTGTCATGCTTGGCATAAATCCGCCCTTCCCTCGCCAGGAGTCACTCAGATGACTCACTAGCGCTTGATGTTGATGGCTGTCTGCAACATGCCGTCAGCAGTAGTAATCGCCTTGGAGTTCACCTCGTAGGCACGCTGTCCGACAATGAGGCCGACCATTTCATCGACCATTTCGACGTTGGAACCTTCCAGGAAACCCTGGGCAATGGTGCCGTAGTTTTCATCACCGGGAGTACCTGCAACGCCTGAACCAGAAGCTTCACTTTCGCGGTAGAAATTACGACCCGCAGCGGTCAGACCCGCCGGGTTCTGGAAGCGATACACTTCAAGATCTGCTTCGGATAATGCAGCACCGTCCTTGTCCAGAGCGGCAATATGCCCAGTCTCTGTAACAACGACACTGACTGTCTCAGGCGGCACGGTGAATTCCGGCTGAACCGGATGACCACCTGCGGTAACCATCTTTCCGTCATTGTCCAACTTGAACGAACCGGCGCGTGTGTACACATCCTCTCCATTCATATTGACCTTGAAGAAACCCTCACCCTCAATAGCCAGATCAAGGGGGTTACCTGTATTTTTGAAATCACCCTGCGTAAAAAACTTGTGAACGGTGACGGGACGAACACCCATACCAACCTGCATACCGACTGGCAGGCGACCGCCGGACTGGTTTTGCGTACCAGCGATCTGGAGTGTCTGGTACATAAGGTCTTCGAACTCTGCCCGGCTCTTCTTGAAACCGGTCGTGTTCACGTTGGCCAGGTTGTTCGACAAAGTGTCAATGTGTGTCTGCATGGCGACCATACCAGTCGCAGCAGTCCAAAGTGAGCGCATCATATCCTGTAACCTCCTGGTTATCCGACCATTCTAGCGAGCTTTAAAATCATTTGCTTATCAAGCATATGTGTGCCTGAAAGCACCTTTCCATACATCTCGAAAGCTCGTTGAGTTTCGAGCATACTCATCATCTCGGTAACAACTTCGACGTTGCCCTTCTCCACAAATCCCTGCTGAACTGTCAGGTCCTCAGGGGGAGCTTCAGTTGCGCCTTCTCCGGCGCGATACATATTTGAACCGACCCTTTCCAGGCCGCCAAAATCAGTAAAACTTGTCAGGTCAAAAGAACCGACCGGCTCTCCATTGACGGAAATACCACCGCCCTCATTCACATCAACCTTGGCACCAGGAGGCAGGATCAGCGGGCCGCCATCCACCATGATCGGGTGTCCTTGCTGGGTAACCACGGCACCCGTGGCATCAACCACAAAGTTGCCTGCGCGGGTATAAAGGGTCTCTTCATTGGTCTGGACCTTGAATAGCCCGTCGCCTGAGAGTGCGAAGTCGAGCTGGTTTCCGGTCTTATTGAGACTGCCCTGTGTAAAGTCGACGGTTTGCTCTGCAAGCCGCGGCTTGGCCATAATATCTGGCGCGGGAAACATATCCTTGTCACGAAGATACGGCTTCGTTGTCACGACGTTGTCATGAGCAAACCGTGTAAAGACGTCATGGAAAGCCATGTTGTCCTTTTTATAGGCCGTGGTATTCACGTTCGCCAAATTATTGGCTATGCCGGCCATCCTCATTTCATTGGATAAAGCCCCGAATAAAGCGCTTAAACTACTATCTCGCATGGTGCGTTCCTCCTGTTCGACAAGGACTTTTGCACTATGTGTGCCAACAGGCAAAACAGGGACAATTCAACTGATAATTCAACGTGTTATAAAAAAATACCAACAACCCTTGCGTCAAAGATAAACAAACCTCATTATAGACCTGCTTTACCAGCGGCAAATGGACGCCCCATCGGGATTTTCCACGAAGTATGCTTGTTGACTTTATTTTTAGTTGTGTATAAATAGGCTCGTTTCCAAGCGGGTGTAACTCAGTTGGTAGAGTATCAGGTTCCCAACCTGAAAGTAGCGGGTTCGACCCCCGTCACCCGCTCCAAAGCCTTTCGTACGGTACTTTTTTTTTAAAACTGTACGGGGTTCGCGTGGGTGAGCTCGGGCTCGCCTTTTTTATTTGTATCGGGAGATATTTAGTGCACCAGACATTTGAAGAAACATTGACCGAGATTATTCGCCCTGAGGTGGAAGCACTTGGTTTATCCCTCTGGGGCCTCGTCTCTCCAACCAAGGGCACGAAGCGTATTATAAGGATATATGTGGAAGGGCCGGATGGCGCTACCATTGACCAATGCGCCTCTGTGAGCCGTCAGGTTGGACTGATGCTGGAAGTAGAAGAGATCATCCCCGGCGCATTTACCCTTGAGGTATCATCGCCCGGTTTGGACCGTCGCTTCTTCTCCACCGAGCAGATGAAAGCATATATTGGCAAAAAAATGCACGCGAAGACCTATGATGCATTTGACGGACGTCGAAAGTTCACTGGCGAACTCACGGCGCTCACTGAAAACACCTTTACCCTTGTCATTGATACTGAAGACGTTGAATTGACTTGGGCGGACCTTAAATCAGTCCGACTGTTATACTAATTTTTGGGATTACCCATCGGTAACCCCTCTAGCATATAAGCAATCTTCATCGGCGCACCGCAGGGGCGGAATCTGAATGAAGCGGAGGTTTGATCATGTCGGAGCTGAAAAAAGCCATCGACCAGATTAGCAAGGATCGTGGTATTGACCGCGACCTGCTCATCGACACACTTGAAGAGGCCGTTCGATCTGCCGTGGCTCGCAAATATGGCGAGACTATGGACATCGAAGTGTCCTTCAACGAAGAGAACGGTGAAATCGAAGTCTTCGAATTCAAGGTTGTCGTTGAAGAAGTACACGACCCTATCAGTGAAATTTCCATGGAAGATGCGACAGCGCACGATCCCAAATCCCAAATCGACGATGAAATGGGCTTCCCGGTCAAGGTCGAGGACCTGGGCCGTATCGCCGCACAGTCCGCCAAGCAGGTAATCATCCAGCGCATGCGTGATGCTGAGCAGGAAATCATCTTCGAAGAGTACAAGGAGCGCGTGGGCGAAATTGCCAGCGGTATCATCCAGCGTCGCGACCGCACAGGTTGGATCATCAACCTCGGTCGTACCGAAGCACTCCTGCCCAAGGACGAACAGATCCCCAGAGAGCGTTACAAACGCGGTGATCGTGTCCAGGCATACATCATTGATGTACTCAAGGAGTCCCGAGGACCGCAGGTTGTCGTCTCTCGCTCCCACCCGGAGTACATGATCGAGCTGTTCAAGCGCGAAGTGCCGGAAGTGTCTGACTCCACCGTTAAGATCATGGGCGTGTCCCGCGATCCCGGCCTGCGTGCCAAGGTGGCTGTCATGTCCCGTGACCGTGATGTCGACCCCGTCGGCGCATGTGTCGGTATCCGCGGTTCCCGCATCCAGAACGTCGTGCAGGAGCTGAAAGGCGAACGCATCGATATCGTTGTCTGGTCTCCTGACATCGCCATGTACGCTCAGAACGCCCTCTCTCCGGCCGTGATCACACGCATCACCGTGGACGATGAAGAGGAAGCACTCGAAGTAGTCTGTCCCGACGATCAGCTCACCTTGGCCATTGGCCGCAAAGGGCAGAACGTTAAGCTGGCAGCCAAACTCCTGGGCTGGAAGATCGATATATTCACCGAGTCCCGTTACAGCGAAGCAAATGCTGACCGTAAGGGCATGGACCAGATCGCAGCAGTGGCCGAAATCAGCATGGATAATTTCTTCACTGCCGGTTTCCAATCCATCGAATCGATCATCGACGCCGAGGACGAAGAACTGCTTGCAATAAACGGCCTCACCGAGACAAAAATCGCGGACATCCGCGTCGCTATAAACATGCTCACTCCCGGCATCCTTTCGGATGACGATGAGGACGAGCTGGAAGAAGCTCCTGAAGTCGAGGAAGTCGTAGAGACTGCCGAAGCCGAAGAAGTGGAAGAAGTGGAAGAGGAAGAATCCGAAGCCGCTGAAGAAACTGAAGAAGAATCCGAGACTCCCGCCGAAGGCGAGGAGACGAAATAGGCACCGTAGACGGACGGCCCACACACGAAATGGTTATGAAACATGAACCAATCCGTATGTGTGTCGTCTGCCGCCAACGCTTCCCCAAGGAAGTACTAACGCGGCACGTGTGTCCGGATACCATGGAAGAACTGGAGGCCAATGGTCCAGTTCCTGACCCGGAGAAGAATAAACCGGGACGTGGTTTTTATATATGCGACCAGACCAGGTGCAGGGATATATTCCCAAAAATGATTACCGGTCTGATGAAGCAACGCAAAGGGGTAAATCGATGACGGCAAAGGTTCGGGTAGAAGACTTGGCTACTGAGCTTGATCTCAGTAACAAGGAAATAATTCAGCATCTCCGCGAGATTGGTGTTCAGGCGAAAAGCCAGAAAACCATTGTTGAGGATGAAGATGTTGACCGTCTGAAGACGGAATTGAAACAGGGTGGCGGCGCAAAGAAAGAAGTGCGCCGCGTGACCAAGGATGGCGTCATCGTAAGACGGAGACGCAGTAAACCCAAGGTTGCCAAGGTCGAAGAATCGGCCGTTGAAGAACAGGTCAAAGCATCGTCCGAAGCTGAGGCTGAAGCCGTGCAGGAAGCGCCCGTCGAAGAGACGGCGAAAAAAGCCCCTGCCCAGAAGGCTGACAAGGAAGAAATTCCTGACGCCAAGGCTGATAAAAAGCCTGCCAAAAAGAAAAAAGCAGCCAAAAAGGCCGCGCCTCAAGTCAAGATTATCACTCCTGTAAAGGAAGAGGTTGTCGAAGCTGAGGCAGCAGTGTCCGAACCGGAAGCGCCCAAAGCTGAAAAGCCCAAGGCTGCCAAAGCGAAAGCTCCGGCCAAGGAAGCCAAAGCAGAAGAGGCCGCCCCCGAACCCGCGCCTGTAGAAGCTGAAGCTGCCCCTGTCGAAGAAGCCGCCAAGAAGAAGGCTGCCCCTGCCAAGGATGCTCCCGCAACCAAAGCAAAAGATGCCAAGGCTGACGACACCAAAAAGAAGAAAAAGAAAAAGAAAGTGGCCGAACCCAAGGTCAAAATCATTTCCATGCCCAATCCTGAAGAGGTGAAGGCACGCGAGGCCGCCAAGGCCATGGCCCAGCCCGCCCGTCGTGGTGGTCCTGGTGGACGTCCTGGTGGTCCCGGTCGTCCTGGCGGTCCCGGTCGTCCTGGTGGTCCTGGTGGTCCCGGTCGTCCCGGCGGTCCTGGTCGTCCCGGCGGTCCCGGTCGTCCCGGTGGCGCTCCTGGTGCCGCTCCTGCTCCGGACCCGGCAATGCCCGATGGTCGCAGCAAGAAGAAGAAAGGCAAGAAGGATAAACGCGTTGTCGAATTCGGCAGCGGACGTGACAATAAGGGTGGCAACCGTTTCAATGACGGTGGTTTCCCGCAAGGTCGCAAAGGTCGCCACAAGAAAGGCCGGAAGCAGCAGCAACAGGTCGAGCCGGTAGCCCAGCCCATGAAGGCTTCCAAGCGCAAGATCAAGTTCGACGATGCTATCCGCCTCGCCGACATGGCCCACCAGATGGGTATCAAAGCGCAGGATCTGATCAAAGCGTTGTTCGGCATGGGTGTCATGGCGACTATCAACCAGTCTCTGGACCTTGATACCGCCACCCTGCTTGCAAACGAATTCGAATATGAAGTGGAGAACGTCTCTTTTGACGAACAGGAATTCCTGGCTCCCACTCAAGTAGATAAGGACGAGGATCTCAAGCCACGTCCGCCCGTCGTCACCATCATGGGTCACGTCGATCACGGTAAAACATCCCTGCTCGACGCCATCCGCAAGTCCAACGTGACAGACGGTGAGGCCGGTGGCATCACACAGCACATCGGTGCGTACCACGTCCAGACTGACCGCGGAGAAATTGTCTTCCTTGATACTCCAGGTCACGAAGCGTTCACCACCATGCGTATGCGCGGTGCTCAGGTGACGGATATCGTCATTCTGGTCGTCGCCGCCGACGACGGCGTCATGGAACAGACCCGTGAGGCAGTCAGCCACTCCAAAGCTGCTGGCGTCCCCATCGTGGTCGCAGTTAATAAGATAGATAAGCCGGGAGCCAATCCCGATAACGTCAAACGCGAACTGTCCGAACTCGGCCTCGCGTCTGAAGACTGGGGCGGCGACACCATCTTCGCCCACGTCTCTGCAAAAGAGAAAACCGGTCTCGACGAATTGCTCGAAGTTGTCCTGCTCCAGGCGGAAGTCATGGAACTCAAGGCCAACCCGGACAAACTCGCTCGCGGTCACATAGTTGAAGCCCGTCTCGACAAGGGGCGCGGTCCCATGGGCTCCATGCTCATGGCTGAAGGTACTATCAAGCAGGGCGACAGCTTTGTCTCTGGTATCCACTTCGGTAAAGTCCGCGCCATGTTCAATGACCAAGGCAAAAAGATTAAAACCGCTGGTCCGGCCATGCCTGTTGAAATTCAGGGATTTGATGGCCTGCCCGAAGCCGGTGACGAGTTCTTCGTGGTCGAGGAAGAGAAGATGGCCCGCCGCATCGCTCACTCCCGTGCCCTGAAGAAGCGCGAAAAGATTCTCTCCAGCAAGTCCAAGGTCACCTTGGAATCCTTCCTGGCGAGCAATCCCAACGACACTTGCCAGACTCTCAACTTGGTCCTCAAGGCCGACGTACAGGGTTCCTTGGAAGCGGTCACCGAAGCGCTCAACAAGCTCTCCACCGACGAGGTCAAGATCAACGTCGTTCACGGCGGAGCCGGTGCCATCACCGAATCTGATATCCTGCTGGCCGGAGCATCCGACGCCATCGCCATCGGTTTCAGCGTACGCCCGAACCTCAAGGTGAAGGAAACCGCTGAGCAGGAAGGTGTCGAAGTTCGTTACTACGACATCATCTACAAGCTGGTGCAGGAAGTGAAAGACGCTATGAGCGGCATGCTCGCTCCAGACATCGAAGAGGTCTACGTAGGCCAGGCCGAAGTCCGCGAGACATTCAGCGTACCCAAGATCGGCCTCATCGCCGGTTGTTACCTGCCCGATGGCAAGATCGTTCGCAACTCGCAGGTCCGCCTGCTGCGCGACGGTGTCGTCATCTACACAGGCAAGGTTGCATCCCTGCGCCGCATGAAGGACGACGTCAAAGAAGTTACCAAGGGCTTTGAGTGCGGTATTGGTCTGGAGAAGTTCAACGACATCAAGGTCGGCGACTCTATCGAAGCATTCGATACCAAGGAAATTGCCCGTACCATTGACTAGAATAATGGCTTAATTATCGGGCGGGCCATTGCAAAATGGTCCGCCCGTTTTATTTTATTAGGCAGATAACATATGATAATAGGCGTTCTGACTCTCGAATTCAGATTACATGGCAACCGCTCCCTCAAAGGGAAACGGAAGATTGCCCAAAGTCTGAAACAAAAATTGCGCAACACGTTCAATGTGGCGGTTGCGGAAATCGAGGCCATGGACGCTCACGAAAAGCTGGTACTGGGAGTGGTGACCACGGCCAATGCGACCCAACAAGTCGAAAGCCGCCTGAGCAAAGCGCTCGCCATGATCGAAGCCATCTCACCAGCTGAATTAACGAATTGTAAAACAGAAATTTTTAGTGATTCTAATTGATCTTTTATTTAGTTAAATAAAGGGTAAGGCTGTTCAAAAAGTGACAGCTGCTAGGCGCAAAAAAAGATCGAGATCGAAGCGTACTTCCTGTACGTTAGAGTTTGATATTTTTGCAGCAACAACGCAGATGGTGCTTTTCCAACAGCCGAAAAGGATAAAGAAATGAAAGCAGCTACCTCCCGCCGTGCAGTAAGCATGGGTAATCAAGTCATGCGTGAAGTGGCGACTCTTCTTGTCGAAGAGGCCCAAGATCCGCGTCTGCAACTCGTCACCCTTTCCGGTGTGCGCATGAATGGCAACCTGCGTATTGCGGAAATATTCTACACTGTCTCCGGTGATGAAGCACACCTCAAGGAAGTACAGACCGGGCTTGAAAAAGCCACCGGTTTTCTGCGCTCCAGACTGGGCCGAAATCTCAAACTGCAATTCATCCCGGAACTTCGATTCATCTTCGACGATTTCCTTGAGGACGTAGTGTATGCCAAGCCCAATCCAAAGAATTAGCGACATCATCCGCAGTGAGGACGATTTCCTGGTCGTTTCTCACTACAACCCGGATGGCGACGCCATTGGCTCAGCCTGTGCCATGGGTCATATCCTGACGCATTTCGGCAAGCAGTTCACGATTTACAATCCTTCCGGTCTGCCCCAGCGGTACGACTACGTGGAATGCCCCGCGCCCATTACAACCACCCTGCCTGACACGCTGCCAAAATGGACCATCGTCCTCGACTGCGGCGCAAAGGAACGTATGGGCGACGCCCTTCTTTCCCGGACCGACGAGACCACCGTCATCAACATCGACCATCATCTCGGCAATGGAGATTACGGCACCGAAAACTGGGTCGCCGTCGATCAACCCGCTGTTGGTTCCATGATGGCTCTCCTCGCACAGGCGATGGATGTCCCCATCAAGGGGAGCTTGGCCCAGTGTATCTACCTCGCTGTAGCGACGGACACCGGATTTTTCACCTACGGATCCACCACACCGGAATCGCTGGAACTGGCCGCACAGATGCTCCGCGATGGCCTCAACCTGTCCAACATCAACATGCGGATCACCAAACAATGGTCTGAAGCACGCATGCGGTTATGGACCGAAGTTATGAACAGTGTTGAATTGTACTCAGACAAGCAGGTCGCCATCGGTGCCATCTCCAATGAGATGTTCGAGCGCACCGGCACCACTTCTGAGGACACGGAAACCATCATCAATTTCATTAACCGCCTCAAATCCGTACGTGTGTCAGCAATCCTGCGCCAGGAAGGCCCAGATATTTACAAGTTCAGCCTGCGTTCCTACGGCGACGACAACGTGCAGGAAATCGCGACCAAATTCGGCGGCGGTGGACATAAGAACGCCTCCGGCGGCACCATCGAAGCGCCTCTTGAGGAAGCCAAGTTGATGCTCGTGGAAATAATCAACGGCTCTCTCGGGATTAGCTAAATGGGACGCAGACAAAAAAAACGCAGCCCGGAACAGCGGGACGGCCTGCTGCTGCTCAACAAACCGTCCGGACCGACATCAACCGACTGTTTGAACGACATCAAGCATCAGCTCAAGCAGTTCAAGATCGGCCACGGCGGCACCCTTGATCCTCTGGCGCAAGGCGTCCTTTTGGTCCTGCTCGGGCACGCTACCAAGCTTGCTCCGTATCTCACTGGCGGCACCAAAACATACAGAGGGACATTTCGTCTCGGAATGACAACTGACACCCTTGATATTCAAGGAGAAGTTGTCAAAGAATCCGAAGTGACAGCCACCGTTGAAGATGTCGAACGTGAAATTTTATATTGGAAAGAGTTGACAGAGCAGGAAGTTCCTGCCTATTCGGCTGCCAAACATAAGGGTAAACCGTTGTATGCTCTCGCCCGCGAAGGCAAGGAAACACCGGTCAAGATTAAGCCCATTGTTATTTCTCATGTGGAAGTGCTGGACGTACGAATTCCGGAAGCGGAGTTCAGGGTCAGTTGTTCTGCCGGTACCTACATACGATCCCTGGTCCACAGCTTGGGGTTGCGAATGGGGTGCGGAGCGGTGCTGACCAGCCTGTACCGTGAGGGAAGCGAGCCATTTAAGCTCGACGACGCTCACGATCTCTCAGACGTCCTGGAGAATCCGGATTCATTTTCGGACAAGGTGATCCCTTTAAAGGACACCCTGCCTCACTGGCCTCGGTATCAGTTGCCTGAACCGCTGTCCGGTCTCGTGAAAAACGGGGCCTGGCTGCCGGTCAACAACGAACCGGGCGAAATGCTGGCTGGAACGCTTGGCGATCAGGCTTTATTGCTTGATCAAGACGGCGAACCAATCGCATTAGTCGAGGCAAAGCTTCAGGATGACACGCCCAAATGGGCCATTCTCAGAGGTCTTTGGAATCAGGACTGAGCCGTTTTTGATCGTACGAAAGGATTATTAAATACAACCCCTAATGTAGGAGGATAGTGCTGTGGTTATGAGCGCTGAAGAAAAAGCAAAGATTGTTGCAGAGTACCAGACTTGCGAAGGTGACACCGGTTCCCCCGAGGTTCAGGTTGCACTGTTGACCGCACGTATCACGTACCTGGCTGACCATTTCAAGTCCCACAAAAAAGACCACCACTCACGTACCGGTCTCCTGAAAATGGTTGGACAGCGCAGAAAGCTGCTGAAATACTTGTCTAACAAGGACGTCACACGCTACCGCGAGCTTATCGGCCGCCTGGGTCTGCGCAAGTAGTTCTTTGACACGATAGTAATGTACGGGGGAGGCGAAAGCTTCCCCCGCACAATTTTTTTACATCACTCCTGCGACGGAGCCGTCTTTGGCTCCATCAGATAGTCCTCTCGTAACGCTAGTAGGCTGCGGAAGGCGTTTTTGGCCGTTTATCGACCAAGAGTTCCTTCCCAAGCCGGCTAGCCCGACAGAGGGTATTACGCAGGAAGTGATTCACCTATTACTTAATAAGGTAGGAAATCATTATGACAATGACTCCTTTTGAAGCCACAAGCCTGACCGCTACGGTCGGCGGCATCGACATCACCGTCGAGACAGGCAAATACGCCCGTCAAGCCAGTGGCGCCGTGACGATCTCGTCCGGCAACACCGTTGTTCTGGTCACTTCGACCACACAGCCTTGCAAAATTGATCGAGGCTTCTT
>JAFLJT010000189.1 GCA_022712855.1 Pseudodesulfovibrio sp. | reverse complement strand
GAGGCCGCTGCTGAAGCTGCTGCAACTGTCGAGGCCTAAGGGTCTCACGGCTGACAAGCCTAGCCACTGTAACGTCACCTCGTTAGGCTAATACGGCTCATTAAGAGGCCCGCTCCAAATTGGAGCGGGCCCTTTTTGTTTTTTTTGGGGGGGGATGGGAAGTAGGAGAGGAGAAAGGGAAGGGATGAAAAATGGGTGAAAGCTCAAGACTGAGCAACTCCAGTCGCTTGCGCTCTTTCCATGTCCTGCGCGGACGGCGGTCCATTTTTTGGCTGAGCCGCCACAAAAAATAGACGAAAAAATGTCGGCTTTTAAGAACTAGCTTGGCCGCCTCGCATTTGCCGCTAAGAATCTGATCCAAGCAGCGGAGGCTCCACGACAGAGCTTGCCGCAGAATTTATGCGGACACAGAAAAGAGGTTCACCCAATATTCAACTCTGCTAGCCCGAAGAGCCTCCACCACTGCTTGGTCAGCTTCTAAGGCTTTGCAAATAAGGGCTGGGGTTGTGTGTTGATTCCTAAAAAGCAGAATGCCATTCTAATTAAAAGCCCTAGCTACGAGAGTAGCTAGGGCTTAGATGTTTGTGTAGAGTTTAGAATCTATCCTTCTTTGAAAATCCTAAAGCAATCAAGGTATTCTTTAATTCCTGATAGCTTGTCTTGCGTATTTTTCTTGTTTCGATAGTGGCAAAAATCCACAACGGTATTATCGTGGGTGGTGTTTTCTTCTTGCTGTTGAGCAGAAGATCTGAAGTCATCTAAGCCTTCAATTGGAAGTAAGAGCTGCTTTTCATTAATCACTTTCAGCCTCGACTGCTATTTGGCCTTCGTAAATTGTATAACTATCAAGGAAAACCCCAGTGATTGGGATAGGATTAATAGGACTTTTAAAACATATACCACAATCATCCTTTCTTTCAAAAGACAATTTGTAGAGAAGAGCATATGCTTGTGGAGAAATTCCTGCAAATTGGGAGAACAGAACTTTGTTCTCTTTTTCCTTCGCCTGCTCCTCATCAGCTATAAAATCTGAGAAAAAAGCTTTTGCTCTACTTTTGGGGTAAGGCTCAATGTAAACAACCCTCTTAATTCCTGATGCTATTATGTGTTTAGCACAATTTTCACATGGATAAGTTGTTACATAAATTGTTCCCATTCTTTCCAGTTCTGCCAGCACTAAGCAAGGCTTCCATTTCTGCGTGAATAGCTCTAGAGAATTCAATTAATTCACTAATTCCAGCTTCGCTGAGAGCTTCTACAACTTTTTCTTTTTTTACGGTTTTTTTAAGTAACTTTTTATCTATTAGCTCCTCGTAAAGCTTTGTGAGAAGGCTATTTATTTCAACAGTACTCCTGCACTTACCTATGCTTTTACAAAGTGCTTTTTTTCCAGCAGGGTTTGAATCAAGAGCGAGTCCTCCCCCAAAAGCAGGGATGTCATTCCAGCCAACTGAAATGAGTTCAGATTTTTCATCAGCTATGGCTGCCCCTACTTGCCTGGATAAGCATGTGGATCGTAAACTAGCCGCAAATGCTTCAAACATCATTCTTTCATCAATGGTCGGGCAACCAATTTTCATTCCAAAAAGAAGCTCTAGGAAGGATGCTATGTTTTCGTCAATCGAAGTTTTATTACTCTTTAAAAACAAGTCAGCTTTATAGAAAACCTTTCTGACTTGTTGTCCATTTTTAATCCCCTCATATTGATCAATCTTTGATAACGCCTTGTATTCTTTTTCAATTCGTACAATTTCTGGCTCAGAAGTAGATTTTGTTAATGGCATGTAATTCATTAATTGTTGTTCATAATTTCCACTTACTCCAATCAGAAAGAAAAGATTGCCATAGACAGCCTTTAGCAATTTTAATTCTTCTCCGTGCTTCAAGGATCGAATAATATGTGCAACTCGGAGTGGTTTTGCAACTGGAGCTAGAGCTCCTGTTGCTTTTTGGTAACCACCATTGTCGTCTCTGTAGGTAGCGATAGCTTGAATTGTTTTTTTTGCTAAAAAGTCAAAATTTTTGCGTTTCCTAAGTTCGTTTCCAAGTTGTTGCAATTCATTTATGCGTTTAGCTTCACCAGAAATATTTGGGCCGATTTTTTGTAATGATGGATGAAGTTCTGGCATTTCAATATTTAACTTAGATGCTTCTTTTGAGAGCAACTCACTCATGGAGATTTCATTTATTTCATATCCATAACTAGGTGCTTGAAGTGCACGCTTTAATGCTTCTGCAGCATGAGAGGCCCCACCGCCAATAGGTTCAACAAAGGCAAACACTAGTTCAGGCGTTTTTCTGTCATCGATGGTGTTGTATCCAAGGTCGTCAAGAGGAGCATCTAGGGGAAGCTTATGGGCAGTAGACATTTCATTCTCCAAGGTGATTTGTTGGTGACCTTGTTAGCAGTAAGGTTTTGCTATGTCTATATCCCTATATGTCGATTGTTTTCCGATATATTATAGAAGTTCTTGGTATTAATGATGGTTCTACATGTTTTAGCATTGTAACATCTTCTCTAGTCTCCCTCCCCTCCCCCTTTTTTTCCACTTCCCCCGTAAAATACAATTACCCTTCCAGAATTAGGGGGACACCATGCCTGTTTCACGCGGCGCCACATACTTTAAAGCCCCCATCCAGCCCTCATTAGCAAGGCTTAGAAGCTGACAAAGGGGTGGAGGCGGCTCCATTACCGGGATACGCACGACCTCGGACGGCCCTTGATCTCTTTGATTCGCAGGACGTGCCACACTCCGACGCTGGAGCCTCCGCTGCTTTGATCAGATTCTTGATCTGCTAATGCGGGGCGGCTAAGCTAGTTCTTAAAAGCCGACATTTTTTCGTCTATTTTTTGTGGCGGCTCAGCCAAAAAATGGACCGCCGTCCGCGAAGGACATGGAAGCTTTTGGAGGCTAAGCCTCCAAACTGGCGTTGCTCCGTCTTGGAGCTTTCACCTGATTCCCCATCTCTTCCATCCCTCACTTCCTTTCCTCTTCATTCCCTTTCCCTTCCCTCCCCCGTAAAACAACAATTACCCCTTTCGATCACCCCATCTGCGTGATAGCTTCCCCTCACACATGAACTTCAACTCCGTATGAGAATCATAGTAATGAACACTCCCAAAAAACTATCGCGTGCGATACCCCTCGTAGCCCTCCTGCTCCTCTGTTTTGGGCTGGTCGGCTGCTACTCCACAAAAGTCATAATGCCGCCCATCACCGAGAGTGCGGCCCAGATCAAAGCACCGGGCAAGTTCGTCTGGTACGACCTGTATTCAACGGATATGAACTCCTGCGAAAACTTCTATGGCAACCTGTTCGGCTGGGACTTCCAGCGCACCAATGAATTTGAACCGCGCGTTAAAACCATCTTTCTCAATGGAAAACCCATTGGTAATATGATCGGCCGCGATGCCGAACCGGGCGACTCCCAATGGCTCTGCTATATTTCAACAAATGATGTGGACGGCGCCCTCGCCGTGACAGAAGCCAATGGCGGAAAGATTTATCGGCCAGCCAAAGATCTTCCCGACCGTGGTCGCGTCGGCGTCGGCATCGACCCGCAGGGCGCTCCCTTTGCTTTGCTCAATTCACCTGTTGGTGACCCGATTGATGATGGCGTCAAGCCCAACCGCTGGTTAGGCTGTGAATTATGGACCACTGATGCGGACGCTGCTGTTAAATTCTACAGCACCCTCGCTGGTTACGAAGTGGAAGTGATAGATGTGCATGACAAAGTGCAATACCGGATGTTGAAAGTCGGTGGCAAACGTCGAGCCGGCGTTGTGTCCATCCCGTGGAAAGAAATGAAGCCGGAATGGCTGCCGTATGTCGCCGTGGAGAATATCCTCGCTGTCCTGACCAAAGTGGAAAAGCAGGGTGGTAAGGTTCTTATCGCACCGAACATGAACGTCAAGGAAGGCCGCATGGCTGTTGTTGCTGATCCGTCCGGAGCCGTCATCGGCCTCCATCAGATGAAGTAGGGGCAAATATGAAAAAATATACCAACAAATTCCTGTCTTTGCTGATGCTGTGTGTCTTTGTTTTTGCCTTAACGGCATGCACGGTCACTACCTATGGGCCTGCGTATAACTACGACTCGCCCCATGCATATCGGGCGAATCAACGGTTCCTGAATTCCGGGACCGAACAGGGTTACGGGCACTATCGTCCATTGTATTATTAACTGACCGTGAGAGAGGCGCATGCGCCTTTCATCAGCCCAGAAGACGATATAAATAGAGACGGCCCACCAGAACATGGTGGGCCGCTTTATTTTGAGCTGTAGACGAAGTAGCCATTTCTCGGCAAAAGTCCCACCATGATTTTTAGCAATATTCCTTCAATATTCCCTGCCTTTCTGGAATTTTTTTTGCTATGCTCCTTCACGATGTCATCTTTACAAGACGCAATGTCATGTATTTATGACAAACTGTCTTCTAATGCAGACAAATTACCGCGAAATCCGACAATTAAAGTCGGGATTGAATGTGGCATCAACTTGTAAACATTGCTTTTTTTCTTACTCATAATGAGTGGGTTATAGGCATGAATATTGATTAAGAGCGGTAGGATCATCGTGGACCGGGGGCCTTGGTTGGCGATGAGGGAAGGAGTTAACTTTAAAGAAGGATGGCTGAGGTATGAAGGAACCCGTACCCAGAGGGAAATTGCCAATGGCGACCGTTATCGTCGTGGCACTTGTGTTGATCGGTGTGACCGCGTTCGCTTTTCAAGCGACGTCCAGCACCGACTTCTGCGCATCGTGTCATGAGATGAAACGGCACCGTACAGAACTCAAATTTTCGCCGCACGCCATGGACGCTGAAAAGCAGCCCATCGCCTGCGTGCAATGTCACCTGCCCAACTCATTCGGGCCGAAGTATGTGGCAATCAAGACCTACCTTGGCGTCAAGGACGTCCTTGTTCACACCTTTGGTGATGAGGACGATTTCTATCGCGCTGAGCTGCAAGTCACCGCGCGGACATTCATCGATGATGAAAGCTGCCGCGCTTGTCATGAAGACATGATGAAGACCACCAAGGACAAGCCGATTTCCATTGAAGGTAAGCTCGCCCACGAGTCGTACCTTGGCAAGAACGGCTGTACCAACCGGGGCTGTGCAAACTGTCACCACAACACGGCACACTTGCCGGACTTCGACAGACGCTATGTGGTCAACGCCGACTTCGCGGCGAAACTCCCGAGTGAAAAGGAAGGGATGTAATGGAAGATCAAAACAAATGTTGTAAAAATAAGTGGGTATTGCTCGTTGTAGCACTGCTCATCATCTTCGGAGGCTCGATCCTCTTCTATACCCAGACTGCCGTTTCCGGCACGAAGTGTGAGGCTGCCAAGCACCTGAAAAGCGGAGAAGAAGCAGGCGACTGTTATACCTGTCACCTCAAAACGACCCCCAAGATTGCTCAGGACTGGTTTGAGTCCAAGCACGGCGTTATGCTGGTCAAATGTTTTGTCTGTCACGGTCTGCCCGACGGCACGGGGTCTATCGAATACTCTGCCAACCCGGACCCCAACTACATCTGTCGTCGCTGCCACGATCCGGCCGTGACCATGATGGAGAAGAAATTCGGCATGCGTGCCGAGTGTAACGACTGCCACAAATACCATTCCAACTCGGTGCATCACGATGCATATTCCACCACCGAGTCCAAGAAGAAGATGGATCAATAAGGAGCGTATGAGATGGCTATATCAAGAAGAAACTTTATCAAAAATGCTGCCGCCGCATCCGCGTTCCTGGCCCTTGGAGTTGCACCCAAGGCCATGGCCGCTGGTCCCGGCGATAAAGTAGATAATTGGGTCAAAGGCGTCTGCCGTTACTGCGGTACCGGTTGCGGCGTCATGGTCGGTGTCTCCAACGGTAAAGTTATTACCGTCAAAGGTGACCCCAACAACCATAATCAGGGCATCCTCTGCCTCAAGGGCGCATTGCTCGCCCCGGTTATTTACGCGAAAGAGCGCGTCACCAAACCGCTGATCCGCAAAAACGGTGAGCTGGTAGAAGCCTCCTGGGACGAAGCCCTCGACTTGGCAGCGTCCAAGTTCAAGGAAGCCATTGCCGAGTCCGACCCTGATTCCGTGGCCTATTACGGTTCCGGTCAGGCTCTCACCGAGGAAACCTACCTCGCCTCGAAGATATTCAAGGCGGGCCTGAAATCCAACAACGTCGAAGGTAACCCACGCCTGTGCATGGCTTCGGCTGTTGGCGGCTACGTTTCCACCTTCGGTAAAGATGAACCCATGGGGTCCTACAACGACCTCGACGCGGCCACCTGCTTCTTCATCATCGGGTCCAACACTTCCGAGTGTCACCCGGTGCTGTTCCGTCGTATCGCTGCCCGCAAACAGAACGATAAAAACGTTAAGATCATTGTCTGTGATCCGCGCCGGACCAACACATCCCGCATCGCGGACCTTCATATGAGCATGAAGCCCGGGAGCGATCTCGCTATCCTCAACTCCATGGCCTACGTCATTGTGAACGAGGAACTTGACGATTACCGCTTCCATAACAAGTACGTTAACTTCATGACCAACGATAAAGAGAAGGTCGATTTCGAAGCATATAAAGTGTTCCTTGCAGATTACAAACCTGAAGACATCGAAGAGCTTGCAGGCGTTCCCGCAGCGCAAATCCGTGAGGCTGCCATGATCTTCGCCGAGTCATCTGCTACCACATCGCTTTGGTGCATGGGCATCAACCAGCGTATCCGTGGTGTCTGGGCCAACAACCTTATTCACAACCTGCATCTGATCACCGGAAAAATCGGCAAGCTAGGTTCCACGCCGCTGTCCCTCACCGGCCAGCCCAATGCGTGCGGTGGTGTCCGCGACACTGGTGGTCTTTCCCATCTGCTGCCCGCTGGCCGTCTCATCAAGAAGCAGGCACACCGCAACCAGCTCGAAGAGCAATGGGGTATGCCCAAGGATTCCCTGAACCCCAAGCCCGGCCTGCACACCATGGCGCTCTTCCAGGCCATGAACGACGGCAAGGTCAAGGTAGTGCTCACGCTCTGCACCAACCCGGCGCAGTCGTTGCCCAATGTTCTGAAATACAGGGAAGGATTGGAAAAGTGCTTCAATGTCGCCATCGAAGCCTTCTCCGATGCCATCAGCCTGAAATACGCCGATGTAGTCTTCCCGCCCGCATTCTGGGTGGAGCGCACAGGCGTCTTCGGCTGTACCGAGCGTCGCTACGCTTTGGTTGAACAGGCCATCGAACCTCCGGGAGAATGCCGTCCGTCGGTGAACATCCTCATCGATCTCGCCCTGCGTATCGGTGTGGACCCGGCCCTCATTCCTTACAAGAACTCCGATGATATATGGGACGAATGGCGCAAAGTTTCTGCCATGACTCCATACAACTTCGAAGGCATCACTCGTGAGCGCCTCAAGAAGGAATCCGGCATCAAGTGGCCTTGTCCTACCGAGGATCATCCCGGTACCGACATCCGCTACGTGCGCGGCGAAGACCCGAACATCCCGCTCGATTACCCGGACAAGTATCACTTCTACGGCAAGCCCGATGGCCGCGCCGTGGTCTGGATGCGTCCGCAGAAGCCAGCGGCAGAACCGGCTGGTGGCGACTATCCGTTCACCCTGACAACTGGCCGCGTCATCGACCATTGGCACACCGCCACCATGACCGGAAAGGTACCGGAGATCGCTCGTTCGTTCCCCAACGCCTATGTCGAGGTCAACACCAAGGACGCCAAACGCATGGGCATCAACCATGGCGATAACGTCAAGCTGACCACTAGACGCGGTGACATGACCTTCAAGGCCCGCGTCGGCGACGTCTGCGAGCCCGGTTTGGTTTTTGTTCCCTGGTTCGATCCGAAACTGTTGATCAACGAACTGACTATCGATGCTATCGATCCCGGCTCCAAGCAGCCTGAGTTCAAGATCTGCGCATGTCAGGTGGAGAAGGTATAGTGGCCATTACAAGCATCATCCTGCACGTCGAATGCGCCAAGCTGACATCTGTCAGCCATGCCATGAGTCGCGAACCGGACCTGACAGTTTACGGCGATCACGACGGGCAATATCTGGTAGTGGTGGGTGAAATTCCATCCGGCAAGCTCGAAGACCGGATCAAGGAACTCGAAGAGTCCCCCGGCGTATTGGCCGCATACACTACCTACGTAAACATAGAAGATGAACAGCTGGGTGAGTCAGAGGATACACTCCAACCTCCGGCCCAATAGTCCATCACATTCTCATAATCTCACTGGCTCCGGGAAGGTTCCCTCGGAGCCAGTGTTGCTTGAGAGGGGCCTCCGGCGGCGCTTGCCAGCGGGGCCCAAAGAACCCTTTGTAAAGGGTTCTCTGGACTCTCCTAAACTTTATGGTGCGCTTCGCGAGGGCGGGTTGAACGCGGAAGGGTGCACTTTGGTTGAATTTGAAGAGAGATAAAGTAGCTTCTTATGATGAAAGAATATTTGCGGCCTCCTGGCGCGGGCGATGAACAGGACTTTTTGAAGAAATGCATTCACTGTGGGCAGTGTGCGCAGGTGTGTATCTTTGATGCCATTGAGCTGACGCCTGGGATTGACCCGGTTCAGGCCGGAACACCGCGTATTGATCAGACGAAGGCGCCATGTTTTCTGTGCATGCGTTGCCCGCCTGTCTGTCCTTCTGGGGCGCTGAAAGATGTGCCCATTGAGAAGGCCGATATGGGCTTTGCAGTGCTGCATAAGGATCAGTGCTTTACCTATGAGGGCTCGATTATTTGTCGCACGTGTTTTGAAAAATGCCCGTTGAGGAATACCGCCCTTATTCTGACAAAGAGTCAGCTTCCGGTCATCACCGATGCCTGTGTTGGCTGTGGTGTGTGTGAATATGTCTGCCCGCGTAAGGCTATTTCCACAGTCCCGGCGCGACGCATGAGCGAAGAGACTGGAGGCGGCAATGACTAGGCTCAAGATCATTCGTCGTGTCGTCCAATTGTCTGCGATCGGTTTTTTCTTTCTCGTGCCGTGGCTCAATGCGCATGAGTTTTATGGGCTGACCGGAAACCTGCTTTCCTTCACTTTTTTCGGTATTCCGCTGGCCGATCCGCTGGCGGCTCTCCAGACATTTTCGGCCACGGGGACCATTGCGGCCAAGCTGTTGCTTGGCGGTCTTATTAGTGTCGGGCTGGCCTCTCTTCTTGGCGCAGTCTTCTGCTCATGGATATGTCCGTACGGGCTAATATCGGAGCTGAATCAGGCGCTGAATCGACGTGTTCGCGAGCCCAAGTACAAGAAGCGCGCAAGTGGCTTTAACGGCAAGCTCTTCATCGTCGGCCTTATTCTGGCGGCCATGGCCTTGTTCGGAACCTCGCCGATACTCAACCAGCTTTCCTTGCCCGGTTGGTTCTCCCGCGCCATTCAGTCATGGTTCCTACAGGGCGTTATCCCGATCGGGGCTGCGCTGGTGCTCGTTGCACTGGCCGTGGACCTGCTCTCGGGCATCCGTTTTTGGTGCCGCTATTGCTGCCCGCAGTCGGTTATTCTCATGCTTGTTCAACGGTTCAGTTCCAAGCGTTTGCGTATTCTGTTCAACAAGCGTTGCTGCACTTGCGCTCAGGATGACAGCCCTTGTCGGAATGTCTGCCCGCTCTCCCTCGACCCCAAGGGTTCTCAGGTTGACCTTGAGTGGGAATGCAACAATTGCGGCGATTGTGTGTGCGAATGTACAAAGCACGGCGGAGCCATCACACAAAGGTTTGCACCCAAGCCCTGACCGTGGCATATTTCTCTTCACAATCTTGGGGCAATTTTAATCTTACGCACGAGGCTACTATGAATATCGGCGAATATACTTTTGAAGAATTTAAGCAGAAGGCAAAAGATTTTCACGGCTATCCCGCACCCGGCCTGCTTATCGGCGGCTACATGGTGGAGGCGGCAAAGTCTCGTTTGCCCGAAGACACACTGTTTGAGGCCATGGTCGAGTCTGGCAAATGTTTGCCCGACGCCGTCCAGCTCCTGACCCTCTGTTCGGTTGGCAACAACTGGATGAAAATCAAGCTGCTGGGCCGTTATGCTGTGTCGCTTTACGATAAGTGGACAGGTGAGGGATACCGCGTTGCCATCGATCAGGAAAAGCTCGCCAAGTGGCCGGAGATCAACGCGTGGTTCATGAAACTCACGCCCAAGGCAGAGCAGGACACGGACAAGCTTTTCGCTGAAATTGAAGCGGCTGGCGATACCATCTGCTCCATCCGCGCCATTACCATAGATAAGAAATACCTCGGCCACGGCCATATGTCGTCCATCGACGTCTGTCCGGTCTGCGGCGAAGCATACCCCGGAAACGACGGCTCCATCTGCCGTGGTTGTCAGGGCGAATCTCCTTTTGCCATCATGGAAAATGCCATTTGTCGTGATGACGCGCCGCCGCTCAGGGCCGTCCCGGTCGAAGAGGCCGTAGGTAAGAAAGCGCTGCATGACATGACCGAAATCGTCCCCGGCGAGTCCAAAGGCCCCATCACTTCAGCGGGCGAGACTCTGGATGTCGGCGATGTGTGCCGTCTTCAGCGTATCGGCAAATACAATATTTTTACGGAAGACGACCTGCCCGGCGACGAGTGGGTGCATGAAAATGAAGCGGTTAAAGCCTTTGCCAAACGCATGGCTGGCGACGGCATCAGCTATGACGAGAATCCCGAAGAGGGCAAGATCAACTTCTTTGCCGAAGAACCGGGTATGCTCTCCATCGATCTGGACGCGCTCTCACGTTTCAACCTGTCCCCAGATGTCATGCTCGCCACCCGTCACGACGGATCGCTCATGCCCAAGGGCAAAGGCGTGGCCGGAACCCGCGCTATCCCGCTCTACATTTCTCGCGACGCGTTCAGCCGCGCCCTGACCGCACTGGGTGAAGGTCCGGTCCTGAACATCCTGCCTCTGCGCAAAGCCAAGGTAGGCATCCTCGTCACTGGTACCGAAATCTTCCAAGGACTCATCGAGGATAAGTTCATCCCGATCATCCAGTCCAAGGTCATCAAACTTGGCAGCGAAGTCCTGAAAACCGAGATCGTCCCCGACGACCGCGAGGCGATCACAGCATCCGCCACAGCCATGCTCGACGCCGGCTGCGACCTGCTCATCACCACCGCAGGCATGTCGGTGGACCCCGATGACGTAACCCGTCCCGCACTGATTGACGCAGGCATGTCCGACGACCTCTACGGCGTCCCCATGCTCCCCGGCACCATGACGCTGGTCGGCAAGATCCGCACCGCCCAAATCATAGGCGTCCCGGCCTGCGCGCTCTTCTTCAAAACCACAGCTTTCGACATAGTTCTCCCCCGCCTCCTGGCTAACCAGACGCTCACCCGAAAAGACCTAGCAAAACTCGGCGAAGGCGGATTCTGCATGACCTGCAAGACGTGTTCATTTCCCAAATGTCCATTTGGGAAATAAGCCGGCTTCCGATAGCGGCGCATCTGCTGCGTTGCCGGGCACGATTTAATCCTCAGCGTAGGAAGACTACGCCTCCGGTTAAATCGCACCCGTCGCCTTACAGCTACACCACTCTCGAAAGCCTCACGGCATCGGGGAAATAGAAAAAAAATGTTGGAAAAACGCCACGGCTTGCAAGTATGTACACCGTGGCGTTTTCTTTTCAAAACCCTCCTGCACGTCTCTGGTAAAAACGTCCACGTCGCCTCACAGTATCGGGGGATGGTATTTGAGGAAGGCAAGTTTTGCGATAACGACCACCTTGCCTTCCACTATTCGAAGACCTGCATCAGCCCTTATTTGCAAGGCCTAGAAGCTGACCACACGGTGGTGGCGGCTTTCTCACCGCGATACGAATGACTTTGGACGGCCCACAATCGTTATGATTTGCAGGGCGTACCACACTCCGAAGTTGGAGCCACCACCGGGTGGATCAGATTCTTGATCTGCAAATACCGGGCGGCCGATCACAGTAAAGGGGCTTTTTTTCGTCCCTTTTTTTGCCCCAACAAAAAAACGGACCCCGCCGGGAGGGCTGCCCCGGCATCTTATTCTTCTGTCTTTTCCTTCCCCCTCTTCTTTCCCTTTTTCCAATAAAAAAGGTTCATTCGGCCCAAGCGTACTTCGGCATCGATCACCTGGAGTTGAAGAGCCTTTCTCTGGGGTGTAAGAGCACTTGCCGTTGATAGACGCATCGCGCTAGTCTGGGTGCTGAAGTGGTGAGACGGTGCCGGAGAGGGTGTGGAAAATTTTGCAGAAAGGAGGTGGCGGATGTTAAAATTATGTAGAGTACTGTTAAGGGTGTTGCTAATAGCAGTGACTATTCTCCTAATTGCAGTAACATTGACTGTTGTTTGTAAAAATGAAGGCACCAAGGCTGTGTTTATTGCGAATATGGCAGCCATCATCGGTTTAATAATTACAATCTTATTTTTCATTGAAGAGAGGTGGGACAAACTATTTAATAGATTGTCCAGAGAAAGGGCTTTTGTTGAGGAACTGGATATCAACAGAGGTATTGCAACAGAGATGATGGGTGCAAATGGGAGTTCACTACCTGAAAGTAGATTTGAACTGTCTATAATAAAATCTCGACTTCAATCCGGAGAAATAAATTCTTGCAATGTAATACCTGTATGGAATGTTTATCGCTCTATGAAGGTTGTGAATAGCTTTTATGACCAAGCAATAGGAATTAGAAGAACGGAGCATCTTGTGCGACCAACAGACCAGCTACTGAAAGGAGGAAGAGACAAGGAAGTAAAAAGATTACAAGGATATGCACACACGCAAATAGAGACGGTGCAAGAGACTTTACTAATTCTTTTGAATAGGAACAAAATCGTGTGAATGATGATCGTAATAATTTTTTGAGTCGGTATGCTGCCCTGTCCTTTCATTTTGTCATAAGTATCCTTGAGCCGGATGAACCATAAAAAAGGCCACCCGTCTCTGGGCAGCCTTTTCAGTAATTATATCATTGAGCACCACTAATACGCCAACCGCCCAAGCGACTTCATAATAAGCGTACAACCCATAGCAAACATACCAGTCAACCCCATCCCACACGAGAACCCAGCCAGCAAAACCGGCGCATAATGCCGCCATTCTTTACCGTACTTCTTCAAGAAATAGAATCGCCCAAGCAATGCACCAGCAACCTCAAGAATCAAACCATGCGGCGTTGACTGCCCAAGCCCACGGACTACGCCATAGACGAGCAGGACGGGTAGTCCAAGCACATTGAGCACCGCATACATAGCCAAGCCTAACCCGACGCCACCAGCAACAATGGGCCCAGACAACGCCTCGAAGAAGAGCGAGTTGCCTTCAAGTGTTGATGTTTGCATGAGCAAAGTGTTCAGGGCTTGCAGGTGCCACAGCTCTTGGGCAAATGGATATTCCGGCGATGGAATGGGAGCCAGTTGCCAGAGGAATTGTGAGAACAAAAGCGATGAAATCATGACGATGGGGAAGACAACAATCTCCGCCTTGATGATGCCGCGCAGACTGGTTCCGGTCAGTTCGATCTGACGGAACTGGACCGTTGCCTCGCCATAGTTATGGATGGGGATCGGCGCGTACCAGATTTCAAGGCCCTGATAGCCGAAGAACTTGGCTCCGGCGATGAACGAAAATTCACGCACCATGGGCAGGGCGATGAACTGCCCGGCCACACCTTCCATCCGGGCGGTGATGTATGAGACCACCGGGGTGTAGACGAAGCCGTAGATGACAAAGAAAATC
>JAFLJT010000094.1 GCA_022712855.1 Pseudodesulfovibrio sp. | reverse complement strand
TCATTCCATTCGACACCTTATCCGCGTGCCGGGTCGGAAGTCGGCGACCACCGATAGTCCATATTTTTTGGGTAGGCGCGTAAGCGAGGATAAGTCATGTCCAAAGTTCAATTGCCCCTGACCGTGGGCGATATCTCAACCTTTGCCAAAACGTTGCGGAGCCAGATCAATGATCTGGAACGCACTCCCAGTCATGTGGAAATGCTGAACCTGCTCGCCAAAGCGGGCGGATTCCGTAACTTCCAACACTTCCGTGCACAGCATGATGCGAGCGAAACCATTACAACACCGCAGCAACCGATCGTTGAAGTTAATCCCAAGCGACTGAAGCAACTCGTTCGTTACTTCGACAGCGAGGGAACACTGATCCGCTGGCCAGGGAAATATACCCAGCGCGGCACCTGCCTGTGGGTCATGTGGTCACGCATCCCCGCCAAGGTATCAATGACGGAAAATGAGATAAACGACTGCCTTGAGGCACAACATCAGTTTGGTGATTATGCCTTGTTGCGACGAGAACTTGTTGATCGGGGAATGCTTGGTCGAACCGCAGATGGCCGACAATACAAACGGGTGGAACTTGAACCACCAGCGGAAGCGCTTGAGTTGTTCAAGCGACTCCGTTCGTCAATGTAGCTGACTTCTATTGGGGCATCCGAAAAGGGTGCCCCTTTTTAGTGGAGCGGCGCTTAAGTGAGGGGCGGGGTTATGTCAAAAGCCAGTTGAGTGCTTTTTGTTCTTCCTTGAATACCCGAAAGCTAATGGACCTGTTTTGGAGTGAGGTCTCAATAAAACTGAGCGTTTCGTAGTTTTCGGGAGTACAAACTGCTGCCACGCGTATACCTTGAGCAAGGTTCGCCACTTCGAGCAATTGTTCGCCTAAAAGGACTGCATCTAACGGGGACAGCGAGACAGAAAGACCTAATTCATCGAGCAGAACACGGCGCATATTGGCTTGTGCGGCTAAGGTAATAATACGGTTGCCGTATTCAATGACAGGTTCAATCGAATCAATTCGACCTGACGTCGTAATGCGCAGGTGATCTTCTTTAACTGTACTTTCGATAAAATATGGCATGAATTCATATCCTTCTTTTTACGGGGAAGGCGATGGAGTTCTACCGCTTACAAACATAGTGACTTTTGACAATCGCGTTCAGAAAAACCTCTGTTCGACGATGTTCCAGTTCCATCTGGTTTGAAAGTGTCCCAAAGAGCGGTACCCCGCCGCCGAGCAGGATCGGCATTTGGAAAAGGATGAGCTCGTCGATGAGGTCTTCTTCAAGGCAGCTTTGAATGGTTTTCCCGCCATCGATGTATATGCTGGAAAACCCTTTGTCGTTGATGGACTTGAACACTTCCTGCAACGATCCGCTGATGAGAAAAACCTTCTCCGCAAGTTCGGCAGGGACGTTTTTCAGCGTTGAGGTTAAGACGAATACCGGTTTGGTATACGGCCAGTCACCGTCAAATGCATTCACCACGTCGAAAGTTTTGCGGCCCATGAGCAATGCGTCGATGTCATCCATAAATTTCGCGAACCCAAAGTCGTTCCCATCGGGATTGGGGACGATGCCCAACCAATCAAGGCCGTCATTTTTGTCTGCGATATATCCGTCGATGCTCGTGGCGATGTAAACGATATTGGGCATTTTTACAGCTCCTCCATTCCGCACATGGTGCATTTGCTACAATCTATGGATGGGCAGCCGGGCGAGACTTGGGCAGCCTTTGCCTTGGACCATTCCTTCCATAAATATTCGCGTTTCACGCCGATATCGATGACTTCCCATGGGAAGACTTCGTCCTCGGTGCGTTCGCGATCCAGAATGGCGTTCATGTCGCCATCCCATCTCTTGAGGGCTTTTTTCCACCCGCCATGTTCGGCAGCCAGTGCGATGAACTCGGCCATCTCCTCACCGCCTCGGGCGAGCATACCTTGTAAGCGGGCCTGGAACGGGTTGTCGTGGTGCAGCGTTACGCCCTTGAATGGTTTGACCATCTTGGTGAGCATCTTCATGCGCGCAGCCAGTGATTTTTCGTCCATCATGGGCGACCATTGGAATGGCGTGAACGGTTTGGGGACCAGCGAACTGACGCCTATGGTGATGCGCATGAACTGCTTCTTTTTGCCGCCCGGTTCTTCGGAGCGGATGCGGACGATCTCCTCAAGGAACACAGCGAGTTCTTCGTAGTCATCGTCGGTTTCGCCGGGCCAGCCGATGATGAGATAAAGCTTCAGGTGATTGACGCCATAGCGAGCACAAAGGCGCACGGCATTCAGGAAATCATTGGGGTCGAGTTTCTTGCTCATCATCTTGCGCAGCCGTTCGCTTGCCCCTTCAAGGGCGAGGGTGATGGTGCGGATGCCGCGTTCGCGCAGATAGATGAGCAGGTCCTCGGTGATGCCGTCGGCACGCATGGAGGAGAGGGAAAATTTCTTTTTCTTTTCGTGAAGCCATTTGATGAACGGCAGCAGGTCCGGCCAATCGGTGAGGGCCGTACCCACAAGTCCGACCTTGGGCGGATCGGTGAGTTCCACGATACGTTTGAGTTCGTCTATTTCGGCATGGCGGGGCGGACGGTAGATGAATCCAGCGGCGCAGAATCGACAGCCGTACGGGCAACCTCGGTTGACCTCCAGCAGCAGGGTGTCGCGGAAAGTCGCGCGGCCTGAGATGAAGCAGGAGAACGCCGGGTCGTGCAGGGGGCCGGTGCCGCCAGTGACAAGGCGTTTGACAGGTGTCTTCGATCTTCCGGGCACGTATATGCCGGGGAGGTCCTTGACGGCCTCAAGTATGGCGTCTCTGTCAGCGCCTTCGAATACGAGTTCTTTCACCTTCTCGAAAAACGGGATGAAGTTATCGTCTGCTTCGCCCACCCAGAAAAGGTCGATGAAGGGCGCGATGGGCGCGGGGTTCAAAAACGCTAGTGGTCCTCCGAGCATAACCAGAGGAAGGCGCGAGCGTTCCGCCGACAAAGGCGGAACGCCCGCTGCCTGAAGCGTCCGAGGAATGATGAGGAAATCCTCCTCGAATGTGACACTCCAGGCCGTTACAGGGAATGAGGATAGTGGGCTATTTGATTCGCGCGTTTTAGGGGCACCGCCGTCAGTCAGTCCCAGCTTGTCCGGGAAGACACGTTCTACGGCTAAGCCGGGTTCCTCGGAAAGCATCCGATAAACGGACTGCCAACCAAGGGTCGAGATGGCGTTCTTTTCACCTCCGGGGACAACAACCGCAACGGGCAGTCGTCCTCCGAGGTCGGGAGCTACAGGCTCCGACACACCATGATACAGGGTACGCTTACTTATGGCTGATTCCCCACGCGCTTAGATACAAGGTTTACTTTCTTCTTTCTGCATTTTGGTCCCGCAGCTCGCGTGTTGCGCGAGCTTCGGGCTAGTCTACATTCTTGCGAATGAAGGCCGGGACGTCGAAGTTTTCTTCACCTTCGTCGAAGATGAATTCTTCTTCTCCAGGACCAGCATCTCCACCAGCAACTGCACGTTTGCTCATGGGAGCCTGCGGCAGATCGGTGGTGTTCAGGTCGCCGCCAGCTTTGCGCAGGTACGCCGGAATGTTCCGGTCCTGAGCAATGACTTTCTGGTGACCGGGACGCTTGGCAGGAGCCTGTGCGCCACGGGGTCCGAGCAGCATCATTTTCTGCTGATCTGCCTTGGAGAGCATTGGTTCAGCCTCTTCCATGACGTTCTCGATGCCTGTGGCGATGACGGTGATGCGCATCTCGTCTCCGGCATCCGGGTCAAAGACCGTACCGAAGAAGATTTCCGCGTCGTCGTGGGCTTCTTTGTAAATAATGTCAGCGGCTTCGGATACTTCATCAATGAGCATGTCCGGACCGCAGGAGATGTTGATGAGTACGCCTTTTGCGCCCTCGATGGAGACGTCTTCCAGCAGCGGGCTGGTAATCGCCTTCATGGCAGCTTCCTTGGCGCGGGATTCGCCGGATGCGATGCCGGTGCCCATGAGCGCCATGCCGGAATTGGACATTGCGGCTTTGACGTCGGCGAAGTCGAGGTTGATCAGGCCGTGGACCGTGATCAGGTCAGCGATGCCCTTGACTGCGTAGTACAGTACTTCGTCAGCCTTTTTCAGCATGTCGGAGAACGATGCTTTTTTGGCAGCGAGCTGCAGCAGGCGGTCATTGGGGATGGTGATCATGGAGTCAACCACTTCGGCCAGAGCCTTAGAACCTTCGTCAGCCTGTTGCAGACGGCGTTTGCCCTCGAAGTAGAACGGCTTGGTCACGACACCAACGGTGAGTGCGCCCATCTCTCTGGCGACTTCTGCGACAACAGGTGCGGAACCGGTACCGGTACCGCCGCCCATGCCTGCGGTGATGAAAACCATGTCTGCGCCTTCCAGAGCCTCGCGGATCTGGTCAACGGATTCCATGGCGGCAGAGCGACCGATCTCGGGGTTGGCACCTGCGCCAAGGCCCTTGGTCAGTTTTTCGCCGATCTGAATTTTGTGTTCTGCCAGAGACTTTTGAATGTCCTGGGTGTCCGTGTTTGCCACGATGAATTTGACGCCTTTGAGCGCCGATTGGATCATGTTGTTGACCGCATTTCCGCCACCGCCGCCGCAACCGACGACCTTTATCTTAGCGTTGCTGTCATGTTCAATTTCAAAGTATTCCATGTGTCTTCCTCCAAACGTTCCCTGTTAAAACGTTCTTAATTCCTCAACTTCCTCAATCCCTCATTCCTCAATCTAAGCAATATCCGTGAACCACTTTTTCATGCGCGACAGGATGCGGTCGAAACCGGAATCGTCGCGGATTTTGAAGGGACGGACTCTGTGGCGACCTTCCTCTTCTGCTCCGTGGAGCAGGAGGCCAACCGCAGTGGCGTACATGGGGCTGTTGACTTCCTCTGCCAACCCCCCGATGCCGTCTTTTGGTGCGCCGATACGAACCGGCAGATCGAAAATCTGCTCGGCCAGTTCCAGCATACCGTCGATTATGACCGTGCCGCCCGTGAGGACAACGCCAGCCGCAATCATGTTCTTGAAACCGGACTTGATAAGCTCCTGGTCAACCAGAGCGAGGATTTCCTCACAGCGCGGCTCGCAGATTTCTGCCAGCACACGTTTGCTCATTTTGCGAGATTCACGGCCGCCCACACTGGGTACTTCGATGATTTCATCGGAGGTAACCAGGTCGGCCATGGCGCAACCAAAGTCGATCTTGATGTTTTCGGCACTCATCATGGGCGTCCGCAAGCCGTAGGCGATATCGTTGGTCAGGTTGTGACCGCCGAGCGCCAGCACGGACGTGTGCTTGATGGAGTCCTTGGCAAAGATCGCTATATCTGTTGTGCCGCCGCCTATATCAACCAGAGCTACACCGATCTCGCGTTCCTCGGGCGAGAGCACAGCCTGGCTGGAGGCAAGCGACTCCAGAACAATGTTGGAAACATCAAGGCCGGACTTGTTGCAAGATCGGATGATGTTCTGTGCGGAAGTGACCGCACCGGTGACGATGTGAACCTTCACCTCAAGGCGAACACCGGCCATGCCCAGCGGATCATGGATGCCGCGCTGGTCGTCCACAATAAATTCCTGGGGCAGAGTGTGCAGCACTTCGCGATCCATGGGGATGGCGATAGCTTTGGCTGCTTCGATAACCCGGTCCACGTCGCGCTGGGTGACTTCGCCGCCCTTGACCGCGATGACCCCGTGGGAGTTGAAACCTTGAATGTGGCTGCCAGCAATACCCGCGTACACGGTGCGGATGTCGCAACCTGCCATCAACTCGGCGTCTTCCAGCGATTTTTTGATGCACTGGACAGTCTTTTCGATGTTGACGACCACACCACGGCGCAAGCCAGTGGAGGGAGCGGTGCCGATGCCGATAATATCGACGCCGTTTTCCGTTGCTTCGCCGACCACGGTACAAATCTTTGTGGTTCCGACGTCCAAGCCGACTATCAAATCATTTCTAGCCATAAAAAATCTCCTCTATTCCTCTAAAAAACGTTCCCTGTAATATTTCCAAATACCTAGCTCTTGGCTGGATATTTTTTGACCCACACTTTATCGCCGCTGGCCGCTATGATGGCCGCGTCCTTGAATTCGTCCCGGCGCATAAGATCGCGCCATGCGATTTTGACCCGTTCCAATTGCAGTTCCCAACGGTCCATGGAGAGTTTGACTGTCAGCCCTTTGCCATTGGCGTGGCCATCCAGATATATTTCCATTTCATGGGCACTGGTCAGCTTGATCCAAGCCGTCTGTGCCTGAGTGAACGGTGTTTGTTTCTCGTCGATCTTCTGGAGAATTCCTGTGAGGACAGCATCGCCGTCATCAATGGTGCTCGCGACGGACAGGACCGGAAGTGATGCCATTTCGCCCGGATGCATGGGCGCGATGATTTTACCTGTAGCGTCTGCGAAATAGAGGCCGTCACCCTGACGAGACCAGAACATGGGGACCTTTTCCACGATGCCGACACGCAGTCGGTTGGGGAATTCGCGGCGCACTGTCACGGACTGAATCCATGGGTTGTTGGAAAGTTTGTCTTCCACTTCTCCCACGTTCATTTCCAGACAGTTGAGGCCGAGGCGTACGTCGCCATCTTCCAAAATGTCGCCGTAGGTTACGCGGCTGTTGCCAGTGACCTGGATTTCCGCCAGCTCGAAATATGAGTGCGAAGTGATGAAGCGGTAGCCGTAGAGCAGACCCACGCCGAGAACGGCGACGAGCGAGAGGCCCAGCATCATCATGATGGAGCGCATGACCAACTGACCTGCGCCAGTGAGGTTGGAGCCGGAAGAGAGTTTTTTACGTTTTTGCGCGCGCAGTTTGTTGCCGCGCTTGCCGCCGAGTTTCAGGCGATTTTGTTTGCCCATAGCGAGAGTACTCATAGGAGTATGACCTCCGTTTCCAGAGTGATGCCAGAGTTTTCCAATACAGCGATCTTGCCCATCTCAAGGAGTTCCAGAGCATGGGCGGAGGAGCCGCCGCCGAGATTGACCAGGAAATTTGCGTGAATGTCGGAGAAAGCCATGCCGCCCAAACGCACGCCTTTCATACCAGCCTCATCGAGAAGCATGCCTGCGGAGTGACCGACGGGATTTTTGAACACACATCCGGCAGTTTTGGCAGTGACGGGTTGGGTCGATTTCTTCTTGTCGTAGACGTCCTTCATGACTGAGCGAACGGCCTTGGGGCTGGATTCGGTCAGGGCGATTTCCACTTCCCAGATCAGGGCCTTGCCCGCTGTGACGGTGCAGGAAAAATGTCGGTATCCGAAAACACATCGGGAGACGTCGACCCATACGAGGCCCTGCATGGGGGACCAGAGGCGGACGCGGGTGATGACGTCGCCGAACTCGGTACCGTAGGAACCAGCGTTCATGGCGACAGCGCCGCCGACCGAGCCGGGAATGCCAGTGAGGCCTTCCATGCCGGACAGGCCCGCCATCTGTGCCCAGCCGAGCAGGCCGGGGAGACGTTGGGCCGCGCCGCAGCGCACGATCATTTTGTTGTCCACTTTTTCCACCCGCTCAGGGCCGGGAGGGGTGGCTGCGCGGATAAGCGCCATGTCCAGATGTTCGTCCGGGGCGAGCAGGTTACTGCCTTCGCCTATGACGAATGGCCGCAACGCGTGAGTCGCGAGGAAGTTGCCAAGCTCATCAAGATCACGCGCATCACGCAAGACCACCTCGACCTCGGCTGTGCCGCCAAGATTCAGGGATGTGCGCTCTGCAAGCGACGGATTCTTGATCAGTTCAAGAGCCATTATTATGCCTCAACTTCCTCGGTTTCAGTGTCGTTTTCGGTCTCTGTCTCAACGACGTCGGTTTGTTCGAGCCAATTTTCGCCGATGGTCCAGATAGAGCCCGCGCCCTGAGTCATGAACAGGTCGCCGGGTTTGAGTGTGTCTTTGAGACGCTTTTCCAGCGCTTCGAAGTCCGGGAAAAATTGCACTTTGGTTTCGCTGACCTGTTTGATGCCCTGTGCCAGAGACAGACCGCTGACACCGGGGATCGGTGATTCGCTGGCCGGGTAGATTTCGGTGAGCATGAGCAGGTCGGCATCGGTGAAAGCTTTGCAGAATTCCCCGAACAATGCCTGGGTGCGCGTGAAGCGATGGGGCTGAAACGCGACCACGAGGCGGCGATCCGGGTAACACGCTTTGGCGGTTTGCAGGTTGGCAAGAATCTCTGCCGGGTGGTGGCCGTAATCGTCCACGACCATGACGCCTTTTCTCTCGCCCTTGCGTTCGAATCGACGGCCAACGCCTGCGAAATTTGCAAGGCCGTTGATGATGTCTTCCTTGTCCAAACCAGCTTCCAAAGCCACGCCGATAGAGGCCAGAGCGTTGAGAACATTGTGGTTGCCGGGCTGAGCCACGGTCACTTCGCCCCATTCTTCGCCGTCGAGGTATACCTTGAACATGGACCGCAGGTGGGCGGTAACGATCTCGCCGCGCAGCTTGTTCTGTTTGCCAAAGCCGTACGTAAGACAGGGACGCTTGATGTTCGGCAGCAGCCGTTGCACACCCTCATCATCGCCGCAAACCACGTTCATGCCGTAGAAGGGGATGGAGTTCATGAACTGGGTGAAAGATGCGTCGATGGCGTCCTGATCCTTGTAGAAATCCATGTGGTCTTTATCCACATTGGTGACCACAGTGATGATGGGAGACAGGAGCAGGAACGAGCCGTCGGACTCGTCGGCCTCGGCGATGAGGTAATCACCTTCGCCAAGTCGGGCATTGGAACCATAGATGCTGAGCTTGCCACCGATGATGACGGTGGGGTCGAGGCCCGCTTCATCAAAAATTGTTGCCAGCAGGGATGTGGTGGTCGTCTTGCCATGGGTGCCAGCCACGGCCACGCCGGTGCGCAAGCGCATGAGTTCGGCCAGCATCTCGGCACGGGGGATGATGGGGATACCCTTTTTGCGGGCAGCTACCAGCTCCGGGTTCTTGTCCGGGATGGCTGTGGACTTGATGAGCACATCGGCATCGCCGAGATTGTCTTCGCCGTGACCGATGAAGACCTCGGCACCAAGCTGTTCGAGGCGTCTGACTGCTGATGAGGCGCTCATGTCGGAGCCCGTCACGTTAAAGCCCATGTTGATGAGTACTTCCGCGATGCCGTTCATGCCGGAACCGCCGATGCCCACCATGTGGATGTTGTTCACACGCGCCCGCATTGCCGGACACGCTTCGCCGCCTACAGTAAGGTATGGTCCTTGTGCTGCTGCCATAACTACTCTCCCGCCTTATGCAGCGAGGGCTTCGAGCCCTGCTGCTATATCTGCTGCTGCGAATTCTTTGGCGAATCCGCGGGCCGCTGTTTCCATTTCGTTCAACCGCTCGGTCTTTTCGAGCAGCTCCAGTGCCATGGTCCCGAGGGACTCGCCAGCCATTCCACTCTGAGGAAGGATCAGAGCCGCGCCGATATCGGCCATGGCCTTGGCATTCATTGTCTGATGATCGTGGGTGGCCTGAGGGAAGGGCACGAATATGGCCGGAATCCCTGCCGCCGCGATTTCAAAAACTGTGGTTGCGCCGGACCGACAAATGGCGATGTCCGCTTGCGCATATTCGGCAGCCATGTCTTCGATGAAGGCATGCACCTGTGTCGGGTCTGCTTTGGCTGTCTCGTAAGATGTCCGAACCCGGTCGAAATCTGTTGTGCCTGCTTGATGAACCAGCGTGACGCCTGCGTTCATGAACATGGGCAGGGCCTCGATGATCGCTTCATTGATGGGCCGTGCGCCCTGACTGCCGCCGAGGACCAATACGCGCTTGGCAGATGTGCGGCCTTCACGTTTGCCCGCTGCTTTGACTATCTCTGCGCGAACCGGATTACCTGTAAGGATCGTCTTTTCTGTAGAGAACACGCCCATTGCATCCGGGAAGCTCAGGAAGACGCGGCGGACCATTTTGCCGAGCACCTTGTTGGTGACGCCGGGGACGGAGTTTTGTTCGTGGACCGCTGTGGGGATACCGAGCAGACAAGCTGCAAACACCGGACAGAAGCCCGCGTAACCGCCGAAGCCGATAACTGCGTCGGGGCCGAAATTTTTCACGGCCTTCATGGCTTTGGGAATACCCTTGCCCAGCCAGCCGATACCGCGGAGTGCGCCGGAAATACCGCGGCCCATGATGCCCTTGGCCGGGAGTTCCTGGAATGCGAGGCCATGCTTGCGCGCGAGCTCGCCTTCGGGACCGGAGCCGCCCATGAAGAGAATCTCAACGTCCGGGTTGCGGCGCGTGAGTTCACTCGCTACGGCCAGAGCCGGGAAGATGTGACCGCCAGTGCCGCCTGTGGTGATGATGACTTTATTCAGGCTCATAGTTTTGCCGTCCTCGATAAATTGAGCAGGATACCTGCGCAGAGGAAGGAAACTGTGAGACTGGACCCGCCGTAGCTGATGAACGGCATGGCAACACCCTTGGGAGGGACGGTGCCGAGGACGACGGCCAGATTGAGAATCATGCCGAGTGCTATGATGCAGGTGATGCCGAATGCGGTGAAACGGTCCTGCAAATCTTCCTGCGTGATGGCAACGCGGAAGGCGCGCCACAGGAAGAATCCGATGGCAAAGAAGAAAAGGGACATGCCGAAAAAGCCAAGCTCTTCGCCGACCACGGCCATAATAAAATCGTTGTGCGCTTCGGGCAGGAAGAAGAGCTTTTGCGACCCCGCGCCAATGCCCGTGCCGAAGAGCCGGCCGGAACCGAAGGCGTAGAGGGATTGCACAAGCTGGTAACCTTCGTTCTGGGCCGAGGCGAAAGGATCAAGAAATGCGGTCCAGCGTTTGAGGCGATAGGGCGAGGAAGATATGAGTATCCAGCCTGCGCCAGCGCCGAAAATGAGCGAAGTGAAGAGGTAGCTGATTCGCGTGCCGCCGACCATGCACATGAAGAAGAGCAGTCCAGCCAGGACCACCGCGCCGCCGAAATCGGGCTGGAGCAGGAGCAGGCCACACAGGAATCCGGTGACGATGAACGGTGGCAGGAAGCCCACGGAGAATGACTTTACCATGTCCTGTTTGCGGGCGAAGAAATAGGCGAGGTAGAGGACCAGCGCGATTTTGGTATGCTCAAGCGGCTGCAAATTGATCGGGCCGAGATTGATCCAGCGGCTGGCACCGTTGACGTGGACGCCAAACGGCGAGAGGCACAGGCCGAGCAGAACGATGGCCAAAGCGACCCAGAAGTATGTCAGACCGTAGAGAATCCTGCGCGGGATCTGCATGCAGGCGAGCATTCCGGCAAGACCGATGCCCGTGAACATGAGCTGGCGCTTGAAGAAGAAATATTTATCGTCGTACACGCGCTCGGCCATGATGCCACTGCTGGACAGCACCATGATCAGGCCGAATCCACCAAGCAACAGCGTTGCGGTGAGCAGCCAGTGGTCAATGTTGCCAAAAGCATTGGCCGATGATTTTTTGTTCAGCTTGGTACTCATGAGAGGGTACCTACTGCGCGTTTGAAATCATCGCCGCGTTCGTTATAGCCAGTGTACTGATCAAAACTTGATGTGGCCGGGGAGAGCAGCACGACGTCTCCGTCCTTGGCGTCTTTGGCCTGACGGTTAATCGCTGCTTCCAATGTCTCGTCCCATGTTACGGAAAATTCTTTGCCAAGCGGGCCTTCAAAGACCTCGCGGCTGCCGCCGAACAGACCTACATGAACGACGGAGTCCTTAATAGTCTGGGCGAAAGCTTCCACATCGCCGCCTTTCCAGACGCCGCCCATGAGCAAACGTACCGGGCGGTCAAAGGACTTCACTGCTGCTTCAACTGCGTCCAAGGTGGTTGCTTTGGAATCATCCACGTAGAGTACGCCGTTCACTTCAGCCACCGGTTCGATGCGGTGGGAGAGGGGCGTGAAATTTTTGATGGCTTCGGCAGCCTGTTTTTTGGTGACACCAAAACGGCTGACGGCCTGCCATGCGGCTTCGACATTGGAGCGGTTGTGTTCGCCCGGCAGGTTGGGGGCGTCGAACCTATCCGTGGGACCAAACCATTCAACATGGCCGTTGGTGAACGCCGTGTCTGTGACGACATCGCGCAAAGATTCGTGGAGCAGGGCGGTGTCTTCGCCCGTCATGCGGTTGAACATGAGCAGCTTGGCGTCGAGGTATTCCTGCATGTCCTCATGGTAGTCGAGGTGGTTGGCCGCGAAATTGAGGAACAGGCCTACGCGCGGCTTGAACAGGCGGCAGTTCTGGAGCTGGAAGCTCGATACTTCAAGGACGATGACCCGGGCGGGTTCCATGTCCAGCAGGTATTCGCAGAGCGGTACGCCGATGTTGCCGCCAGTGAATGCGGGGATGCCAGCGTGTTCGAAGATTTCGCTGATGAGCGTCGTGGTGGTCGTTTTGCCATTGGTACCCGTGATGGCGAGGACCGGGGCTTCGATAAACCACGATGCAAACTCAAGCTCGGCCACAATCTTGCGAGGCGAGATGCCGTCGAGTACGTCGGTCATCTTGTTGACCGGAACGCCGGGGGACATGACGATGATGTCTGCGTCCGCGAAATGTTCTTTCTTGTGCGGCCCTGTGATGAGTTCGACCTTACCAGCCAGTGCGCCCAGTGAATCTTCGGTCACGTCTTCGCTTCTGTCGACCACGCGAACCTTCGCCCCGAGTACTTCAAGCAAACGAGCAGCAGCGAGGCCGGATTTGCCCACGCCTACTACCACCGACTGCTTGTCGGAGAGAATTTTCTGATCGATGAAACTACGGACGATTCTGTTCACGGGTCTACCTCAGTTTGAGTGTGGAAAGGGCCATGAGCGCCATGAGTATGGAGAGAATCCAGAAGCGAACAATGATCTTGGATTCCGGGATGCCTTTGAGCTCGAAATGGTGATGGAGCGGGGCCATCTTGAAAATGCGTTTTCCCCCGGTGAGTTTGAAATATCCCACCTGAAGGATGACCGAGAGGGTTTCGAAAACGAAGACGCCGCCGACGATGGCGAGGAGCAGTTCCTGCTTGGCAAGGACGGCCACAAAACCGAGTGCGCCGCCGAGAGACAGTGAGCCAACATCGCCCATGAAGACCTGCGCCGGGTGCGCGTTGAACCAGAGAAAACCGAGGCCCGCGCCGACCATTGCGCCGCAGAAGACGGTGACTTCGCCCATCCCCTGAATGCTGTGCATGTCGAGGTAGTCCGCGAGTTTTGCGTTGCCCGTGACGTAGATGAAGATGGCGAAGCAGGCCATGGCGACAACCATGGGGCCGATGGCAAGACCATCCAGTCCGTCGGTGAGGTTGACCGCGTTGGATGCGCCGACCATGACCACCATAGCGAACGGCAGGTAAAACCAGCCGAGGTCAGGATTAAAATTCTTGAAGAACGGCACGGACAATTGGGTCGAATATGCCGGTTCCTGAATGAGCAGTGCAATGGCAATGGTTGCCACGGCGCATTGGAAGAAAAATTTGGTTTTGGCCGAGAGTCCTTTATTCCGTTTTTTGACCACCATGATGTAGTCATCCGCAAATCCGATGGCACCGAATCCGGCAAACACGAGCAGGGTGAGCCAGACATAATGGTTGGTCAGGTCCGCCCAGAGGATGGTGGAAATAACAACCGAGAAGATGATCATGATCCCGCCCATGGTGGGGGTACCCTGTTTGGCCTGATGCTTCGGGCCGTCCTCTCGGATATGCTGGCCGAACTTCACGCGCTGCAACCAACGGATCATGGCCGGGCCGAAAAGAATGGAGATGATGAGTGCTGTCAGCAACGCCCACACCGAGCGGAAGGTGATGTAGCGGAAGACGTTGAGAAATCCTACGTCCTGACTGAGCGGTACGAGTACATTGTAAATCATTTAGCCCTTTCCTCCGTTCCCGCTGTTGCCGAGCACCTTGCACAATGCGTTGGCATATTCTTCCATCTTGAGTGAGCGCGACCCTTTGACCAGAACAACCGCTTCGGTCAGCCCCATGTCACGCCAAGCGTCCATAAAATCGTCCGGGGTGTTGACGCTGACCGCTTTGGTCGCGTCGCCCGATCCGCAAATAACGTCACCGTAGTGATCGCCTTTGTAGAAAAATGCTGTGGGCGCGATGCCCTTGACCAGTGCGCCAAGTTCTTCGTGCCGCTGTGTGGCCTCCGCGCCGAGTTCGCGCATGTCGCCAAGCACCAGTACCAGCGGGCGATCGCCTGCCATCTGTGCGGCGGTCTCGATGGCCCGGGCCATGGAGAGCGGGTTGGCGTTGTACGTGTCGTCGATGACCATCACGTCGCCGGACAGTTTGCAGCAGAAGCGCTGGCTGTCGGCCTGAATGGTGCGCACGCCGGTGATGACGTCTTCGCGGCTGAGGCCCAGTTCGTGCGCGACGGCGGCAACACAGGCGAGATTCTCGGCGTAATGTTCGCCGCAGAACGGGGCTGTGAATTCACCATCACCCTCGGGGGTCCGAAGCCGAAAGCGTCCCCAGCCTTCAGCTTCGGTCCCGAGAAATGAGGCAACATAGGAGGTATTGTTGCCTTCATCTGTGGAAAATGCGGTGGGCGCGGGCACGATCTCGCGGGCGGCGTCCCAAAGCAGGGGGTAGTCGGCGCTGACGATGGCCGATCCGCCCTGACGCAGGTATTTGAGCAGCGTGGTTTTTGCGAGTGCCACGCCCGCTTCGTCGCCGAGGCCTTCTAAGTGGCCGGGGCCGATATTGGTGATGACGGCGATGTCCGGGCTGGCGATGGGGGCCAGTTCTTCCATGTCGCCTGTCTGCGAAATGCCAAGCTCCATGATCCAGATGTCCTGTTCGCAGTTGGCCTTGAACATGGACATGGGCAGCCCGATCTGGTTGTTGAAGTTGCGGTAATTTTTGGCAGCTGTGAGCTTTTGCGAGACCACGGCAAAGAGCATTTCCTTGACGGTGGTCTTGCCTGCAGTGCCTGTGACGGCTACCAATTTTGCGCCGCAGGTGTCGCGCCAGCAGGCGGCAACTTGCCCAAGGGCGTGGGTGGTGTCGCGGACCATGATGACCGGGATGGTGACATCCGGCATCATCTGTGCGGACACGATGGCGGCAGCACCATTTTTGATGGCCTGTTCGGCAAACTCATGTCCGTCGAAGTTGTCGCCGTCGATGCAGAAGAACAGGTCGCCTTTCTCCACGGTGCGACTGTCTGTCTGCACCGAGTTGATGGCGATATCCTGGTGGCCCTCTTCGGCCATGCCGCTTAAGCAGCGTTCTACATCAGCCAGCGTCAGATTCATTCAGCGTTTTCCTTCAATGCTTCGATAGCTTTCAAAGCGGCTTCATGGTCGGAGAAGTGGATGGTTTCGCCAGCGATCTGCTGGTAATCCTCGTGGCCTTTGCCTGCGATGAGCAGTACGTCGCCTGCCCGCATCTCTTTGATGGCCATATTGATGGCGGTCTGACGATCCGGGTGTTCGATGACTCTGGATGCCTTGGCAAGACCGGGACGGATATCGTCCATGATCGCTTCGGGTTTTTCCGAGCGCGGATTGTCCGAGGTCATGACGGCTACATCTGCGTAACGCGCAACGGCCCGGCCCATGATCGGGCGCTTGGCAGTGTCGCGGTCGCCGCCGCAGCCGAACACGGTGATCAGGCGCTTGAAGTCGAGACCCTTGAGGGTGAGTTGGACGTTGTCCAGCGCATCCGGGGTGTGGGCGTAGTCCACAAAGATGTCGAGGCCCGCATCGTTCATGACGCGCTCCAGACGACCGGGCACACCGGGGAAGTCTTTGAGCTTGCGCATGTCCTTGCAGTTGAGGCCGAGTTGCAGACCAACGGCTTGGGCAGCCAGCAGGTTCATGGCGTTGAATGCGCCGATGAGCGGGGAGTTGATGACCCAGCTTTTGCCCTTGAAGGATGTTTCGATCTCCATGCCTTTGCCTGTGAGCGAGAGGATACGGCCCTGCACCATGGGTTTGTCGCCCACTTCATGTTTGACGATGGATATGTCGCCGATGCCGTAACCTATGCCGGACTCACACTCTTTGAGAATGCGACGGCCATAGGGGTCGTTGTAATTGAGAATATTGGCTTTTCTCGGGCGCGGGTAATCTTTGAAGAGCATCGCCTTGGCGCGGTAATACGTCTCCATGTCGCCGTGGTAGTCGAGATGATCCTGCGTGATGTTGGTCAGGATGCCAGCGTCGAAATCGAGTCCGGCAACGCGGTATTGGTCCAGCGCGTGGGAGGAAACTTCCATGACGGCTACATCGACGTCTGCCTTCTTCATATTGTAAAGAAGCTCGTGAATCATCCAGCAGTCGGGCGTGGTCAGCGGGGCTTCCATCTCGAAGCCGGGCCAACGGTAGTTGACCGTGCCGAGGACGCCGACTTTCAGGCCAGCCGAGGCGAGCAGGTGCTCGACGATGTAGGAAATAGTTGTTTTACCATTGGTCCCGGTAATACCGACCAGTTTCAGGTCGCGGTCCAAGAGCTGGAAGTGTGCACGGGCCAGTTCGCCGAGCGCCACTGCCGGGTTCTGATGGTAGATAGCCACAGCACGGCTTTCCACCACGGGGGCGACCAGATCGCGGGCCGATTCCGGGGCCACGATGAACTTTGCGCCCTTGTCCAGAGCCGCCGGGATGTAGTCGATACCACGCACGCTGGTGCCGGGCATGGCGACGAAGCACTCACCCGGTTGGACCTTGCGTGAATCCGTACGCACAACAAGACCTTTCTTGGCCTTTTTGAGCAGCGTCTTAAATTCCATAACGCCTCGCTTTGCCTTCTTGTCGCTAGGAGAGCCAGAGAATAAAAACATCATTCGCGCCTCCCTCCATATTGTCTTCAGGCCAGGGTTGTCCGGCCTTTGGTTGTTGACCTTTTACAGTCATGCCTTGTCCCTTGAGAACGGGGACGATGCCTTTTTTCACGAGTAATTCGAGCGCTCTGCGAACAGGCAGCCCTGTGATATTCGGTACTTTATCTGTCATGGGGCGCGCCTTGGGCGCGGTCATGGACTCGGCCATTGGCTCGTTGATGAGTTCATCTACGTGGATGTTCTCGGCCACTGAGGAGTCCAGGGTTTCAGAAAGTTTGCCGTAGTAAGCCAGCGTACGCACAGTTATTTCGCGGCAGACGGGTGCTGCGACCATGGAGCCGTAGTTGGCCTTTTGCGGTTCGTCGATCATGGTGATGACGAGCAGTTCCGGCGCTTCGGCGGGAACCAGTGCAACAAAGCTGGAAAGATATTGGTCGCCGTAACCACCCTTGGCTGCTTTCTGGGCTGTGCCCGTCTTGCCTGCCATGGTGATGCCGGGAATGCGCGCGCTACGGCCTGTGCCGTCTTCGTGGACAACGTCCTTCATCATGTCGAGGACCGTTGCGGCGGTCTCGGGACTGAACACCCGCACAGCTGTATTCTTGCGGTCCGGCTCTGGCAGGTTGACCAGATTGAGTTCCTTGGTCACGCCGCCGTTAGCGAGACAGAGATACGCCTTGGCCATTTGCAGGGCCGTGGTGCCGATCCCCTGACCGAAGCTGATGGCAGCCAGATCAACGCTGGTCCACTTGTTGGGCTGCATGAGGATGCCACGGGATTCGCCGGGCAGGCCGATGTTGGTCTTTTCGCCGAACCCGAGTTTGGTCAGGTAATCGTGGTAGACGCCCGCGCCCAGGTCCATGCCGATCTTGGCCGAACCGATGTTGGAGGAGTAACGCAGCACTTTATGTGCGGGCAGCCACTTCTCCGGGTGGGTATCACGGATAGTCTTGCGGGCCACTTTCCATTTACCGTTTTCGCAGTCGATGAGGGTGTCCCGTTCGATGACCTTTTCTTCCAGAGCAGCGGCAAAGAGCAGCGGCTTCAAGGTTGAGCCGGGTTCGTAAATATCGGTAAGGGCACGCAGGCGGCGCTGGGTTGCCTTGGAACTCCTCACGGCGTTGGGATTGAAAAATGGCTGGTTCGCCATGGCGAGAATGTCACCACTGTCCACGTCGACAACAAGAACGATACCCGCGCGGGCGTCGTACTTGGCGATGGACTTGGCAAGGGCCTGTTCTGCGGCATGCTGGATATGGGTGTCGATGGTCAGGCGAACATCGAGGCCGTTGATATCCATCTCGCGGCCCTGTGCATCAAGGTAAAGACGCTGGCCCTTGGCGTCGCGGCGAACCACGAACTCCGCCTTGCCCGGCTTCATCCTTTCATTATAGACGCGCTCGATGCCTTCAAGGCCCCGGCCGTCGATGTTGACGAAGCCGATGGTCTGTCCGGCCAGATGTCCGTTGGGATAGATGCGGGAGAATTCGGAGACGAGGCGTACGCCCTTCATGTCCGCCCCGGTGACGGCAAGAGATTCGCGGTCAGTGACCTGACGTTTGATCCATACGAACTTCTTCTTGGACTTGAGGCGCTTGTAAATTTTGCTGCGGGAGACGTTCAGGGAGCGCGACAGCGTGTCGGCGGCCACATCGATATTTTCTATCTCAAAGGGACGTGCATAGATGGACTTGGCTTCCACACTGGTGGCGAGCATCTGTCCATTGCGATCGAAAATACGGCCCCGCTCGCCGTATTCAAATTCGGCTGCGTGACTCTGCTTCGATGCTTTGCTGAGGAGCGCTTCACCCTCGTGAAGTTGCACCCATCCTGCCCGAGCCCAGAGACCAGTCAGTGCCAGTGCGAACAAACCCATTACGAGTCCGATCTTCACTTTACTGTGATCTTTGCGCCCTTGGCTTCCCTTAGCCATATCAATCCCTGTATTCCCACTAAGGCGCCCAAACTATGGAAAAGTCACCGTCAGCTTTGTCGCTTCGATGAACGCAAACCCTCGCGTATGTTCAATACGTATCGGTCTTGCGGTCCTCTCGCTCCTTGCACTCGGCACACTCTACATAGTTCGTCGAACATATTGTTCTTACGCCGTTTTTACCTTGTGTCAGCGATGCGCCGTATTTGCCCCGGCGCGGCCACGCCCAGGCTATGACGCCCGGCGAGTCGCTTGAGCTGGTAAGGTGAAACTAGGTTGTTCCTCTCAACCGTCAGTTTCACTGCCAGATCCTCTTTCTGGCCCAGACTCTTATCCATCTTGCGCAGGTCGTACGCGACGTCCATGCGCTCGATGTTCAACCATACCGCTCCTAAACCAAGAACGAGTGCAGCACCCAATAGGGTGAGCACCATCCAAAGGAGCGTTTTGTCGGCTTGACTCATGTTTTTTCTCCATGTGGTCCAAGCTTCTCCGCGACCCGAAGCTTAGCGCTCCGACTGCGGGGATTCCCGTCTTTTTCAGCCTCGGTTGCGATGAGTGGCTTTTTCGTCAACACTTTCAGTTGGGGTACACCTTCACAGGTGCAATGGATTTGTCCCATGGGGCATTTGCAGCCCTTGGCGAAATCCCTGAATGTGTGTTTCACAGCCCTATCCTCAAGGGAGTGGAACGAAATGATAGCAACTCTCGCGCCCGGTTTCAGGCGATCGACTATGGTTTTAAGGTAGTATTCCAATTCCTCAGTTTCCCTGTTTACTGCTATGCGCAGTGCCTGAAAGGTCCGGGTGGCCGGGTGGTTCCTCGCCGCGTGCCGCATTTTCGGCGGGTAGGCGATTCGCACAATCTGAGCCAGTTGAAGCGTCCTCACGATCGGTTCAACGTCCCTTGCTTTCAATATTGCAGACGCGATTTTTCCGGCCAACGGGTCTTCCCCGTATGTCCGAATGATCCGCGCCAGATCTCCATGCTTAAGCGTTCTCACCAGATCGGCAGCAGATTCGCCGCTGTCTGGATCCATGCGCATGTCCAGTGGTCCGTCATGAATGAAGCTGAATCCTCTATCAGCCTCATCAAGCTGCAACGATGAAACGCCGAGGTCCAAAACCGCGCCGTCTATCGTGTCCCAGCCAAGATCATCCAGAGCGTCCTCAAACCGAGAAAATGGCAGATGGTAGAGATGAGCGCGATCGCCCAATCCTTCCAGACGCTGGGTTGCCAACGTCAATGCCTCTTGGTCCCGGTCAAGCCCCAAAAGCTCAGCCTTGTCGCCTGCCGCTTCCATAAGCGCCAGACTGTGACCGCCCATCCCCAAGGTGCCGTCCATGTAACGTCCACCGGGTTTGGGCCGCAGCCACTCAACCACTTCGTGTAAAAGAACAGTTGTATGTTTGGACGCTGGGTCCGTCATACTAAACCCCTAGAAGGGGAGTTCAACACCGTTGGCTTCGAATTCTTCCGAAGCATCAACAGGAGTTTGGAACACTTCGAACTGACTTGCTGGCCAGATTTCAAAGCGATCACCGAGTCCAAGAACAACAACATTCTCGCCAAGGCTGGTGCTGGTCCGCAAAGGGGAGGGAATGGCGATTCGCCCCTGTTTGCTCACAGGCACTTCAGCGTAATGCGAGAAAAACCCGTTCCTCTCCTGCAAAGCTGCAGGACCGGGGTTCTTGATTTTGCGAAGCTCATTAACGGCCACAGTCCACTGTTCGGGAGTGATCCCGATGATTTTACCCTTGTGCAAGGTCAGCACGATTTTTGCCTCCGACACCTCTGCAAGGATTTGATCCTTGAAGGCGGGGGGCAATACGAGACGACCTTTCTCGTCAAGAGTTCTATGTACGTGGCTGTACAGTTCCATCCAGTGTCCTCGGCTGTGTCCGTTTCTGTCCGTAATTGGTCCATTCTGGTCAATTATGTCACTTCTATCCACTCGTTTGAGGCAAATTAGCGAAAAAGTCAACCGCTTCTGCGAAATTGAGTGGTAAAAAAATGCGAGTATTATTGATTTTTTATGCGTGCGGGCCTAGAGTTCAAACATCGCCTAATCTGTCTGATTATGGAAAGCTCTATGATTACGGAGAGTAATGCAGAATAAGGCCGAATATTCTTCGCTTATATGTATTGAACAGCGCCAACTATGCCTTTTTTCACCATTTCCCAACGAGGAGATCTCATGGATAGACATATTAAAATCATCGCGACGCTTGGACCGGGAACGGAAACATACGAAGCGGTCACGGAACTGGTGCAATCAGGTGCAAAAATATTTCGTCTCAACTTCTCGCACGGCGGGCGTGACTGGTTTGAGAAAATGGTCGCCATCATTCGTCGTGTCGAAGAGGAAGTCGGGCTGACCCTGACCATCTTGCAGGATTTGTCCGGGCCGAAAATCCGTACTGCGGATGTGGGCTTGGGCGCTTTTGAAGTGAACAAGGGCACAGAGGTGCTGCTCGGTACCAGTGAGCAGTATAAAGAAGAATATAAAGAATTTATCTGCCTCGACATCCCCGAGCTGCTTGAGAGCCTGGAAGAAGGTGACCCCGTCGCTTTGGGTGATGGCGTTATCCGGTTCGAAGTGACTTCCATCGATGAAAACAGCCTTGTTCGCCTCAGGGCCACGAACTCCGGCCTCTGTCCGCCCCGTAAAGGTATTACTTTCCCCGGTATGAAGACGTCTCTGGCGCCGCTCACCGAAAAGGACAAAGCGGACCTCGCCATCGGCATGGAGTTGGGTGTTGACGTTGTTGCCATGAGTTTTGTGCAGAAGCCCGAAGATATTTGTAACCTGCGCGCCGAGATGATTCAGTATGGCAGACGGCTGCCCATCATTGCCAAGCTGGAACGCGTGGCCGCTCTGGAATGTCTGGAAGACCTCGTTCAGGAAGCGGACGGCATCATGGTCGCTCGCGGCGATCTCGGTCTGGAGCTTGATCTGGCCGAACTGCCTGTGGCTCAGAAGCGTATCATCAAGGCGTGTAACGAAGCTGGCAAGCCGGTTATCGTGGCGACCCAGATGTTGCTCTCCATGGTCAACTCGCCCATGGCAACCCGCGCGGAAACCACCGATGTTGCCAACGCCATCCTCGATGGTGCGGATTGTGTCATGCTTTCCGAGGAAACCGCCATTGGCCGTTACCCCAGTGAGACCGTTCAGTTCATGCGTAAGATTGCCTACCAGATCGAAGCCTTCATGTTCGAGGGGGGCGTTTCGCTCAGCGCGTCTGACGGCGACAAGGAGCATCCCTCCACTTTCCTGGCCCACGCCGCCGCCATGTTGGCTGGCAAGACTGAGGCCAAGGCCATTGTCTGCCATTCCACGTCCGGTTCGACCACACGCATCCTGTCATCCTGTCGCCCGGCGCAGTCCATTTACGCCCTGAGCACGGATTCCATTGTGCGTCATTTTACCAACCTTTCCTGGGGTGTTATCCCCGCCATCCCGCTGGACGTCATTGACGATCATCAGGAACGTGCAGAAGTATTTGTTCGTCAATCCCCGGCCTTTGTAGAGGGCGATATTGTCATTGTCACCGCCGGGCAGCCCGAGAAGGGCAAGACCGTAACCCAGACCAACGTGGTCAAGCTGTATGAAAAGCTTGCCAAAGATGTGAGTTAATGAATCCCAAAAAAATGGACGCTGTCCCAGACGCGTTAAACGAAGAATATTACCAGATAACCACAGAGATCCTCGGCAGTTTTAACAAGTATCGTCCCCCCTTGAACATCTTCAGTTTCAAGGAGGACGTTGCTCGTGTCATGCCGTATTTCAAGGTGGGCGGACGGCTGACCAATGAGCAAGTGGACGAGCTGAAATCCATGACCCAGGACGGTCTGATCTTTGTTTCGCGTGCCGATCATTCGGTCTACGTCAAACATATCAGCTATCAACTCGATCTCGTTCTGGTGGATAAGCATCTCAAGGAAAAGGAGATTGCGGACATTTTCACTCAGGCACTGACCCGGCGGATGGGCGAGTTCTTCGAACAGCCCGTGCCAGCGGTTCAGCAAAAGCTCTGGGTCGATCTGATGGTGCTCACCGAGTACCTCTATGCAGATATGCACCGCACTCGTGCTTTGGTCCGTCGGTTGCACACTGAACATTCTCTTGAGAATCACAGTGTTAACTGCGGTTTTCTTGGTCTTGCGCTCCTTGGCAAAATCAAATCGGATCATTTTCAGGACGCGATCAAACGCAAGTCTTTCGATCGTCTGGCAGCGGGATTGTTTCTGCACGATATGGGTATGGCCAAAATTCCGACTTTTCTCCGCGACAAGACCGTGCCCCTGACCATCGAAGAGCGCAACAAAGTCAATAAGCATACCAATACCGGCTATGAGATGCTCTCACGACTCGACCTCAAGTACGCCGAAATCGAGCAGTGTGTCACACAGCATCACGAGCGGGTGAACGGCTCCGGGTATCCTTTGAAGTCGGTTAAACAAGACTTTTGCGGACGCCTTTGCGCCGTGGTCGATTCCTTCTGCGCCATGATTGCCAAGCGTCCGAACGCCGAGGCCATGCCGTTTCTTAACGCGGCCGTGGAGTTGGGCAAAGGCGGACAGTATGACAAAGAAATCGTCAAATCGTTACAAGCACTCTTGCTCATCGATTTAAAGATGCGGGCCTAGAAAATGTCGATTATCATCAGAAAAAGTTTGCTCGAACTCATCTTTTCCGGTGCGTTCATGAAGCGTTGGAACGACAAACTTCGGCCTATGGAATTGGTGGAAGTGGACAAGCAGGCACACAAGATGATTGTGGCGTGGTTGCTCTTTCTGCTCAACTCGCGCGATCTTGACGTGGCCCGCAAACGCGCGCTCGGCGACGCCATCGTGGAGGGCGGTCTTTTTGACTATCTCTACCGTCTCGTCATCACCGACATCAAGCCGCCGGTCTTCTACCGTATCAAGGAAAACCCGGATGATTATCGCACCCTGACAAATTGGGTGCTCAAGCAGCTTCGGCCGCGCATCATGCCGCTTGGCCAGGATTTTATCGATCGTATGTCCGAGTACATGATGGAGCCAGAAGACAAGGGATTGGCCCGCCGAATCTTACATGCGGCGCATCTCTACGCCAGCTATTCCGAGTTCAAGTTGCTCAAATCCATCAACCGCATGGACCATGAGTTGACCGAGATCGAGGACAGTTTCATCGATCGGCTCAACGATATGCGCGACCTCGTGGGCGTGTCCGAGTTGTTGGACGAGGACAACAATGTGCTTGGTCGTTTTGCGCGTATGTGTGGTCGGCTTCGTTTTCAGAAACGCTGGTCTCAGACCCCGCGTATTCCTGAAACATCTGTGCTTGGGCACATGTACATCGTGGCAACCTATTCATGGTTTTTCAGTATGGAAGTTGGCGCGTGCCGCGCTCGTAGTCAGAATAATTTCTTTTGTGGGTTGTTTCATGATCTGCCGGAGTTGCTCACCCGAGATATTATCTCGCCTGTCAAAAGTGCGTCTCAGGAGATCGGTGATCTTATTCATGAGTATGAGATTCGCGAACTAGATCGTGTTGTCCTCGGCCCTCTCAAAGAAGGTGGGTATGCTGATATTGCTGATCGGCTTGAATATTTGCTCGGTCTTGAGATCGGTAGTGAGTTTGATGCGACCATCATGCGTGATGGGGTGATTCTTCCGGCCAGTGAGGAGCAGCTTGGTGGTGAGTATAATCAGGATACGCTTGATCCCAAGGATGGGCCTTTGTTGAAGGTTTGTGATTCTTTGGCGGCGTATATTGAGGCGCATACGGCTTTGAAAAATGGTATTTCGTCGGATCAGTTGCATCAGGCTTTGTATCGGATCCGTGAGCGGTATAACGACCAGCCGACTGTTGCTGGTGTACAAGTGAGTGCGTTGTTGGCTGATTTTGATTGATAGTTTGACGGAAGAAGAAAAGATTAATGGAAGGCCGCCCGAAGAAGGGCGGCTTTTTTTTTGGGATTTTGAAAGGCAGAAGAGAGAGCCAGTCGGGGGACTCCTTCCGCCCTACGCGGGCGGCGTTACTTTTTTGCTGAGCCTCCAAAAAAAGTAACAAAAATGTCGGCTTTTGGGAGCTTTGTCGCCCGGTTTTAGCAGATCAAGAATCTGATTAAAGCAGCGGAGGCTCCACCTTCGGAGTGTGGAACGCCCTGCAAATCAAAACAATTGAGGGCCGTCTATGGTTGTACGTGTCGCGGTAGTGGAGCCGCCTCCACTCCTTTGTCAGCTTCTAAGCCTTGCTAAAAAGGGCTGGTGCATTCCGTTGAAGTAAGTGTGAAAGACCGGAGTTCGCTAGCGGTGCATTTTCTTTTTTCCTTTTCAGCACTCCCCCTCCCACAACCAAACACTGCTTGAAAAAAAAGGTTACCCAGTGTATACAAATTTCTAATTGTTAACACGCTGCAAAAACTGTTTCAAATTCAACCAGTTGATGTGGCCATTATACGCAAATACGCACGGTGGAGGACTATATGCATATATCAGAAGGGGTCCTTGCCGGACCAGTTCTCCTTGGTGGGGCAGCCATTGCCATTGCCGGCACATCCATTGGGCTGAAAAAAATCGATTATGATCAGATCATGACCGTTGCTATTCTGTCTGCTGCATTTTTTATAGCCTCCCTCGTCCACGTTCCTATCGGCCCTGCCAACGCGCATCTTATTTTGAGCGGTCTGCTCGGTGTCATCCTCGGCTGGGCTGCATTTCCGTCCATTTTGGTGGCGCTGGTGCTGCAAGCTGTGCTTTTTCAGTTCGGCGGGCTGACTGTTCTGGGGCTGAACACCTTTACCATGGCCGCGCCTGCGGTGCTGTGTTTTTACTTGTTCCGGCCCTTGCTGACCAAAGGGAATGGGAGCCGCTTTGCCGCCGCCTTTGCGTGCGGATTCATCGCCATGTTGCTGAGCGCAGTGCTGACTGCCGGGGCGTTGGCTCTGTCCGGCGAAGCCTTTGAGAGCGCGGCCCGTGTGCTGCTTGTGGCTCATCTTCCAGTCATGGTTATTGAAGGTATTATCACCGGATTTGCGTATACATTTCTTGCCAAGGTCAAACCGGAAGCTTTGGCTGTTTCTCCCAATTAATCGAGCATTATTATGACCCGTCTTATACTCGCCGTGTGTTTCGCCTTGGCCCTGACCCTCTGTTTGTCCGCTGTTTCATCGGCGCATAAAGTCAATTTGTTTGCGTATGTGGATGGCAATTCCGTGGTCACGGACAGCGGCTATTCCCGCTCGAAACGAGTGCATGACGGGACCATTGAAGTCTATGACGCGGCCACCGGGCAGATGCTGCTTTCCGGGCCTACCGATGACAACGGAAAATTTGATTTTGAAATCCCGAAAGAGTCGCGGGCGAATCGCATGAACCTGCGTTTGTTGCTTAAAGCGGGGACCGGGCATCAGGCAGAATGGACCGTGAAGTACGATGAGTATGGCGCTGCCAAGGGGCCCTTTGCCGCTGTAAAAGCGGGTCATGGGCATAGCGCTGTGGCAGATCCTCAAGGGACGACGGATATCGCAGAGGTGGAAACCATCGTTCGCCGTGAGCTTGAGCCAGTGAAACGGATGCTCGCTGACCTGAGCCAGTCCGGTCCGGGAGTCACCGAAATAATCGGTGGTATCGGTTATATTCTCGGCTTGTTCGGCATCGTTGCCTACATGAAAAGTCGGAAATCGTAGTAAAACCTACCGTATAGATGTGGAATTCATTTTCAGGCCGCGCCATGTTGTCGCGGCCTTCTTTCTGTGGTAATTCCCCTACAGAACGTACCGTTTTAGGTTCGGGGTGAGAATCCCCGTTAGCGGTGCCATACTTATGGTGGTCGAGGGGCCTCCGAAGGCTTGAAATATCACAACTTTCAGACATATGAGGGAATTCATGCGATTAACTACACGGAGTCGATACGGAACACGAATGGCTGTCGATATTGCGCAAAACTGCGGGCCGGGACTGGTGCGCATTTCTGATATTGCCGAACGCCAGGGCGTGTCGGTCAAGTATCTGGAAAAGCTTATTCGCAAGCTCAAGGACGCGGGATTCGTTAAGAGTAAACGTGGTCCGCGCGGCGGACATACGCTGGCTCGTCCTGCCTCGGAAATACCGATGGGTGAGGTTGTGCGCGTGCTTGAAGGCGATGACACGTTGGTGGAATGCCGTTCCGGGAGCGATGAATGTGACCGTCTCGATGTCTGTCTGACCCGCCGTCTGTGGTGTGAGGCTGCCGAGGCTATGTATGATCGGCTCAACAGCTTTTCTCTGGCTGACATGCTCGATGATGCTCAAAAATGTGGGTCGCCTGAAAAGAAAACCGCGCTCATGGATTAAGAGGAGATATGTACGTTATTTATCTCTCGCTCACTGCGCTTATTGTTTCCGGGGTACACATTTTCTTCTGGGATGCACCGGTGGCGGCCACGTTGCTCATGTGGCTGCTGGTCATCAATGTCGGCCTGGGTGGCATCTGGTGTTTTCTCGGCCATTATTTCAAATCTGATGAAATCGCCGGGTATATTGGCTGGCCTGCGGGCAATCCGTTCCAGAAAGAAGTGGCTTTTACGAACCTCGCCCTCGGGACATCCGGCGTTCTCTGCTTCTTTTTCCGCGATGGTTTTTGGCTGGCGACCATTGTGTTCACCTCCATCTTCCTGCTCGGGGCGTGCTCGGTTCATGTCAGGGACCAGAAGGAGAGCGCCAATACGAATCCCGGCAATGCTGGTCCGGTCTTCTTCGCCGACATTCTTGTGCCGTTGCTGTTATGGGGATTATATTTTGCCAAGTAAATCTCAACCATCGCCCCCCTTGAAATAATGGGAGCATTCAAACGCTTGTTTAAAACTGGAGACCAGTGTAAGAAAGGAGAATGCGGTCCTTTACACAGGGGAGTTTCCATGATTTTAAGCCTTCGTGATCCAGTCAGCGGGTTGACCCATTGTATAGCAGCTATCCTGGCGATATTTGCCACGGTGCTGCTTATCATGCGTTCGGTGAATCCGGCCATGCCGTGGCATATTGTCACGTTCTCCATCTTTGGTGGCGGCATGTTTCTGCTCTATACGGCAAGCACGCTCTATCACTGGTTGCCGCTCTCTGAGAAGGGCACCCGTTTTCTGAAACGGGTGGACCATTCCATGATTTTCGTCTACATCGCGGCTACTTACACGCCAATCTGCCTTATCCCTCTGCGCGGCCCCTGGGGCTGGTCCATGTTCGGCGTGGTCTGGGGATTGGCCTTCACCGGAATCGGTCTTAAAGTTTTTTGGCTCTATGCCCCGCGCTGGTTCTCAACTGCCATCTACCTCGCCATGGGCTGGCTGATAGTCGTCGGCATCTACCCCCTCGTCCAATCCCTGCCCGTAGCAGCATTGGCATGGCTGGTCGCTGGCGGTGTCTCCTATTCAGTCGGCGCAGTGGTTTATGCCCTCAAACGGCCAGATCCTTTCCCGAAACATTTCGGCTTCCACGAGATATTCCATCTCTTCGTCATCGGCGGCAGCGCCTGCCACTTTGTGGTGATGTATTGGTATATTTAAAGAATAAAAGAAAATGAAGTAAAAGGCCGACACAGTTCACTGTGTCGGCCTTTTACTTTGATTCTTTAACTGGAAGTTATGGTTGCTTCACGAGAGGCAGCCGGAAGAAAAATGTTGTGCCCTTACCCGGTGCGGACTCGGCCCAGAATTTGCCGCCGTAGTGGGTGATTATCTGGTGGCAGATCGACAGCCCAAGGCCTGTGCCTTTTTCATGGATTGTGGATTGCATCCCCTGATAATAGTTTTCGAAAATGAGTGCGATGTCATGCTGTGAGATGCCTTGGCCGGTGTCGGTCACACTGGTTTGTGCCCATATGTTGTCTACGGTTGTTGTTTCTACCGTGACATGGCCTTTCTCGGTGAATTTGAAAGCGTTATTGAGCAGATTGATCATGATCTGCTTGAGTCTGTCCTGATCAATTTTGACATGAATTGGCTGTGTGGCGAGGGCACTTCTTATATCAACCTGCGGATTGGAAGCGAACAGCCCTTTCATAGTCCCGATAGAATTGTCGATGACGTGATTAAGATCAACGACCGCATCGTTCCATGTCATTTTTCCTGATTCAAACTTACCAAGGTCTAAGAGGTCATCGATCAGCCGCTTGAGGCGTTGGGCTTCTTCGCCGATGATGAGTGCGTTGGCTGAAATTCGATCTGATGTTCGGGTACAGTGCGGGCACGGGGTTTTACATTTCTCAGATATTTTTTCGATGTCGCGCGTGATCAGTTTGGCAAAGCCGAGGACAGACGTCAGCGGTGTCCGGAGTTCATGCGAGACAGAGGTCATGAAAATACTCTTGAGTTTGTTTCCCGCCTCAAGGCGTTTGTTGACTTCCATCAGTTCTCTTGTCCGCTTGTCTACCGTAAAGCCGAGGTTCTCTTGCGATTTACGAAGCTCTTCTTCAATATTCTTTTGTTCAGTGATGTCCCAGAACATGCCCATGACGCCGAGAGTGTTGTCTTGCTCGTCACGGACAGGTGCTTTGATCACTTCAGCCCACAGCGTTGTTCCGTCTTTGTGTACGTTTTTTTCCTGGCAGGAAAACATCTGTCCTGTGTCGATAACCTTCCGATCATCTGCCCTGTATTTTTCAGCCGCCTCCGGGGTGTGGAGGTCAAAGTCGTCCTGACCGATGAGGCCTTCAAATGGAATTTTTACCACTCGGCAATACGCATCGTTGCCATAGGTGAACCGGCCCTTCATGTCTTTGCAAAAGACGGCGTGGGGGATGCTGTTGAGAAGCGCAGAAAATATATATGAACGGTTGAGTTTTTCGGCTTGAGTCTGGTCGTTTTCGGCAGGAATTTCGTTGGCAAATCCGTGTTCAGCATATTCCATGAACTGGCCGCACCATTGCTGGTACAGTGTAGAGGACACGCCGTGCTTGGCGAGCAGTTCCGTTTCGGAAGCTCCCTTCAGCCCTTCAAGGACGATGCTGATTTTTTGAGCTGGTGTCCATTCTGAGAAATGCATTGTTATCCTTCCCAAAATTTCTTTTCAGAGTGTGTGTTCTGAAACCTATCGCAAACAACGCTTTCTGTCGACGTCGTTAGAGAGAGCCAACGATACGACACTAGGATGCGGGAGAGGGGGGGAGCTTTTACTGCGTGTGACGGCAAAACCTACTGACTTTGCAGTTGGTCCATGACCGATTGTAGACCGAATTGGTAATCTTGCAGGGTGGGATTGTGCTTCTTGGAAAACTTGCGGAAATCGATGGAACTCCAGTCCTGGTCGCCGAATAGTTGCAAATACAGTCTGGCATTGGCCGCGTCGATCACCGAGAATTGTGACATGTATGACTGCTGATGCGGCGGTATGCCCTGATGGTAGTCATTGAGCATAACAAGCGCCCAGCCGCCGTCCATGAAATGACCGCCCACCGTGGCCGAAAAATCGCCATTGGCAACCATGCGGATGGCGAAGTCCGCCCAGTCGATGCCGCCCGTAATGATGGTCTTCTCGTTGCTCGATGAGAGTTGCGTCGCCTTGAGTGCGCCGCGTGCCATGAGGTCGCTGGCTGACCAGATGGTTGAAATTTCGGGGTATCGTGTCAGCAGTCCGGTCGCGATGGCCGTGGCCTTCTCTTCTTCCCAGTATGCCGGGGCAACCTGATGCAGGATGACATTGTCGTATTCCTTGATCGCTTCGTGCAACCCCTGCACGCGGCTTGATGAGGATGCCGTATGAAATGATCCGGAAATGCCGACCATGTTCAGCTTTCCTTGGTCGTCCACAAGTCCCTTGGCAAGGGCGTCATCGATCAATGTCTTGGCAAGGAGGCGTCCCGCCTGACGATCGTCCGGCAGGAATTCAAAGAGCCAGTTGGGCACGTCCTTTCCTGGCCTTTTGGACAGTCCCTGTGCATTGGGCAGTAATCCTTCGTTGATCAGAAT
>JAFLJT010000089.1 GCA_022712855.1 Pseudodesulfovibrio sp. | reverse complement strand
ATGAACAATGTCACTGTTAGTTCATTGCACCCTGATGAGGTGGAGTATGCTTTTTATGGGTTTGATGGCACAAACCAAGGTAAGGACGCTAGTCAGACAGATAGAGATACAAATGTCGCTAAACTTTTTAATTTATATATTGGTAACAAATTTTATCAATCAGGTGTTGGCACAAATGAAGTAATCGTGGGCGCTAATGAACTAGGCAATATAAGTGGTTATGGTGGCGACAAACGTGTGCTTGCCATGTATGGTGATCTAGTTCGTACATACAATGGTATTGATAGAAATGGTAATCTTTTGCTTGGCGGACCTGATAGAGATATTGATATAGCTGGTTTTAGTCGGGGCAGTGGACTTGCACGAGAATTTGAAAATTTTATAAATGAACATGGAATACCTGATTTAACAAGTGCGAGAACGGTTAAAACACATAATCGAAGTAAATCTACAAAAATAGTTTATGAAAATTATTTAGCTAGTCCTGGTAAAGCAGAAATAATTAACAGACGTATCCCCTCTGGAAAAACAAGAAACGGAGGTACTTTATATACAACTATTTCACAGGAAGTTGTCATCCCTTCTGACTCTAACGCAGTAACAATACGCTCTACAGGCCTATTTGATACTGTAGGTTCGTTTGGTATGCTCGGTGATAATGATGAAGGTAATAAACGGTTGTCGATTGCACCTAATGCTATTACGGTAAGACAGGCTATATCGTTAGATGAAAATAGAGTTGGTTTCCCATTAACAAGTATTATTGATCCATTGAATTTAAGTGACAGCCGGATAAAAGAAAAAGCATTTGAGGGGTATCATACAGATATTGGTGGTGGAACATATGAAAACGATGCTTTAAGCAATGACCCACTTTTTTGGATGGTGACGGAAATGCAGAATGCAGGAGTGCCTTATAGAACCCCGACTGGGAGTGATTTGCCTGTTGATAATAATAGCTCGTTAAGGGTTAAGCATAATGAGTTAACGGAAGGGGATAAATCTGCATTTTGGAAAACTATGAATTTTTTAGAATTTGGAATAAATTTTGAAACAGCACCTCGCAATGTTTATTATAATAATAATATCAGATCAAAAAATGATCTAAACAACACGATATTTGATAAATCAAGTCTAGACAAGGAAAGGCAAAATATGAATAGTCATATAAACCTACTTGAATCTATAAAGACTATGAAAAACTTGGTGTATTTTTTTGCGTAATGGAGCAGATCAATGTTGGTGGTTCGATACGCCGCCTGTTCCATGAGGACCAGGAACAGCCCGCCGCCGACGGCAAAGTGCGCGACGTAGACGTGGATAGTGGCGATGAAGGCGATCCAAAAACCGCCGCCAAAGGTGGAGAGTTGCCAGATGGGATATTCCATGACCTAGATCCTCCCCTTTGTGCCGTTGGTCGCTTTGAAATAGAGCTTGAGCATATAACCGATGCCTGCGAGGCCGACGATGAGGAAACCGAGGAAGAGGTAGAAAGACGAATATTGGTACGTCACCGGGGTGGTTTCGATCTTGAAATAGGGTTCAAGGTGGAAGGCGCGTACCCAATGGCGGGTGCAGGCCATGAAGAACACCGTGGTCGATGCCCAGATGGCTGCCTGAGTGGGACTCTTTCGAATTCCCGCCCAGATCAGGAACGCCGCCGAGCCCATAGACACAATGAGTGTCATGGTCGCCGGAAGGTTTCTGCCCATGAAGTTGAGGATCATGTCACCGGGCAGGGACATGAGATACCACATACCCACACCGAGATTGATCAGCGTGGCGCGGAGAAACCACGTCATGCCAACGTCCACATGCTCGTCGTCTTTTCGCCACTGGCCGAGCAGGGCAATGAAGATGCCGCCGATGGCGACAGCGCCCACCATGAAATGGAGGAAGCGGGGATAGAGCATCGGGTCATCCAGATTGAGGATGTCGGTGCCTTCGGTGAAATAGCGTGTCCATGCTTCAGGCCGGATCATGAGTGTCATGTTGTTGGAGAGCATGAAGCCGACGTAGAGCAGGCCAGCCAGTGAGATGAGAAAGAGCGTGTTTCGTTTGCCCTGACCCATGGTTTCATAGCCAAATTTGTAGGCGTAGAATCCGTAATAGGAGAGCATGAGCGCCGCGATGACCCCGAGCCACCAGCCGCCCATGAGGACGGAGCTGACATAGTCGAAGTGGCCATAGTTCACCTGTAAGAAGAGTAGCGGAGCCACGCCCATATTGATGGTCAGGGCAAGAAGCGGCGGCAGTTTCTGGCCGACGTCGTGGGCGACCTTGTCGTTGCCGCGCAGCATGCGGACAAGACCAATGGCGGCCGAGCCGACCAGTGCGTTCATGAAAAGTATATGGGCGGCAAACGTGACTATGAGCAGCACGTCAAACCATACCGACGGTATGGGCAGCGGTTCGGCCAATGGGATAAGCATAGCGGGATTCATTATCATTACTCCTTTTAGTGGCAAGCACCATTCTATAGAGAAGATATTCGCCAACCACAACTGCTTTCGCTCTTTACCGACAAATTGCACAATCTTGACTAAATAAGTCGATATATAATGGCAAAAGATATTCTAATGTATTACAGTGTTATCTTGGTGGTTGTATCGACCTAGGGGATTCTTTCATGAAGCCGTGTAATGAGGAGTAATATTCATGAAAATTGGACAGAAAATGACAGTGTTGGGTGCGGCCCTGATTGGGCTGACCACAGCAGGGATTCTGGGGATTCTGTTTTGGCAAAGTGGTATCGTGTCCGAAAGGCTCACAGAATACTTCTATGAGCAGGCTCATCACGAAATGGAATTGGCGGTTGTTGACGCTGAAAATCTTTTGGCAACACAGCATGCAACTCTTTCCAAACAGCTTGAAAACGATATGCGGGTTCTGCTCGATATAGTTGATCGTAGCGGCGACATTTCCCTTTTGGAAGAAAGCGCTGATTGGGATGCCGTGAACCAGGTCAGTAAAGCCAAATCTACCATATCCCTGCCCAAGATGGCTCTTGGCGGTCAGTGGTTCGGCCAGAATGCCGACCCCAACAAGCCGACGCCGCTGGTGGATAATATCATGAATCTGACTGGTACAACCTGTACCGTGTTCCAGACCATGAACGCACAGGGTGACCTGTTGCGAGTGGCGACCAATATTTTGAAAAACAACGGTAAACGTGCTGTGGGAACGTATATTCCCAACTCCAGCATCGTTGCCAAGACCATCAAGTCCGGCAAGACCTTCCGTGGCACCGCTTATGTGGTCAACGCATGGTACCTGACCACGTATCGTCCCATCAAAGACGCCAGCGGCAAGGTGCTTGGTTGTCTGTATGTGGGTATCCTTCAGGAAGGCGTGCAACAGTTGCGTGACGGCCTCAAGTCCGTGCAACTGGGTGACTCTGGTTTCTTGACTGTGCTCGGAGGCTCCGGCAAGGCCGCTGGTGTTGCCAAGATGCACAAGGATTCCAATATTGAAGGCACCAGCCTGCTCAACGTCAAGGATGACAACGGTGTTGAGGTTTACAAGGATATTATTGAAGCAGCCAAGGCTAGTGGCGGTAGGCCCGTCTCTACAGATGCTCTGCTGAACGGCAAAGAAACCATCCTCACCGCAACCTATTTCAAGCCTTGGGGCTGGGTTGTTATGGGTGTCGGATTCGTCGATGAGTTCATGGCAGGCAAACGTGCCGCTGATGAAGCTCTCAACAATGCAGAACGATGGTCCGCTATCGTTGGCGTGCTCATGCTCCTGGTGGGCGTGCTCATCACCATATACTTCTCTCGTGCCATAAGCCTGTCCATTGGCAAGGCCGTGAGTGTTATGTCCGCAATCAATCAGGGTAATCTCGATGTTGAGCAGCTTCCGGTCAATCCCAAGGGCGCCAAGGACGAGCTTGAGGAAATGGGCGCAGCCCTGAACTCCATGTCCGGCAAATTGCGTGAGGTCGTGTTCAGCGTCCAGTCCGCAGCCCAAAGTGTCACCCAAGGCAGCGCCGAACTCGCCGGGACATCACAGTCCCTGTCTGAGGGTGCTGCCAACCAGGCTGCCTCAGTGGAAGAAGTCTCTGCCTCCATGGAAGAGATGACTGCTAATATTGAACAGAATACAGATAACGCACACCAGACCGAGACCATCGCTCGTCAGGCTGCCGATGATGCCAAGCAGGGCGGCGAATCCGTGAGCAAGACCGTGGAGGCCATGCGTCAGATCGCGGACAAGATCGCCATTGTCGAAGAGATCGCTCGTCAGACCAACCTGCTGGCGCTGAATGCCGCCATCGAGGCCGCACGAGCCGGTGAACACGGCAAGGGTTTTGCTGTTGTTGCCGCCGAAGTTCGCAAGCTGGCCGAACGAAGCGGTGTTGCTGCAGCCGAGATCAGCGATTTGTCCGGCCACAGCGTCGCCATCGCTGAACAGGCTGGCAAGATGCTCGAAAAGATGGTTCCGGACATCACTCAGACCGCTGAGCTGGTTCAGGAGATCGCCGCAGGTAGCCAGGAACAGCATTCCGGTTCAAACCAAATCAAGAGCGCCATTCTCCAGCTTGATAAAGTTGTCCAGCAGAACAGCGCCGAATCCGAGCATGTGGCCGGATCGTCACAGGAACTGGCAAGCCATGCCGCAGTGTTGCAGCAGGCCATTGGTTACTTCCACCTCGGTGGAATGGGTGGGCGTCCAGCACCGACTGTCAGGGTCGCCAAGACCGCACCGCCCAAGCCGCTGGCCCAGCGGGCCCCGACCTCTGCCCCTCAGACCCCGGCATCCGGCCTCGCCCTGAATATGGCCGACGATGACGGTGAATTCGAACGCTTCTAGCGGTAAAGAGAATAAGAAAACCAAGACCCGTTCCCGGTTAGCCAGGAGCGGGTCTTGTTATTTGCCGGAAAATAGGTAGAACTTCCTTAAGAGGATATCA
>JAFLJT010000122.1 GCA_022712855.1 Pseudodesulfovibrio sp. | reverse complement strand
GGACTGCCATTCCTCAAAGACGGACTGGCAGTCATGGCATTGATATTCATAGATGGGCATTATGCGGCCCCCTCGAATTCAATCTTAAAATTAATTAAAAAGCTCTATGCTTTTGCAGCGATAGCTTTTTTGATTGCAGCTTTAATCGCTTTCTTACGGCGCTGACGCTTACGATCCAACTCTTTCTTACGCTCATGCTTCTTGTGACGTGCCATTGTGGTCTCCTTGTATTTCAGCCCGATGGGGCTTTTCTTTCTTTCGAGCCGCACTTCATATACCAATCTCGTTCGCTTTGTCCAGCCCTCAGACCACTTCAAAAGCATCATTTACGGTATTGCCGACAAAACCATGGCATTTCCTACACAGGGAACTATGCGTCGACCTTGATCTTTTTCTGCGCCGTCTCCTTGATCTCTGTAAAACAGCCTCTGCATCTATTTATTACATACTATTTATACACGGTTTTCCCTTGACGAGACGGCCCATGATGACCATATTCCCTGCTCCAACGACAATCAGAATATGAGGATAGTATAATGATACGTAGCGTTAGTGTTAAAAATGCCGTCAAAGATGCCATTGAAATTTTCCAGTTCGACCAGTGGCTTCGGTTCTATTTCGTCACAAAGAAAGACGACAAATTATGGGTCGAAATTCCTGATGATGCCCTGGCTAGAATCAAGGAAAATCACATCGAGATGTACCGATTCGCCGACATGGTGAACAACGCTGAGACTAACTACCAAATCGCCCAAGACAACGTCTGCTCCCACGTAGCAGCTCGTCTGGACGGCCAGAAGTACGAGTCCTTAGTTCTGCCCCAGGTGTTTGACAACGCCGTTTTCAAGATCGAGATGTACATCTTCAACGTCTGGCTCAAGATGCACGAAACGCATCTGGACGAAGAGTACATGGACTTCGCCGACTGGCTGGAAATGTACGAAGGCTGGAATTCCATGGATGAAGTCAAGGAATACCGCGCCAAGCTCGTCGACACCGGAACCGATCCGGGATCCCCGGAGTGTGAGACTAAACAATAGTTTAGAAAATTTTCGCATAAAAAATCCCCCGAAACCACATGGTTCCGGGGGATTCATTTTATTCAAGCGCGAATATCTACTTCTTTTTCCCACCTTTCTTCGGCCTCTTGTCCACATCGGTGACTTTGCCGCCCTTGCCCTTGATGACCACCTTGCCGCTCTCGGGATGCTCTTTCTTTTTGTCTTGGGCAGACGCCACGAGCACACCACCATCAAAGTCAGGATAAATCCCGGCCAGACAGGGGGACGCAAGGAGCGTGAGTGAAAGTATCAAAACGGCTATTTTCATATGTGGTCTCCAACTATGACAAAGCAATCGGTGTGCCGAAATAAAAATCGTGGAATATCAGCGCACTGCTGCAATGGCGTTTAATCTGCGCACCAAATAATGCGCAACAGTGGACGCCTGCTTCCCATCTGCAATGAAATGTATCCGCCCACGGTCCGTCCTGTCAACGCTTACTGCCGCAACCCATAGTCAAGATAGAGGGAGGCCACGGCCTCGTCGATGGCCTTCACGCCCTGCGCATTGCCCGGCTGGGTCAGCCCGACAAACTTGAGCATGCCATTGGAGGTATAGACAATGTACACGATGGTGGTCATGCGCTGCCCATCAACTGCGGCGATTTCCATCTCAAGGCGCAGCGTGTTCTTTTGCGCATCGAAATTTGCCGTGTTCAAATGAATGCGGTCTTGCTTGCTCCACGACGGAACCGCCCGTGCAGTGCGCTGTAATTCCCGGATCACAAACTGGTTAAAATTCCCGATGCTCGCTTTGGATACCACCCGGCCATGGAGTTCCGAGACAATCAGGCTAACGTCGCCACCACTGAGGGTATAACCCGCTTCCCAGCCCGCCATATCCGCAGCCACGCCATCATGAAACTGGCTGAACTGCGACAGAAAGACTTCGGGTGCTTCGACCCACTCTTCCGAAAGCCAGATAGTATACCCCAGATCTCGATTGTAATACGGCAAGGATGCCACGGCAGGCACAGAAAACAGAACAACAGCCGCAAAGACGAGCATGGATATTAAGCGCTTGGGGAAAGAAAACATAGGAGACCTCTGCTTCAAGGTTATGAAGCAGTCAGAGCAGGTTTTAGATATACAGCGGTGAGACGTTATTTACAATACATATTCATCCCAGCTCTTGAAATCCGCAGACTGAAACATAACCGTAGAATCCGGTTTCACAAAAATGCCCCTCTCACATTCTCCATGATCGATGGACAGGAAGTACAAATCCAGTCTTACCGCTTCACCAAATAAGCTCAAATCCACACAATTAAGCCGCTCTCCAGAGCTGGAGAGCGGCTTTTTTGTTTTCGGGACGAGATATTTTCGATCTCCCCCTTTCCATAATCGAATTTTTCTCTTATATTTATAGTACAGATTGAAATTCTTATTCGCAATGGAGGTGCGCCCATGAAGAGTTATACCTGTATCGTCGAAGGCACAGTGACCGGTGGACAGTTCCAATCCTGGGTTCTTAAGGCCGCTCAGCTACACAATCTCAAGGGATGGGTCCGTAATGTGGGCGACAAGAAGGCAGAAGTCCTGATTCAGGGTGATGCCGAGGCATATGCCACATTCCGTGAACGCCTCAAGACGGAATCTCCCGTTCCGGACCTGACCAAGGTATCGTGCAGCAGCATGGATTACGATAAGGTCCACGAACATTTCGAAATTCGTGGCTAAGCCCTGACTATACTATTGGCAAACTATTTGGCCGTCCTCCGGTTATGGATAAATCCATGACTGGATGGCGGCTGTTGTCTTTTCATATTGATTTTGCCGTTTCTCATCAAAAAGGCTAAACATTTTTCATGCCCGCTGTACGTAATCTGAATATCGCCACCAAGCTGCTTATCTGGTCGTGTGCGCTCATCATCGTGTTTTTTGCCACCACGGCCTACCTGTTTCAGCAGGTCCGGCGCGATGCGGAGGTCTCAAGCCATATTGTGGACGTGAACCACGAAGTGGATTCCGCCATCCAGCGCATGTTGGAGCGGCTCTACAGCGTGCAGGACAACATTCGGCGCTACAAAATCATCGGCGGCGACGAGGCCGTGCAGTTCATCGTCGAAGACCTGACCCGGTTCGGCGAAATCCTCAATGCGACGTTGGAAAAGCACCCCCAATACACCAATGAATGGCTCGACCTGACCATTGAATTCGAGATCACTCTGGACCCGGGACAAAATCCCAATGACAACTTGGCACCGGACACAACTGTCCTCGAATGGACTGATATTCTTGAACAATCACTGCTCGACAACCAGGCGGACATGGAATTAAGCCTGACCCGCCTCCATGAGGCCGGACAACAGGCCACAGATGTCGGCCTGTATGGGCTTGTTATCTGCCTTGTCCTCGGCGTCGGCGGCAGTCTGGCTCTGGCATATTTTCTCAATAGATCACTGCGCGAAATCCGACGCGGCATCCGGGAGCTGGGCACAGGTACGCCGCCGCGCGACGTTCGTGTTCTCTCAGGCGACGAACTGGGCGAACTGGCTCTGGCCTTCAACGCCATGGCCGCCCGCCTCCGGCGCGAAGAGAAAATGCGCGCCGACTTCATCGCCATGCTCAGCCATGAAATCCGCACGCCGCTGACAAGTATTCGCGAAGCCGTGGACCTCATTTCTACTGGAACTTTTGGCGCGGTGAATGAAAAGCAACACCGCTTTCTCTCCATTGCCGAAAAGGAAACCGTGCGATTAACCGACCTGCTCTCCCGACTCATGACCGTCTCACGCATGGAATCAGAAACAATGGAGCTTATGCCGGAAGCTGTGGACTGCTCTCGCCTTGCCGCTTCTGCCGTGGAGCGTCTCGAACCAGCGGCAACCGCAAAAAACGTCGCGCTGAAAACCGAACTCCCTGACAGCGCTCCAACCTGCCTGTGTGATCTCGGCCATGTGCAGCAAGTACTCCTCAATCTCATAGGCAACGCCATCAAATTTTCCCCGGACGGAAGCTCGGTGACAATTTCGCTCGCCACCGACGACACGGCCACGACATTCTGTGTTTCAGACAATGGCCCGGGCATTCCAGCAAAAGAACAACAACTTGTTTTTCAAAAGTATTATCGAGAGCCGGAAGTGCGCGAGAGCGTCGATGGTGCCGGCTTGGGTCTGGCAATCGCCAAGCGCATCGTGGATGGACACGGTGGCCGCATGTGGCTTGAAAGCACACCGGGACACGGCTCCACATTCTGTTTTTCCCTTCCCAATGACACCGCAAAGGAAACGACATGACCAAGATAGCCATTCCCACCATCCTCGTGGTGGATGACGACGAAAATATCCTTCAGGTTTTGGAAGCACGACTCCTCTCATCCGGACTAGCGCCACTACTGGCAGACCGGGCCGAGACAGCCCTCGAAATGCTCGCCGATCAACCTGTCGATTGTATCGTCTCGGACATCAAAATGCCCGGCATGGGCGGTCACGGATTGCTCAAGGAAGTATTGGAAAACTGGCCGCATATTCCCATCATCATGCTCACTGCTCACGGCACTATCCCGGATGCCGTCGGCTCCATTCAGGCCGGAGCCGCCGACTATCTCGCCAAGCCCTTTGACGGCAAGGAATTGGTCCGGCGCATCCGCACCATCCTCGAAAAGCCCAAAGAGGTTGCGCCCACAACAGGAATGGCAAAACCAAGCACCGAACTCTGGGGCGGCAAAGCCCCGGCCATGGCCCGATTCCTCGAATTGCTGGAACGTGTGGCGCGGGCCACGGTGTCCGTACTGCTCCTCGGCGAATCCGGCACAGGCAAGGAAAAGGCAGCCCGGATTCTCCACGATCTCAGTCCACGCGCCAAGGGGCCCTTCGTGGTAGTAGATTGCGGTTCCACCCAGCCCACACTGCTCGAAAGCGAACTCTTCGGCCACGTCAAAGGCTCGTTCACCCATGCGGTGAAGGACAAGAAAGGACTCATCGAAGAAGCAAACGGCGGCACCCTCTTCCTCGATGAAATCGGCAATATTTCCCCGGAGATGCAAACACGCCTGCTCCGATTCCTCCAAGAGGGAACCATCCGCCGCGTGGGCGATACCAAAGAGCGCACAGTAGCCTGCCGCGTCGTAGCAGCCACCAACGCCGACATCCCAGAGAAAGTCAAAACCGGAGAATTCCGCGAAGATCTCTACTACCGCCTCAAGGTCGTCACCCTGACCATCCCGCCGCTCAGGCAACGCAGCGAAGATATCCCCATCCTGGCAGAACGATTTGTCGAAACGCTGAGCAAGGAACAAGGCAACCCCGGAACCAAGCTGACCACAGCGGCCATGGACAAGCTCACCAGCCACCCATGGCCCGGCAACGTCCGCGAACTCAAGCACGCCATAGAAGGCGCACTGGTCTTCTGCCAGAACAACACCATCGAAGCGCAGGACTTGCAAATAGACCCACCCGCCGCCGATTCCCCGGCCCTAACCGGGGACTCCCTGTCCCTCGAAGACAACGAAAAACACGCCATCATCCGAGCACTAGAACACTGCAACGGCGTCAAAAAAGAAGCCGCCGACACCCTCGGCATCAGCCGCCGCGCCATCCACTACAAAATCAAAAAATACGGCATTGGCGACGACGAAGAATGATATTCGTTATTATTTCCCGTTTTTGACCGCCTATGGGCTTGCAAAAGTGAACCCCCATGGTATATGAATAAGGTTCCGGCTTTGCCGAATTTTTATGCGAACACCACTGGAGATACGTTCCATGTCAGAAACCAATATCCTGCTTGAATCAGGCACCAACGAACTTGAAATAGTTGAGTTTTTTCTCGACGAAAAAAGGTCCAGTGGTGATTACCGAGGCTTTTACGGCATTAACGTCGCGAAAGTTTTGGAGATTCTCCAGATGCCGGAGTTGACAGACATGCCTGAAGTCTCTCATCCTGCGGTGCTTGGTGCGTTCAATTTGCGTGAGGAAATTATCCCGCTCATCGACTTGGCTAGCTGGCTTGGCAAAAAGCGAATACAAAAAGAAGTGCCCAAGGTTATTGTTACCGAATTTAACCGCACTAAAAGCGCTTTTCTCGTTTCCGGTGTCACACGCATTCATCGTATCAATTGGAAAGAAGTTGAAGCGCCCACTGGGTACGTCTCCTCACTGACACTCAATTCCATTACTGGCGTGGTCAAATTTACTGACCGCATCATTTTCATTCTGGATATGGAAAAAATCTGTGCGGACCTCAATCCCAATGCCCTCATCGTGGAGGAACCGACCCCGGTCCTCAAGAAAGAAATTAAAAGACGCGCGATCAAGGCTCTTGTAGCTGACGACTCCACCATGGCCAGAAAGATGATCACCGGCATTCTGGAAAAAGCCGGTGTCACCGTCACCCCATTAGAAAATGGTGATCTGGCTTGGCAGCAACTGTTGAACTATAAAAAGACCTCCGCCGAACGGAATATCCCATTGCAGGAGCTCGTAGATATCGTGGTTTCTGACATCGAAATGCCCGCCATGGATGGGCATTCGCTGACACGCCGCATCAAGGAAGATTCGACGCTCAAAGCCCTTCCAGTTATATTGTGTTCCTCTATCATCACAGAGACGCTGCACCACAAAGGCATTGCCGTGGGCGCAGACGATCAGGTGTCCAAGGCCGAACTCGGCGAACTCGTTGCCAGAGTCAACACCTTGACGAAAAAAGCTCAGACTGCTGAGGCGTAAGCCGCCAGCAGCACCCCATATACGGTCAATGAAAATTAAAGCAGCCAAAAAATATTGCGCCTATTTAGGCAAACATTTCCCCGTGATGTGTACATCAGGGACATTTCCTCTTATGCCTCCCGTGGCAGAAGCGGCAAACCACCTCGACCGATTCGACGATCTTTCAAAAAAAGGCATCACCAAACACGTTGCCAAGCTGATTAAATTCCAGCGCGATTTTGAACTCGCCGAGGCCAAAGCTGAAACGCACGCCGAGCGAGCCACGGCCCGCGCCCTGGCCCTCAGTGCAAGCGGCGTCATAATCGAACTGGACTCCATCCGAACCTGGGAAAAAGCACCGGGCCTCTATCTTCAAGTGGCATTCACCGGACTCGATCAAGCCGTGGACCTGCCCAGCAAAAGCGCCAAGGCCAGAGAAAAACGTTTCCTGAAACGCCTCAAAGCCGTGCCGAATTTGCTGGAACTGGCTTCAGAGAATGTCGAAGCTATCAGCCCCACCAGCCGAGCAACGGCCCAGACCATGATCCGCGACTGCGCCCGGTTCCTCACCGAACTGGGCGAAAGCGAATTAGGGACCGTCGGCAATGCCCCCAGCTTCCTGGCTAAGTGCCTCACCGCACTCCGCGATTACGACAAATTTGTGGCTGACCGACCGGAAATACCGGAATGCGAAGGCCCAACCTTCGCCCAAATGGCCGAAAAAGTTCTCGGCACCGACAAAACAGCCGAAGAAATCTACGCCATAGCAGAAGTAGAATACAACAAGCGCACCGCGTCTCTCCAATTTCTGGAATCCGAAATAGGAACAACCTGGCAGGCCGCCCTCGCCGATTACGAAGGCCCCGCAGAAGAAGATATGGAAGCCCTCGACATCATCGTGCGCGAAATCCACCGTCTGCGCCGATTCATATTCGAAACAGCGCTTCCCAACGTTTTCAGCGACAAAGCGCTCCGCATTGAGCCACAGCCGCTCCATCTCGCTTCCACCCTGCGGCCCATCCATTACGACCCGGCCCTCGGTGCATGGCCTGACGAGCCATCGCGCTGTTATGTCAGCCCACAAATTTTCGAAGGACGCGGTTTCAGGGATGACCCGACACGCCTCAAGCGCATGCGCCGTGAATACGTCTTCATGGCCGCCCGCCAAACCTATCCCGGCAGGCATCTTCTCGATACCCAACGGCGCGCGCTCGGCGAATCACCGCTCTCTGAGACAACCAACCCACTCTTCATGGCTGGCTGGCTCGCCTTTGCCGAAAACATGCTCGATGAACTCGGCTACCTGACAAATCCCATGGACCGACTCGTCCATCACCAGCGCGGACTCAGCCGGGCCGCCCTCGCTATGATCGATGCAGGACTCGCCGTCGGCGATCTCGATCAGGATAAATGCCTCACAATCCTCAAAGAGGCAGGCTATTCCACAAAAGAATCTCTCAGCCGAGTACGCGCCATCCGAATCGCACCAGCCGGACGAGTCATGCCCATCCTCGGACTCCACGAGCTCAACACTCTCCGAGACCAATCCGGCATGGACCTCGCCACGTTCTGCAAAGCAATCTTTGCACACGGTCAGGTCCCCCTCTCCAGTCTCAGCGATTTGCTGAAAGCTTAGATTATTTAGCCTCAATATTCGTTTGGGGATGTCCCCGACGGCCCTCCGGGGGACCACTGCGTGGTGTGTGTCTGCCGACGGCCGCCTTCAGCGGGACCAAAGAACCCTTTGAGAAAAGGGTTCTTTGGACTCTCCTAAACTTTTTGGCGCGCCCTTCGGGCGAGGGAGCAGGTACGCAGAGGCTTTGTTCCTGCCGTGCCGGTTAATGGTTTGAGCCGAAAATAGCGGTTGGTACTGTGTCCTTCTTATCGGGACAGTATCTACCGCTTTTTTCGGCCCAAACCATGGGTGTTTTTGAAGAAAGGATCTCGTGAATTTCTATTACGACTTTGTCTTAAACTCCGAGAGTAAAAAATAAGTCGCATAACTTACCGCTACCCACTATCCGCGCGAATGCGCAGATAAAAAGTTTAGGAAGGGAGATGGGGTTGGGGGTCTGGGGGAAGGGG
>JAFLJT010000054.1 GCA_022712855.1 Pseudodesulfovibrio sp. | reverse complement strand
AATCATCCGAAGACATGCCCGCGCTTGAAACCTTGGCCGAAGTCGCCAAACTCAGCCCATCACATTTTCAACGCCTCTTTACCGAACATATTGGTATCAGTCCCAAAAAATACGGACAGGCCGTGCGCGACACCAAGGTCCGTAGCGCGCTCGCGCAAGGGCACTCCGTCACCCGGGCCATATTTGACGCGGGGTACGGCTCGACCAGCCGCTTTTATGAACGTGCCGATAATGTGCTTGGCATGAACGCCTCAACGTACAAAAAGGGCGGCAAAGGGCTGATTATCCATTACGGTGTCACCGAATCATTCCTCGGCTCCATCCTTGTGGGAGTTACAGACAAAGGTGTGTGTTCTATCGAATTCGGCGAATCCGAAGAAGCGCTTGTCCAAAGCCTGCATGATCGATTCTCTCAAGCCGAGATCATGCCCGGTGGCTCGGGCCTCCAAATGCATTTGAACGAAGTTGTTTCTTTCATCAAGTCACCGGAAACAGGGCTTGATCTTCCTCTGGATATTCAGGGCACGGCATTCCAACAACGCGTCTGGCGCGAATTGCAAAACATCCCGGCGGGCGAAACGCGGACGTATAGCGAAGTGGCCGACGCGCTCAGTATCCCCGACTCGGTTCGGGCCGTGGCGAGTGCCTGTGCAAGAAATCGTCTGGCCGTGGTTATTCCCTGCCATCGTGTGCTCAGTAAAAGCGGCAAGCTGGCTGGCTATTATTGGGAGCTTGAGCGGAAAAAAGCGCTCCTTGAGAATGAGGAAGACGAAGCGTAGAAGGCCGTTGAAGGCCTAGGGAAACGCTGATTAATTCGTTCTTTAGGAAGTACTGAAGAATTGTTCGCGGGGTAGGCGCGAAAAAAGTTCAAGGCCGACGGCCGACTAGCCGTTGACGAGTCTTCGAGGATTACGGATATCGAGAGCAGAGATGTACTTCCTGTACGCTAGGGTTTGAACTTTTTGAAGCAACGACGCCAGCGGACAATTATGCAGTGCTTCCCTAGGCCGTCGGCAGCTCCACCACAAAGCGGACTCCACCATCACAATTCTCTGCCGTCATCTCGCCATCGTGGCGTTCGATGATCTTTTTGGCGATGGCGAGGCCCAGCCCGGTGCCATCGGGTACAGTTCCCTTAGCGCGGCGAAACGGTTCGAAAATCGCGGTCAGTTCATCATCGGGCAGCGGGGCGTGTGCATTTTCCGTGAAGAGCATGAAACCGCCCGATTCGCTTCTCTCCATGAAAATCTTGAGCCAGCCACCCGGGTCGGCGTGTTTGACGCCATTTTCCAGCACATTGCCCAGCGCGGTATACAGCGCCTCGCCGTCGGCCATGACCATTGCTTCGTTCGGCAGTTCGACGGTCATGGTAATATTCCGGTGATCGGCAATGGGCCTGAGGCGATCCACAATACTCTCCGCCATTTCGGCCATGTCGACACTCTCCAGAGTGAACGGGGCCTCATTAAGATCGAGCTTGGACAGATCGAGCAACCGACCGATGAGCTTGTCCAGCGCGTCCACGTCTTCGCGGATGGAATCGAGGTGCGCGGCACCGTCTTCTCCGCAGCGTTGTCGGAGCATCTCCTCGGCAATACGAATACGAGTGAGCGGTGTGCGCAATTCATGAGAAACATTGGCGGTGAGTTCCTTGCTGCCGCGAATCATGCGTGACAGGGAATCGGCCATATCATTAAGGGCGCGGCCAACTTTAGCAACTTCATCCTTACCGCAAATATCGGCACGGTGGGAAAGATCGCCGTCCGCAATACGCAGTGCCACGCGCCGCAGTCGGTTCAAGCGTCGGGTGATGAACCATGACACTGGCATGATGAGAATCGCCACGGAAAAACAAATGGCGAGCAGACCGAAGACGAACCGTTTTTCATGGGCGCCTCTGGCAGAATCTTCATAGAAATAATGGATAGTACCGGGTTTAACTCCCTGCGTTCCGCCAAAGGGAATGACCACATAGATACAATGTGGGTCGTTGTCGCACTTGCTGACTTCGTAGCCCTCAACTTCATCCCAGCCATGGACATCTATCTCTTCAGGCTCAAGGTCTGACGGAGATGGAAGAGGACCGGGGAAGGATTTGACCAGCACCATGCCCGATCCATCGGTGATCCACAATTTCGCCATGTAGGCTTCACCAAGTTCATCCATCAATCCCTTCATGGACGGCCCGAATTCAGGATCTGCTTTGGCATTGCTTTCCACCATCATGCGCACCATGACCACCTGGGCATTGGCGAAACGCTTGAAACGATTCATGAACTTCTCCCCTTCCGTGAATCGGAAGAGCATGGCGACCATGAACATGGCGATAACGATGACGCCTATAAAGCTCAGAAATATCTTAAAATACAGGCGACCCGGCAGCATTATTTCTTCTCCACAAGCATGTACCCGGTGCCCCAGACTGTCTTGATCCGTTTTTCATGGCCGGGGAACGGCGCGAGTTTGGCGCGCAGACGGCTGATGTGCACGTCGATGGAGCGGTCATAAACCGCGTAATCACGGCCCCATGCCATGGTCATGAGCTGTTCGCGA
>JAFLJT010000304.1 GCA_022712855.1 Pseudodesulfovibrio sp. | reverse complement strand
ACGTTGCACGAAGTGCGCCTGCTCGTAAGAGCAGGAAGACGCGAAGCGGCTTTAGTGGCCCGGAGGCATCTTCAAACCTAAGGCTTAACTGCCCATAAAATGAATACTGGGTTTTGGGCTTTGAAGCGGAGGTCTCCTGCTTGGGGATCTGTGGCTGAGACTTGGAGTTGTGTTACTCCGAAGGGCCAGCCTTGGGATTGGAAGTAGTCTTTGGCTGCGTGCAGGGTGTCGAGCAGGATCGAGTGGACGACTATGCGTCCTCGTGGTTTGAGTCGATCGCAGGCTTTGACGAGCAGAGTGGAATTTTCGTTGGCCGGGCCGCCGAGGCCGCCGCCGATGAAGATTCTGTCGGGATCGGGCAGATCGTCGAGACAGTCGGGGAGATCGCCGAGGACCGTGTCGACGAGCCATGCTCCGGTTCGGCGGATGTTTTCGCGAATCATGGCGGTGCGAGTTTTGTTGCGTTCTACGGCGAAGACACGTCCGCGTCGGGCGAGGTGGGATGCCTCGATGGAGACGGAGCCGCTCCCTGCGCCGAGATCCCAGATGGTGGAGCTGGGTTCTATATTGAGATAGGCGAGGCCGGTGGCGCGCACGGGCAGCTTGGTTATCAAGTTGCGCTGATGCAGATAAAAATGGTCGGGGATACCGAGGGTCAGCTCGATCTCTGGCGGATAGAGCCGTTCGAGGATGACGAGATTAAGCGGCGAAAAATCCATGCCCCATGTTTCGTGCAGGGCCAGTGGGCGAATCTGCTCATTGGGCGTGCCGAGATCCTCAAGGACGGTCATGGAGAAACAATCGGCCCCGCGTTCGAGGAGAGCACGGCCCACTTCTGCGGGCGTGTTGGTGGCGTCGGTGAGGACGGCGATGAGATCGGCACGAACGAGGGCGGCATAGAGCGGTGAAAAATCATCGCGGCCGTGCAGGGAAACAAAATCCATCTGCTCCCAAGAGAGTCCGAGCCGTGCAGCGGCTAGCTGGATAGTGGAGATCGCAGGCTCGATGATCAGATTTTCGCGGCCCAATTCTTCGCCGAGCCGTTTGCCGATACCGAAGAAAAGCGGGTCACCATCGGCTAGGACCACGACTTTTTTACCGTCATCGGCAGCGGCGCTGATAGCCTCGATGACAGACGCCAGGTCTTTGGTAATGGGCAGGCGTTCGGCTTCGTCGCGGAGCAGGCTGTCCGGGCAGGCGTCGAGCAAGCGACGGCCACCGACAACCATGTCGGCGACTGCGAGCACCTCTTTGGCAAAGGGCGTTATTTCGAGCGATCCGGGCATCAGCCCGATAACGTGAATGGGTTCCATGATCGGCATGGGAGACAATGTAAACGAAACCGTTGCAAGGGGAAAGAAGAATACGAAGGGCAGCGAAACGTTTGCGGAAGGTTTTCTCTATTGCGTATTTATGCTAAGCTTATAGAATCAAAGCCCGCCTCTTTTGCGCGGCGTCCAACAAGGAGGACACATGCAATTCTTTCTCGATACGGCGAATCTCGATGAAATCCGCGAGGTCAAAGAACTCGGCCTACTCGACGGTGTGACAACCAACCCCACGCTCATGGCCCGCGCGGGCGGAGACTGGCGCGAACAGGCCGCACTCATCTGCGAAATGGTCGACGGCCCGGTCTCTCTGGAAGTCATCGCCACTACCCACGAAGAAATGATCAAGGAAGCCAAGGACCTCGTCTCCTTTGGCGATAATGTTGTCGTGAAGCTCCCCATGATCGCCGAAGGCCTCAAGGCGCTCAACGAGCTGACCAAGCGAGGAATCAAGACCAACGTCACCCTCGTGTTCTCCCCGGTTCAGGCCCTGCTCGCCGCCAAGCTCGGCGCAACCTACGTCTCTCCGTTTGTTGGCCGCCTCGACGCGCTGGGCCAGTCCGGCATGGAAAGCGTCGACCAGATGCGCACCATGTTCGACAACTACGGCTACGCCACCAAGATTCTCGTCGCCTCCGTCCGCCACCCCGTACACGTCCTCGAAACCGGCCTCATCGGCGCAGACGTCATCACCCTCCCATACTCCACCATCATGCAGCTCATGAAGCACCCCCTCACCGACAGCGGCCTAGCCAGCTTCCTGGCCGATTGGGAAGCGTTTCAGAACGAGAAGTAAATAACGAATCAAATATGGGCGTTTGCCCAAAAAGAAAACCGGGCAAAAACCCGGTTTTCCTCTTTCTACTCATCTTGACATGATTCGATGATTCTATACGGTATTAAGCATGACGAACTCCTCTGAAGACGCACGCGTAATGGAACTGATTGCCGGAGACTACGAAGCCCCCAGCGAACTGGTCAAAGCGCTTTCCGACGTAGATATATCCAAACATCTTGTCGATTGGCTTGTAGAGCAGGGCGTCAAGAAATGGCAGGCCCAGCTCGGATTGAAGCTAGTTTCCCCGCTCATCGTTTCAGCAGGCAAAGGCACTGCCAAGCTAATGACTGACTCCATGAGAGAGAGTCTTCTCAAACGATTGGGCAAGTATGAATGGACTACAAACGTTCTGAATAAGTTGACCCACTTCACCACCAAGACATCACAGAAAACGACGGCTGAGGCGCAAATCGAAAAGCTCCTCGAAGGGCCGTTTGATCGTTCCGAAATGGATGTGGAGCATCGTAAATCATTATCTCGTGACTTGCGGATACAGCTTAAGCTGTGGGAAGGGCTTGAGGATATCAAGGATGAGTTAGGGCAAATCCGTGAAGATCTGGGTGACGTCTTTCGCTTTATTAACCCCCAGCCAAAGTTCAAGGGGCTTCTTGACCCAGACATAGAAAGAAACCGCTTTGTCTTTCGTTCCCAATACATTCCTTTTGTAGGCAGAAATACGGAGTTGGAATCTCTTACAACGTTTCTCAATGATGACTCGTCCCTTCTCTGGTCCTCCATTGTTGGTCCCGGCGGTGTGGGAAAAAGTCGCCTTGCATTGGAGCTTTGCCAACGCAACGGTGGCGCGTGGAGGGCTGGCACCCTCACCAATTTGGACTTTGATTTTTCCAACTGGGAACCCAACCAGCCGACGCTTATTGTCATCGATTATGCCACTCAAGATGAAGTAAAACTCAAGAAAGTCCTTACCGACCTGATTCACCAGAAAACCGAATTTAGCTACTTTGTGCGTATCCTGCTTTTGGAAAGAGACAACAAAAGTGGATCATTGGAGAAAATTAGCCACAATCCTGACATCAGCCAACATCAATACGGCGAAAGTCTTGTCCTCGGCCAGACCGGCCAGGAAGTTGCTGTTGGCATCCTTGAATTCTTCTTCCACCAAAACAGGAAGAGCATCAAGAAACCCACAACATGGGACAAAAGCCTTGAGAAGTTGAAGAAGATTGATTCACTCATGCGCCCCTTGTTTGCCGCTTACTATGCTGATGCAGTCGCTAGGGGCGGCTGCGGTACGGAGTGTGATCGCAAATCGTTGCTTTTAGATGTTATTGAACGCGAAGAAGAGCAGTTTTGGATACCTAATGGTGTGACGGAAGGGGACAAAGCATTACTAGCGCTGGCAACCATTTCTGGCGGGGTAACTTCTCGCAACACAGAACTTCCCGACTGCGTCACGTCAATCGCGGAGATCATCAAGAAGGAAAATCTGGACCACTTCAAGGCACTGAACGGCTCTGCCTCCAAAGATGAGGAAGGGCAACCTGTCCAATCCATCCCACCATGGGAACCGGACCTTGTTGGCGAACTGTTTGTGCTGCAATTGTTGTCAGACGACGAGGATACGCTGACCAACGATGTGAGGGACACGCTTATGGCAAGCGCGTGGTCAGCTCGCCCCCTCAACACGGCAATTTTCCTCGACAGGCTTATTGAGGACTATGCCGACCACCGCACGTTTAGACAATTGGTCAAACTCCCCGACACCACAAATGAGAAAACCGCTTGGCTATGGAGCATACTGGCATTCAACCTTTCCTACTATTTTGGCAACGCCAACGAGCTTGCAACAGCGCAAGAATATTACGCGGCCATCGCCTCACTGGCCGATGCCCACCCCCGCAGTGAATTAATTGCACTTGAACAAGCAAGGGGTGCGTTCAACTTTGTCGTCATTCTCGGCAAAGCCAACAAGTTCGAAACAGCGCAGAAATACTATGCAGCCATCGTTTCACTGGTCTCCGTCCATCCGCGCAATGAAGATATTGCACTTGAACAAGCCAAGGCAGCAGTCAACCTCACCAGCTATTTCAGCGACGCCAATGAACTTGAAGCAGCGCAGGAATACTATGCAGCCATTGCTTCTCTGGTCGAAACGCATCCTCTCAATGAAAAAATTGTACTTCGTCAAGCTAAGGCTGCGCTTAACCTCTCCGGCGGTTTCGGCGACTCCAACGAGCTTGAAAAAGCGCAGGAGTACTATGCAGCCATCGTTTCACTGGCCGCTGCCCATCCGCGCAATGAAGATGTTGTATTTGAACAAGCCAAGGCTGCGGTCAACCTTATTATCGATAGCCTCAGAAACGACACAACCCATGGTGTTGAGAAATATATTGCCGAGTACAAACTAGTGATCACAACATACCAAGGCCACCCGGAATTTTTGAAAACGGACAAACTCGCCGACCAGTATATCAGAGAAGCCGTAACAACCCACAGCGATCCGCCACAAGGGACAGCAAAGGCCATCCTAGAAATGTGGGAAAAGAGCCGAGCATAAAGCCTCTAGATAACCAGACTTTACCAAGCCGCCGAATTCACCTTCGGCGGCTTATTCTTTCGCCCATCCTCACCACGCCTCCCCCATTCCCAAACCACCACCCTTTTGTTAGAAAGGGGTGAGCAACATTACCATAACCTAATCGAGTTCAATGAAAGTCGTCGTCATTGGCGGGTATGCCCCGTCGCTTATCAATTTTCGTGGTCCGCTGCTCAAGCGGCTTGTCGCGCTGGGGCATGAGGTGCATGCTTTGGCTCCGGCGCATGTGCCGGATGTGTCTCCGCAGCTTGAGGCCATGGGTGTGGAATATGCCATGGTGCCACTCAATCGGCGTGGGCTGAATCCGTTGGCTGATCTTGGCACCCTGTTGCATCTCAAGCAGGTGTTGAATCGTATCAATCCGGATGTCGTGCTTTCGTATACCTTCAAGCCTGTGGTGTATGGCTCTTTGGCCGCGCGGATGGCGTGGGTCGGGCATCCGAAGCGCGTGTATTCGATGATCACCGGATTGGGTTATGCGTTCACTGAGGACAAGGGGATTAAGCGGCGTATTCTCTTCAACATCGCCAAGGGGATGTATCGGGCGGGTCTGCGCTCGTGTAATGGCATCATTTTTCAGAATCCCGATGACGAAGCGTTTTTCCGCAAGCTCGATGTTGTGCCGGACCATGCCAAGACCACGGTTGTCGGTGGTTCCGGCATTGATCTGGAACATTTTTCGGTCGCGCCGTTGCCGGAGAAGCCGGTCTTTCTTTGCCTGTCGCGCCTAGTGCGTTCCAAGGGCGTGGCGCTCTTTGCCGAGGCTGCCAAGCGGCTCAAGGCGCAGTATCCCGAGGCTGTGTTCCGTATTGCTGGCCCCATGGAAGAGGGCGGCGATGCTGTGACTCCAGCCGAACTTGCTGGGTGGAAAAAGGAAGGGGCGCTCGAAATTCTCGATGCCGTGGACGATGTTCGACCGCTCATCAGCGGGGCGAGCGCGTATGTGCTGCCTAGTTATTATCGCGAGGGGACGCCGCGTTCCATCCTCGAAGCCATGTCCATGGGCCGTGCTGTCATCACATCCGACGCACCCGGTTGCCGAGAGACGGTTATCGATGGCGAGAACGGATTTCTCACGCCGCTCAAGGACGTGGACGCACTCACCGCTGCCATGGAAAAGCTTATTGTCGATCCCGCGCTCACCGCGAAGATGGGCGCAGCCAGCCGCAAGCTTGCCGAGGAGAAATTCGACGTGGATAAGGTCAACGACGCTATCTTGTCGTTCATGGAGTTGATATGAAGCGGCTCTTTGATCTGCTCGTCACCATCCCGGCCCTGCTCATTTTCTGGCCTGTGCTGCTCATCATCGCGCTGCTTGTGCACTTCAAGCTCGGCAGCCCGGTGCTCTTTCGCCAGACCCGGCCCGGCCTTGGTGGCAAGCCGTTCGAGATCATCAAATTCCGCACCATGCGCGATGCCGTCGACCCGGATGGCAAGCCGTTGCCCGACTGTGAACGCCTGACGTCCTTTGGTCGGCTCCTGCGCTCGACGTCCTTGGACGAACTGCCGGAACTCTGGAACGTACTCAAGGGCGAGATGTCGCTGGTCGGCCCACGCCCGCTGCTTATGCAGTATCTTGATCTCTACACACCGGAACAGGCGCGGCGACACGACATGCGCCCCGGCATCACCGGTTGGGCGCAGGTCAACGGCCGCAACGCTCTTTCGTGGGATGATAAATTTTTGCTCGATGTCTGGTATATAGACAACCAATCGGTTACACTTGATGTGAAAATCCTCTGGCTGACCGTCGGCTCTGTGTTTAAGCGCGACGAT
>JAFLJT010000136.1 GCA_022712855.1 Pseudodesulfovibrio sp. | reverse complement strand
GTTGTGTCTGAATATGATATTTCCGAACTCAGGAAATTTGTTGCACCGGAATTTGTTTTCGGCGCAGGCGCTGCCATGCTGGCCGGTCAACATGCGTCCAATCTTTCCATAAAAAAAGCGCTGGTGGTCACTGGTCCACATCTGGAGGACATAGGCTGGCCCGGTAAGGTTGTGGACAGTCTGCAGGCCGGAGGTGTGGCTTGCGTGGTGTACTCAGGTGTGACCCCCAACCCGCGCGAGAGCGAGGTTATGGCTGGGGCGGAGATCTATCGCCGTGAAGGATGTGATGCCATTGTTGCCGTGGGGGGCGGTTCGCCCATGGATTGTGCCAAGGGTATTGGTATCGTCTGCACTAACGACCGACATATTCTCGACTTTGAAGGGGTGGACAATGTGGACCATCCCGGCCCCCCTCTTCTTTGTATTCCCACCACCGCTGGGACTGCTGCTGATGTTTCTCAGTTCTGTATCATCAATGATACCGGGCGAAAGCTGAAAATCGCCATTGTATCGAAAACAATGGTGCCGGATGTGGCGCTCATCGATCCCATGCTCACTGTCACCATGGGGGAAAAGCTCACGGCCTATACTGGTTTGGATGCCTTGACTCATGCCGTCGAGGCGTATGTGTCCAACGCGAGTTCGGCCATCACTGATCTCAATGCTTTGGAAGCGGTTCGACTCGTGCACAAACACTTGCTCCATGCCGTTGAAAATCCTAAAAATATAGAGGCTCGCACAGGTATGATGCTCGCCTCCACCTATGCAGGCCTTGCATTTTCTAACGCTATTCTCGGTGCGGTGCATGCCATGGCACACAGTTTGGGTGGATTTCTGGACCTGCCGCATGGTCAGTGCAACGCTATACTTCTCGACCATGTTGTGGATTACAATTTTGACGCTGCACCTGAAAAATATCGTCGACTCGGCAATGCGCTGGGCGGGAGTATGCCCGAAGGTGCGCCTTTGGACGAAATCAGGGACGCATCCCTTCAAGCGATTAGAGAATTGAAGCAGGCTGTGGGTATAACCGACAATCTTTGCCAGCTCGGCATGTCTATGGATGATCTGCCCGTTCTGGCGGAGAACGCTTTGGCGGATGCGTGTATGCTCACCAACCCGAAGCAGCCGTCTGCAAGTGACGTTATGGGAATTTATGAAAAAGCGTGCTGACCGTAAACCTGATCCGGCCAAGGAGCGCGAAAAGCTCATTGGTCTGGGTAAGCGCTCCATCAGTAAGAGTTATTACCCGGAACTCAAAACCCGACTCGATGAGCTGGAACATTTTCGTGCGCTTCTTGATCGTGTGAATGATGCCATTATCATTGTGGATACTGACACAGGTGTCATCGTGGATGTCTCTGGCGCCACAGATTCCATGCTCGGCTGTGGGGCAAGCGAACTCATCGGTACCCAGTTTAAGGAGCTTTTGCCGGACCACATTGCCCGGTATGCAGAGAGCCTGTTGCACAGCAAGGGTGACAGTCTGAACCTTGAGACTGTTCTTAGTTGCCCTTATGGTCAGGACAGAACCCCGGTTCCTGTGGAAATCATGCTACGAACCGTCGAACTCCATGAACAGCGTCAGGCGATTATCACGGCTCGCGATATTTCAGAGCGCAAGGCCAACGAAGAGACGCTCAGAAAGAGCCATGATGAATTGGAAATAAGGGTTCGGGAACGGACGCGGGAGTTGGACCGGGCCAATCGCGCAAAAACAGAATTTCTTTCCATCGTCTCCCACGAATTGCGTACGCCGCTCACGTCGGTCATCGGGTTTGCAAAAATCATCCGCAAAAAGTTGGTGGAAGTCGTCTTTCCTGCCGTTGACCACAAGGGAAATGAAAAGTTGTGCAAGGAAATGTCGCGGATACAAAAGAATATCGACATCATTGCCTCGGAAGGCGATCGGCTCACTGCGCTTATCAACGACGTACTCGATCTAGCCAAGCTTGAGGCTGCCAAGGTTGAATACCGCATGGAGCCGATGAACCCTGCTGTGTTCATAAATCGTGCGGTGGAAGCATCCAGTGCCTTGTTCAAAGAAGCTGACCTCTTGTTGCTTACCGATATTGCGTCCGGCCTTCCTGACGTGCTTGGGGATAATGACCGACTCATTCAGGTTATGGTCAACTTGTTCTCGAATAGCGTGAAGTTCACCCAGGATGGCAGTGTCACCTGTCGCGCTCGCCAAGTGGGTGACCATGTCAGAATCAGTGTTATCGACACAGGTGTAGGTATTCCCGAAGAACAGTGTTCAACGATTTTTGAGAAGTTCACTCAGGCTGAAGAAAGCCTTGCCAATCGGCCTAAGGGGACGGGACTCGGACTGCCTATTTGCCGTCACATCGTTGAAGGACACTGCGGCTATATCTGGGTCGAAAGTGAGATTGGTAAGGGCAGCAAATTTATATTTACGCTTCCTGTTCTCAGTACCAAAGAATGCAAAGGCTGACCTGTTATCAGGTCTGGTGATGACGTTCAGAGTGCCATATTAATCGACCCCAAGGACCGCCTTCTGGCAGAACTTGGGGTCGATTCATTTGTGCAGTGGGCGTATCTTGTTAGTATCTTAACAGATAACGGCGGGCGATCTTGTTATAGGTGCCATCTTTTCGCATGAGGTCGAGAGCACGTTCAAGCTTTTGCAGGATGAGCTCTTTGCCTTCGAATTTTGAGGCTCGGGAAATGACGAGGTAGGATGGTTGGTCCGTGACAATCTTTTTAGGCAGGTAAACGATGGAACTGGTCATGCCCATGGTTTTGAGACGGGCATAGGTGACATCGATATTCCCTGCGTAGGCGTCGATTTCACCCATGAGCAGTGCGCGTAAGGCGAGGGCTGGGTCCGGGTATGTCTTGATATTCATTGTGCCCTGAGCTTTGGCCGTATCGAATGCTTCTCCAAGAGATATCTCGCCGATTTTGCCTATGATCTTTCCAGAAAGATCGTCGTAAGAACGGAAGGAAAATTTATTGCCGACTTTGGTGAAGAGCACATAATCGCTATAGTGAACGGCCACGGCGTCCATGAACAGAGCGTATTTTTCACGGTCGCCATTCTTGAACAGGGAAAAAGCACCGTCGCATTCGCCATTTTTGACCATGCTGATGAGTTTGTCCCATGGTTTTAACTGGATATCCAGCGTCAGTCCGGCGCGGCGGGCGGCTTCGCTCATAACTTCGACGTCGATGCCTGCGGGATGCCCTGCAGTGAGCATGGAGTAGGGAGCAAAGTCGATGTCCGCGATGAACAAAGGGTTTTTCGCGAGAGCTGGGGTGGTGAACAAAGTCACCGCAAGGGTCAGTGTGATGAGTATGGATCGCATCTGTTTTTCTCCTGAAATTCTTGGATTATTCAGAACTGTACCTTGATCGGGCGTTGGGCACAAGGCGCGGGGAGTCGGTGTTTAAAACAATATATAATTCCCCTTCGGGGTGTTCTTTGGTATCTTTTTTCACGCTTATAGAAAATACCCAGAGGAGAGCCCCCCGCCGTGAGCCAGCCCCGTGTACTGATCATCGATGACAACTCCACTTTTCGTGCGCTTGTGGCGCACCATATTGAAAAGCGTGGATACGAGACCGTTGAAGCCGACAACGGTCCCGACGGCATCGAATTGTTCATGCACCAGCAGCCAGACGCGGTTCTCATCGACTTGCATATGCCCGAGATGGATGGCCATGCGGTCCTGTCTGAGTTGGCCGATTGCTCGGTGGAGATCCCATACATTGTCATTTCCGGTGCGGGTGAGATCGAGGATGCGATCAAGGCAATTCGCAATGGCGCCTGGGATTTTGTCATCAAGGGAGAGGCTGTTCTGGCTGAGCTTGATAAGGCGCTGTTCAAGTGCCTGGAGCGCGCGGCGTACCTGAAATCCCAACGAGAACGTCTTGAGATTGAGATAGAAGAACGCCAGCGGGCCGAAGAGGCGCTCAGGAATCAGCTTTCTTTCATTCAAACCGTCATTGATGCGGTTCCCAATCAGATTTTTTACAAAGATATTGAGGGCAGATACCTCGGCTGTAATACGGCTTTCGAAGAGTTTGCCGGACTGCCTAAAGCGGACATTGTGGGCAAGCGTATCGGGGATTTTGCGCCACAGGGTGAAGACTCCGTGTATCAGGAGAAGGACCGTGAGCTGCTGGCCGGAGAAGGGGGGCAGGAGTTCGAGCTTGTTTCTCACTTTGGCGGTGTCGAACGTAATATACTGGTCCGTAAGGCTATTTTCAATGATCTAGATGGTAATCCTGGCGGCATTGTCGGTGTTATTACGGATATTACCAGACAAAAAAAGACAGAGCAGAGCCTCAGAGAGAGTCAAGAGCGATTCCGCTCGATCCTTGAGTCATCGCCGTTGCCTCTCATCATCATGGATGTTGAGAGTGGCGCAAGTCTTTATGCCAATAAGCGGGGCGCAGAGTATTTCGGCATTGATCCGGAGGATTCCGTCGGTATTCCGTCCAAGCGTTTTTATGCTGACAACGGAGCGCGCCGTCGATTGTTTGCCCGCTTCTTTCGGGATGGGTTTGTGGATCAAGCTGATGTGGAGATGCTCCACCCTGACGGGACTCGTTTCTGGACACAGGCATCTGCAGCACTCATTGAGCTAGACGGGCGTAAAGCCGCATTTATTTCGTTCTCAGATATCACCGCTCGTAAGGATCTGGAAGAAGCGCTGGAAAAGTATGAATTTATTGCCAGCGCTTCCCATGATCTCATGACCTTGAGCAATCGAGATTTCATCTATGAGGCTGTTAATCGGGCCTACACGGAGCAATATGGTGGAGATCAATCCATTCTGGGCCAAAATATGGCCGACGTATGGGGTTCGGAGATTTTCACACGAGAGATAGAGCCCAAGCTCAAACGGTGCCTGAACGGGGAAACCGTGACATATACGGCATGGTTCTCATTCCCTGCAACCGGGCGTAAATGTTATGAAGTTCACATGTATCCCTATTTCGGAACCAACGGTGTTGTTACCCACGTTGCGACGGTCTCAAGGGATATAACCGAGTCTGCTGAGGCTCAGGAAGAAGCCATTGAGAGCCGTGAGCATTTTGAAACGATTTTTGAAAGTTCCATTGATTCCATACTGCTCTTTGATGGGGACCGTCGTATCACCGATATGAATTCTGCCGCCCTCGATATGTTTTCATGGGGGAAGGCTGATGTTCTTGGTATGGCCGCCAGGGAACTCCATGTTTCTGACCAGAAATATAAAGAATTTGGTTCCAAAATCCTTCCGATCGTGGACGTGCAGGGATACTGGTTTGGTGAGTGGGTCTTTCAGGACAGCAAAGGGAACGATATTCCCATGGAGTTGTCCGTGTCATCCATTTTGCCCAAGCCGGGCGAGGATCCTGATAGCTACGTGGCAGTCCTGCGCGACATCAGTCAGCGGCTTGCGGCAGAGAAAGCCCGCAAACAGAGTGAGGAACGGTATCGAACCGTCTTTGAGGCCACAGGTACAGCAACTGTCATCATTGAAGAAAATGGTGTGGTCAGTAAAGCCAATCAAGGTTTTGTCCAGCTGTCGGAATATGAGCTTGATGAGATTGAAGGGAAATTGTCGTGGAGCTCTTTTGTCTTAGAGGAAGATCAGCCTCGTATGAAAGCCCTTCGCCAAGCGCGTCTCCTGAAGAAGGAAACCCCTTTGAATTCTTATGAATTTCGTTTCCTCCAACGGTCTGGAAGAGTACGGTATGTACATTTGTTGGTGGATGTTTTGCCTGGTTCATCTCAAATAATTGCCTCCATTACGGATATTACTGAGCGAAAACAGGCCGAAATGCGACTGCATGAGGCCTTGGACGAAATGGAGGCTATTCAGCAAAATACCATTATCGGCGTTGGATTGTTCCGTGATGATGTCATTGTCCGTATCAACAACCGGGGTGCCGAAATTTTTGGGCAAACGGTCGAGGGCCTTGTCGGCGGCCGAGCCTCAGATTATTTCCCGTCACGGCGTCAGTACCGCAGTTTCCGCAGGCGTTGCACACACGGGCTTGTCACAGTCGGCGACTACCAGACAGAGCAGTTGTTTCGGAACGAAGATGGCTCCACGGTCTGGACCAGCTTATTTGCCAAGGCCGTGGACAAGGATGATCTTCAACAGGGTGTCATCTGGACTATTCTGGATATTTCCAAGCGACGATATACTGAAACCGTTGCCAACATGCTCTACCAGATTTCCAATGCGGTGAGCGTGACCTCGGATCTGGCAGAACTGTATGAACGCATTCATGCCATATTGAGCGACAATATCAACGCCTCCAACTTCTTTATAGCGCTCCTTGATAAGACGAAAAAACGCCTTGAATTCACATATTTCGAAGATGAACACGATGATTGTAGGGGGCTTGTTTTTGATATTGATGAGCCAGACACCACAAGTCTGTCTGTTCAGGTCATTCGAACCGGTAAGCCGTTGCTTATAACGAGCAAGGAAGTCGTGCAGCCCTTGTATTCAGAGGATGTGCATGGCTCAATATATCAAGTTCGTAATGATTTCCTTAAAGCAAATAAAACGAACGAAGAGGCGATGTTCGGGACCAAGGCCGAGGTCTGGCTTGGTGTTCCTCTCAAAATCAAGGGTGAAGTTGTCGGTGTTATGGCCGTGCAGTCCTATTCAAACGCGGATCAGTATACGGTCAAGGATGTGGATTTGCTTGTCTCAGTTTCGGAGCAGATTGCGTTGGCCATTGAGCGCAAGGCTGGCGAACAGGACTTGCTTCAGGCCAAGGAGCTTGCCGAAGCAGCCAACCAATCCAAGAGCGAATTTCTTGCCAATATGAGCCATGAGGTGCGCACCCCGCTCAATGGTGTGTTGGGTATGCTGCAACTTGCCCAAACCACGGAGCTTGATGAAGAGCAGCGTGACTATGTTGACGTCGCTCTTTCTTCCGGGCGAAGCTTGCTGTCCATCATCAATGATATTCTCGACTTCTCCAAGATCGAAGCGGGCAAAATGGAAGTGGTTTCTGAACTGTTCTCCATGGAGCAGATGGTGATCGACGTCATGAACACTTTCCACGGGCAGGCTCTGAGCAAAGGGATCGAGTTGAAAAGCTCAATCTCCGGGGTTGTGCCGGACCTGATTGAAGGCGGTAAAAGCCGTCTCAAACAGATATTGTTCAATCTGGTCGGCAATGCCATTAAATTTACTGAAAAGGGCAGTGTCACCATTGGTGTTCACGCTTTGCGTCGTGATGCCGAGGCGGGGACCATCCAACTGCTGCTGAGTGTGGAAGATACCGGTGTTGGTATCCCCGACGATATGATTGATCTTGTCTTTGAGCCGTTCACTCAGGTGGATGGTTCCTACGTGCGCCGTCATCAGGGAACGGGCCTTGGTCTCGGTATCGTTAAGCGGCTGTCCGACCTCATGAATGGTGGGCTTGTTATCGACAGCGAAGAAGGGCGTGGTACGACGCTCTTTCTCTCATTGCGTTTCGGCTTTGACCCTGCCCATGGGACCTGTGGTCCAGAGGATCCGGAGTGCACGAGTGATTCTGATTCCGGCCTGCACCTGTTGGTGGTCGAGGATAATCGCGTCAATCGGCTTCTGGCTTCAAGGATGCTCGGTAAACTCGGGCATACTGTTGAAACCGCCTGCGATGGCAGGGATGCTCTGAAAATTTTGGAGACACAACCGTTCCACGCCGTCTTCATGGACATACAAATGCCGGGAATGGATGGGACAGAGGCCACTCACCTGATTCGAGAAGGGACGAATATACTGAACCCGGATATTCCAGTTATCGCTATGACGGCCCACGCTATGCTCGGTGATCGCGAAGTCTTTTTGGACGGGGGCATGAATGACTACATTGCCAAGCCTGTTGAAATGGAAGATCTCAAAAAAGTTCTGAGCAAGATGTTCCCGGTATCGCGACATTAAGGAAGCACTGCATAATTGTCCGCTGGCGTCGTTGCTTCAAAA